>OMJR01000079.1 GCA_900299355.1 Anaerolineaceae bacterium
GAAACCGCCACCCCCGAGGCGGCGGCCCTGCCTTTCACGCCAGCTACCTACCGTGACGATCTCAACGGTTTTGAGTTGGATTACCCTGCCGAGTGGAACATTATCGGCGGCGAAAGCCAATCGCGCGGCTCCTATGTTCAGATCGTGTCCTGGCAGCAGGAAGGCTCCGGCTTCGATGCGATCCCCGAAGGCGGCAGCGTGCTGCAGATCGCGCTCTACGCCTGGGATCCGGTTGGCGATCTGGATGCCCGCGTGCAGATGCGCCGCGATAATTTCCTGGCCTCTGGCAACACGATTTTGGAAGAAGGCACGCTTACCCTGCCCAGTGGCGTGACTGTCTTCCGCGTCCTGTTGCAGGCCACCGATGGCAGCCAGGCGATTGTATACCTGGGCGTGGTCGCCGACCTCTACCTGGAATTGAGCGGCAACGGCGACATCCCGATCCTGGATGCCAGCCTGGCGACCCTGCGTATTGACGGGGTGTCGCCCTGAGCGCTGGCCCGCACCCGCGTGTATAATCCTCCCATTCCAATCAAGGACTGATGTATGCACGCACTTCCCCATGAATGCCCAGTTTGCGGCGGCGAACTCATCGTCAACCGGCTAAGCTGCCGGGAATGCGATACGGCTATCGAGGGCCGCTTTATCAGCGGCGTCTTTGCCCGCCTCAACGAAGAACAACTCCATTTTGTGGAAGCCTTCGTGCGCAATGAAGGCAAGATTACCCGCATGGAGGAAGAGTTCAATCTGTCCTATCCCACCATCCGCAGCCGCCTGCATGAAGTGATCAAGGCCCTGGGCTTCGAGCCGGGCCAGGAAGCCGGCGGTGCGCTCTCCGAGGAAGATCGCCGCAAGATCCTGGAAGACCTGGATAGCGGCAAGATCAGTTCCGAAGAAGCCATGCGCATGTTGGAAGATGCCTGAATCCCAATAAAGGAAAAGCCGCGCCATTTGGCGGGGCTTTTTTGTTTAATCATCACTGCTTTTGGATTTGCTCTCCGGTTTGCTTTCGGCTTTCTTTTCTTCCTTGTTCTCTTTGCTGCCGTTGTCCTTGGTTGTGCCCGGCCCAGCCGTGCTGGATTTGGCCGAGCGTTTGTCGGTAACGTAGAAGCCGGAACCCTTGAAGACGACACCGGCCGGCTTATAGACCTTATGCAGGGCGTGTTTGCGGCAATTGGGGCAGGCTACCGGGACCGCCTCGCTGAAGCCCAGTTGTTTATCAAATTGATGTCCGCAATTTTCACAGCGGAAAGTGTACACAGGCATAGCTATCTCGGTTCTTTGTTTTAACGGGAGCGATTATAGCCCTGCGTCGAGGGCCTTGCAAGATAAGCTGGATGTCTAGGGGTTGACTTTCTCTTCGGCTGCTGCGCGCCAATCGCTGGGCACATCGTCGGCCGGCAAAGCCAGCAGGGCTTGCCAGTCGGCCAGGGCGGTTTGGCTTTGCCCCAGTGTTTCCAGGATGGTGGCCCGCCAGTAATACAGCGCTGCGCGCTGCTCATTGGTCTCGATCAGGCTGCTGCTGGCATTGGCTTCCAGGAAGGCGTTACCCGGATTGCCGCCCAACAGGTAGGCGCGCGCCAGCGCGATGCGTGCCTCGAACCAACCCGGCCGCCCGGTGACTGCGGCTCGGAAGTAACCTAACGCCGCCTGGTTGTTGCCCTTGCTCTCTTCGTCCAGGCCTTTGTAATAGGAAGCGGTGGGCAAGTTGGGGTCCAGCTCCAGGGCGCGGTCAAAGGCCTCTTGTGCCGGGCTGCTGTTGTTATTCAGGTAATAGCTGACGCCCAGCAATTCCCAGGCCTCTCCGCTTTCGCCCTCAAAGCTCAGGAAGCTCTGCAGGGTTTCGATTGACCCCGAATAGTTGCCGTTGGCTTGCTGGGCTTCAGCCAGGGTTAGGTAATTATCCAAATAAGTTACATCAATATTGTAGGCGCGTTGAGATGAGAGCAGCGCCGCTGAATAGTTCTCATCTTGCAACTGCGCCTGGGCTTTGCGGTTGTGCAACAGCGCCGAATCCGGCAACAGGCTTTCAGCCGTGTTTAGTTCCTGCAGGGAGGCCGCGGTTTCATCGCGGTCCAGGTGGTAATCGGCCCGCCCGATATAGCCCAGGCCGAAGTTAGGATCGAGCAGCAGCGCCGTATTCAGGTCGGTCAGCCGCTCCGAATCAGGCACGCCCAGTTCGGCGCCACTCTGCGCGCGGCCCAGGTAGGCGGCGGCCAATTGCGGATTGATATTGATCGCCTGGTTGTAGCCATCGTAAGCGGCCTGGAAATCCTCCAGGCGGTAATAGGCTTCGGCGCGGTAATAGGCCGCATCGGCGTCCGCCGGATTGGCCGCCAAATGTTCCTCAAAAGCCACGATCGCCGCTTCAAAGTTTTGTGCTTGCATCGCGGCGATGCCATCCTCATAGGGGCTATCAGGGTGGGGCGTGTTTACATACAGCGGCGTAGGCGTGTAGGGCGCGTCCAGCAACTCGGATGGGTCACGCGGCACCACCACAATCGCGCGGGTCGCGGTTGGCTCCGGGGTTTCACCGGCCACCTCGCTGGCGCGCGGGCTGGGGATAAAGAAAGCATTGGCGCTGGGGGTGGCGTCTTCCTGCATGAACTGATCGAAGAAGCCGTTGGCGGCCGCATAGTAACCGAGCAGGATCAATACCAAGCCCAGGCCCAGGCTGCCCGCAATCCATCCAATCGATAGCGGGTCATCCTGGCGTTTGCGCACGCCTTTGGGGATCTTGGGGGCCGCGATTTCGCGCGTCTGCCAATCCTCGGCGGGCTCGGCTTCCGGGGCCTCCTCGTCCGTTTCCGGCATAGGTGCGCCCAGCAATTCCAGGTCGTGGATCGCGGCGCTGTTTTCGGGATCCAAGAAGAGCACATTGTGCAGGCAATAGATGCGCTCGTCGCGCGATTCCACCACCGTACTCATTAACAGCCAGTAGAGGGGCTCGCGGTTGTCCTCCCGCATCAGCTCCAGGAGTAATTCGCGGGCCTGCTCCAGGTCCCCCTTTTGGCTGGCCTCAATGGCCTGTTGTAAGCGTTGATCTGTGCTCATGAGTCTGGCGTGAGTTTAGCATAGCGGGCAGACAAGGACAAGATAAGCGCTTGTTATAATCCGCGCATGCGCCCTTATTCCGCGGCCAAACGCGGCCTGATAGGCCTGGCTGGATTGATTGTGTTGGCCGCCTGCGGCGCCTCTGCTGCGGAAAGCGCAGCCACATCCACCCCCGCCCTGACGCCCTACATCGGCGCTCAACTGAGCGCGACACCTTCGCTGACTGCCACCCTGGCGCTTACCGAGCCGCCCCTGGCCACGCCGACCCCGCTGACCCACGCGATCGTGGAAGGCGAAACCTTGCTGGGCCTGGCCGAGCGTTACGGAATCAGCCTGGATGCCCTGCTGGCGGCCAATCCGGGCCTGAACGGCACCTTGCTCTCAATTGGCCAGGAGATCCTGATCCCCCAGCAGGATGGTGACGGCCCCAATGAAATCCCCAGCCCGACCCCCGCGCCTGTCACCGAGAGTGACACGGATTGCTATGCCACCGCGGCGGGCGAATTGTGGTGCTTCCTGCTGCTCAGCAACGACTCAACCCAGGCATTGGAAAACCTATCCGGTGTGCTGCGCTTCTTTTCCGCGGCGGGTGAAGAATTATTGACCGTGGATATGGTCGCGCCGCTCAACTTGCTGCCCCCCGGCGAGAGTATGCCCTTGATTGCCTATGTCGCCTCCCCGCCCGAGGGTTGGTCCTCCTTGCGTGGGCGGCTGCTAACCGCCTATGTGTCCATTGGCACGGGCCGCTATATTGCCACCGAGATCCAGAACGAGCAGGTCCTGATCAGCGCCAGCGGGCTGGCCGCCCAGGTCCGCGGCAGCGTGGCTTTGGCTGGCGGCCAGCCGGCCAGTTCAGTATGGGTGTTGGCTGTGGCGTATGATGAAGAAGGGGCCGTGGTGGGCCAACGCCGCTGGGAAAGCGATGGTGGCGGGCTTGATTTCGATTTCTATGTCTACAGTTTGGGGCCGGAGGTCGCTTCGGTCACCCTGCTGGCCGAGGCGCGTCCCTAAGGTCCGAAGAAGGGGCCTTGCAACACGCGCAAGGGCACGGGGGTGAACGCCAGAATGAAGATGATTAATCCCAACACGGCCAGTAATTTGCGTTTGGTATCCAGTTTGGTGATCTGATCCAGCGGCTGGGCGTGTTGCGAGCCCATCAACATAATCAGGAAAACCCACAGGAACCAGCCCGACCAGAAGAAGCCCATCGCCGCCAGGCCAATCAAGATAAAGGGTAGCAGGCGCCGGGCCTGGTTGCCGAACAAGCTATACAGCAGGTGACCGCCATCCAACTGGCCCGCCGGGATCAAATTCAGCGCGGTCACCAGCAGGCCGGCCCATCCAGCCCAGGCGATCGGGTGCATCAGCACATCTGTGCCACCCAATGGGGTGGGCAGCCCGGTGAAGAAGTAGCGCACCCAGTAGGCAATCGGCTCCATGCCGCCGAAATCAGCCGGGGCGGGCAGCCACTGGCCTTGGGTGACATATTTGGCCAGTAGATAGAGGATCGAATTGCCTTCCAGGCTGAAGGCTTGCCCGGGGCCGATATATTCGGGCAAGGTGCTGACTTCGGATAGCGATAACCCGTACAGCAGAACTGGGATGGCTACTGCCAATCCAGCCAGCGGGCCGGCCAGGCCGATATCCAGCAGTACGCGTTTATTGCGCGGCGGCTCGCGCAATTGAATGAAAGCGCCCAGAGTGCCCAGGGGACTGAAGGGAAATGGCAGGAAATAGGGCAGGGTGACCGAGGTCTTGTGATAGCGGCCGGCTAGGTAATGACCGAATTCGTGGGCTAGCAGGATGGCCAGCAGGCTGATGGCAAAGGGAAGACCGACCGTAAAATTATTGACCAGTAAGTTTACCCAGCCCACGGTATCCACGGGTGCCGGCCCTTCATAGCTATACAGCACGCCGGCAAAGACCACACTCAATAAGGTAATCAGGAACAGGATGAGATTTACCCAGGGATTGGCCGGCGCGGGCTCCGGCAGCCGATCCACAATCTGGACGATCTGGTCGCGGCCCTCTTCGGCAAAGATCGGCAGCATGCGGTGCGGCTTCAGCGCCGCCGTCATCGCCGCATGCGCTTTGGCTGAGTCGTCCGTTTTGAGTTGGCCGCGGTAGCGCACCACAAAGGGCTGCTTGGGACGCGCCCAAATGACTTGTTCTATCGAAAAGTAGTCTGCGACGATTGGGGTTATCTGGTCGTTTTCGGCGTAGGCTTCGGTCACGCAACACTCGATTCAAGCGGTATCCAGCAACGGGCAAGCATACCGCCCTGCCTGGCTTTTGGCAAGCAAAGGCGATTTTTGCCCTGGGGATTTGCCCCCCAATCACCCTCTTAGTACAATTTTGCTCGTAGTACGCACTGCCGTGCTGCTTACGGCCTGCCTGTCGAAGTTTTGGCAGGTAAGTTTTTTTGTCAACTACCTGGAGATTCGATGGCCCACGTTTCGCACAAACTGAAAAACGCCTTTGAAGGCGCCCTGGCGGGCGGCGGCGACCCCGCTACCTCGCCCCTGTACGTATTTGGCCCATTCTTGCGCTTGATTGTCGTCGCCGGCGTTGCCCGGGTGACCTTCGGCACATCTATCTGGCTGGTGGTACTCACCATTGCGGTGGTTTCGGCTATGTACCGCCTGGTCATGCGCTGGGTTACCGATGGCAGCGGCGGCAGCGGCCTCAGCGAAGAGGAGTTCGGCGGCTGGGCGGTCAAGATCAATGCCGCCATCACCTATATTGAGTACACGCTTACCTTCCTGGTCAGCATGGCGGCGATGGTTACCTTTATCGCCGATCGCTTGCCGTTGCTGAATGATCGCGTTTTCGGGATCCAGTATCGCACCTTTGTCGCCATCATCCTCTCGGTACTGACCGGCTGGCTGGTCAACCGCGGCCCCAAGATGGCCGCGCGCGCCTTTGGCCCGGCAACGGCGGGCGTGCTGTTGCTGCTGTGGGTTATGGTGGGCGCCACGATCTGGCAGCGCGGTTTGCAATTGCCGGATTTCAACTTTCAGGCTTTTTCAGGTGAATACTTCCACTTCACGCTGGGCGGTTATGTGCGCATTCTGGCGGTGATGACCGGCATCGAAGTCTTCGCCAACCTGGTCGCGGCCTATGACGGCAGCAATGCCGAAAAGAGCAATAAGGCCTTTAGCAGCCTGCTGATTATTATGGGCACCACTGCGGTCACCATGCTGGTGGTCGGCCCGGCCGTTTACCAGTTGTCCGATCCGACCAACGAACATGTCTCCGTCTTTACCCAGACGATGGACGCGCTGCTACCCTCGCCGCTGCCCTTGCTGGGTACCCTGGTGGGCATCGCGGTACTCATGTCGGCCTCGGCGGCAGCCGCCCAGGGCATCCAGAATCTCTCACTGGGTCTCACCCGCCGCCGCTATTTGCCGGCCGTGCTGGGCCAGCAGAATCGCTTCGAGGTCGCCGACCGCCCGGTATGGATCCAGGTCGCCCTTGTGACGGTGATCTATCTGTTCTTCGGCACCAACGAGGAAACCTACCTGGCCATTTATGCGGCCGGAGTGTTCATCCTGCTCAGCATGACTGGTTGGGCGGTTACCAAGCGCCTGTTGCGCGAATTGCGCCAGCAATATCAAACTGGCAAACTGCTGACCCTGATCGGCACGGTCCTGGCCGCGCTGTTGACCACGGTGGCGACGGTCATCATTTTTGAAGAACGCTTCTTTGAAGGCGCGTGGACCTTCCTGATTTTCATTCCCGCTTTGTATGCTGCATTCACCTACTTCCGCAACCGCCTGGGCGAGCCCACGCCGGAGATGGATTATCTTGGAGCGCTGGATGCAGCCCAATTGGCCGGCTTTGGCTTCGGCCAAATGCCAGCCGCCCCCAGCGAAGCTGGCGAGGAAGCTGCCGCGCCGACCCTCACCTGGGAACCGGAACCGATCGAACACAGCCGGTGGCGCCAACAGCACGCCCAGATCGACAAACTGGTGGTCTTGCTGGACGGATCGGATAATGCCGCCCAAGCCCTGCCGATGGCCAAGCTGCTCGCCAGCCAAACCAAATCCCAGCTGCACCTGCTCTCTTCGGTAAAGAATCACACGGATGAGTTCAAGGCTGAATTTGCCGTCACCGAAGAACGCCGCCGCAGCTATCTGAGTTCCGTTAGGAAGGATTTGACCTCCGCAGGTTTGGATGTGCAATTTGACGTGCGCCCGGGCTTCATTGCCGACGCCACCAAAGCCTATGTTGAGGAAAATGGTATCGACATAGTTGTGATCACCGACAAGGGCAAATCTGGTTCGAAGCATTGGCTGGAGGGCGGGGCGTCCAAGAAGCTGATGAAAGCTTTGCAGGTGCCGGTGGTCGTCATCGCTACCCAGGCAGAAAAACCCAAAGCAATCAAGAAGCTCAAACGGGTATTGGTCGGACTGGATGGCTCGATCCCATCGGAAGCTGCCCTGGTCTATGCGCGCAGCCTGGCGCGCGCTACTGGCGCCGAAATCCTGCTGCTCAGCGTGCCGGCTGTGCCCGAGACCGAGAAGTACCGTGCTGCCCATGAAGTCGTTCAAAGCCTGCGCCAACGTGCCGAGAGCCAGATGCAGGATTTTCTGGAGGCGGTGGCCGAGGATTTGGGCCAGGAAGGCGTCAAGGTGCGCACCCTGGTGGAGGGTTTCTATCCGGCGCGCACGATTGTGGCTGCGGCCGAGGAGCAGGATGTGGATTTGATCCTGCTGACTTCGCGAGGGCGCGGCGGGGTAGACCTGCTCTTTACCGGTAGTGTCGCCGAGCGGGTCGTGGAACAGAGCGACCTGCCAGTGTTGCTGGTGCCGACCTCCAACGGCAAACACTAAACAAAAAAAGACGGCCACAGGGCCGTCTTTTTGATTCACGAGAACGAGCTTAGAACAATAAGGATGAAAGCTCGGCCCGATAATCGCGGCTGAGTTCGTGCTCGTCACCCAAGACATGCAGCAGAGCCACCGCCACTTTGCGCGCCTGGCCCTGGCGATAAGCTTTATCGCTGCGCAGGATCTCAAACACCCCATCAATCGCGGCCGGGATTTGGCCGCGCCCCGCGAGGCGCAGCGCGTGGGCATAAATTGGCGCCCAATCATCCGCTTCCTCATCGCCGAGATCATCTGCAGCAGCCATGGCATCCGCCAACGGGATCAGTTGCTCAGCGATGGGGTACTCGCTGCTGGCCGGAAACTCGCGCAAAAGCGGCAGGGCCAATTCGGGATGGCCTTGCGCCAGGTGGCTGCGGGCCAGTCCTAGCAGCGCCTGGGGGTTATCCGGGTCTTGTCGCAATACCTTGCGGAACAGATCGGCGCTACCAGCCCAGTTGCCATTCGACAATAGGTGCTTGCCTTTGGAGACCGACAAGTCGTCCGGTTCCGGGGACAGGGACTGCAAGAATTGGTTCAGCTGGCTCTCACTTCGCTGGCCGTTTAATTCAGCCACCAATTGCCCATTGCGAAAAGCTTTCACCGCCGGAATGGATTGCACTTTGTATTGGCGCACCAGGCTGGGGTTGGCATCTACGTCCACTTTGGCGAGGCGGTAGAGGCCCTGCCCGTCGTGGATCAGGCGCTCCAGTTGGGGTTCAAGCGCGCGGCTGCCCAGGTCCCAGTCAGCGCCAAACAACACCACGACTGGGCGCTGGGATGAATGTGCCAGCACTTCATAGGGGAAGTCGTTGTCGCTAACCTGGATGATGTGGTCGGATGATCTCATGCTGTTTGGACGGTTTGGATTGGCTGCATCGTACCAGAAATTGATGTTCTGTCTGGCCAAAAGTGGCGCTTTTACGAAAGTCTTACAAGCTTACATTGACGCATGGGGGGCCGCATGTTAACATGGCTGTGAACTTATTTTCGGATTTATTCTGCTCCATGCCCACAACCCGGGCTGGCGCTGCACTTATTTCAGCTGAATAAGGAGTATGCCGAAATGTCGCCGCCTATCTGGGGCCGGCGGCCCGGGTTGAGCGCAGGTGCCTGCGCTCTTGCTGCTTAAAAGGGAGGGGAGCAGAGACAAGGAGTTATATGAGTATCGAGTTCTTATACCGTTTGGTTGGTATGTTGTTGTTTGCCGCGGGGGGCGTGTACTTCGGAGAATTTTTGGCACCCTTTGTGGATAAAGACCCTGCCTTCTGGTCTCAGGTGGGGGGATGGGTTGGCGCCCTGGTCGGCCTGATTTTGACCCCCTGGCTTACCATTCGCCCGATCCGCACCGTCCGGGCCACCCTGGCCCAGCTGTCGGCGCGCTCGCTGGTGGCCGGCATCATCGGCCTGATCGTCAGCCTGATTATCGGCGGCCTGTTGGCCTTTCCCCTCTCCTTACTGCCGGCGCCCTTTAGCCAGGTGCTGCCGATCCTGGTGGCCGTGCTGGTCTCCTATTTTGGCGTAGTGGTCTTCATCTCGCGCCAGAACGATATCTTCTCCTTTTTCGGTTACCTATCCGGGCGAGGGGGCAGTTCCTTCAGTGAGGGCGGCGGTGGCGGCGGTAGCCGCGTGGTGTTGATTGACACCAGCGTGATCATTGATGGCCGCATTACCGATATCGCTCGCACGGGCTTCTTGTCCGGCACTCTGTTGATCCCGCGTTTTGTGCTGAATGAGCTCCAGCATGTGGCCGATTCCGGCGACGCACTACGCCGCCAGCGCGGCCGCCGTGGCCTGGAAGTGCTGACTGCGCTGCAGAAAGACCCCAAGCTCTCCGTGCAAATCAGCGATATTGATGTGGAAGGCACCCGCGAGGTGGATGATAAGCTCGTGATCCTCGCCCGCCAAATGAACGCGCCGGTGTTGACCAATGATTTCAACCTGAACCGCGTGGCGGAAATCCAGGGTGTGCAAATTTTCAACATCAACGAACTGGCCAACGCTGTGCGGGCGGTGTTCCTGCCCGGCGAAGAATTGACCGTGCGCGTAATCCAGGAAGGCCGCGAAGCCAAACAGGGCGTCGGCTACCTGGAGGATGGCACCATGGTGGTTGTCCAGGATGGCGACCAGCACATTGGGCAGGAAGTCAAAACCTCGGTGACCAAGGTGCTGCAAACGGCGGCTGGCCGTATGATTTTTGCCAAGCCTGAGGGCAAGGCGAAGGGCCGCCGCGGACGCAAGTAAGATGGCTTTACAGATTTACAACACCCTCAGCCGCAGCAAGGAAACCTTCGAGCCGCTGAAACCCGGCCAGGTTTCCATGTATGTCTGCGGCCCCACGGTGTACGCCAGCGCCCACATCGGCCACGCCATGTCCACGCTGGTTTTCGACATCGTGCGCCGCTATTTGCAATACCGTGGCTACGAAGTCGCCCACGCGATGAACTACACTGATGTGGACGACAAGATTATCCAGCGCGCCAACCACGAAGGCCGCGACCCGCACGAATTGGCCGAGAGCTACATCAAGGAATACGATCAGCACCTCAAGGAATTGAATATTTTGCCGGCCACCGTGTTTCCGCGCGCCACCGAGGAAATCCCGGCGATCATTGATATGGTCGCCCGCCTGATGGATGACGACTACGCCTATGAGGCTGGCGGGGATGTGTATTACCGGGTGGAGAAGAAGGACGACTACGGCAGATTGTCCGGACGCAAGCTCGAGGATATGCAGGCGGGCGCCCGCATTGGCGTGGACGAACGCAAAGAGCACCCCATGGATTTCGCGGTGTGGAAGGCCGCCAAAGAAGGCGAGCCGTCCTGGGACAGCCCCTGGGGGCCGGGCCGGCCCGGTTGGCACATTGAGTGCTCAGCGATGGTGCTGAACCACCTCGGCCAACAGATTGATATCCACGGCGGCGGTAACGACCTGATCTTTCCCCATCACGAAAACGAAATTGCCCAAACCGAAAGCCTGACGCACAAGCCCTTTGCGCGCTTCTGGATGCACAACGGCATGATGCAGTTGTCGGGCGAGAAGATGTCCAAGTCCTTAGGCAACCTGATCACGATTAAAGAATTTCTCGCCGACCATGACGCCGACGTGCTGCGCATGATGGTGCTGGGCGGCAGCTACCGTGGCCCGCTAACCTTCGGCGACGAAGCCGTGGAGGCCGCCAGCCGCGGGCTCGAACGCCTGCGGGGCGGATTGCGTCCCGCCTTGCCCGGCGCCAGTGGCGTGGATGATGTGGATTTGGAAGCCGCCGCTGCGGATGCGCGCACTGGTTTCGAAAACGCCATGGACGACGACTTCAACAGTTCCGCCGCCCTTGCAGCGCTCTTCGAGTTGGTGCGCCAAATCAACCAGAGCCGGGATGCCGGCGCCAGCGACGAGCAATTGCGCCCCGCTCAAACCGTGTTATTGGAACTGGCCGGCGTGTTGGGCCTGCGCCTGGAGAAAATCGCCGCCACCGACGCTGACCCCGAACCCTTCGCCGCGCTCTATACCGAGATGGCGGCCAAGCTGGAAGGCGATGCGCCCCAGGTGGATCAGGGCGATGCTGCCAGCCTGATTGAAGGCCTTCTGGCGATGCGCCAGATGTTCCGCGCGCAAAAGCAATGGGATATTTCCGACCAGATCCGTGATCAACTCGCTGAATTGGGCGTGATTGTGGAAGACAGCGCCGGCGGCAGCAGCTGGCACTGGGCCTGACCCGTGGCCGATTGGATCTACGGGCGCAACGCGGTCTATGAGTGCCTGCGGGCCGGCCGCCGTGCCTTCAAGCAATTGTGGCTGGCCGAAGGTTTGCAAGCCGACGAGCGCCTGGATGAGATCGTAGCGCTGGCCCGTAAATGCCAAATCGCTCCCAAACCCGTCAAAAAACCCGAACTGAACCGCGTAGGTGAAAACCACCAGGGTGTGGCCCTGCAGGTGGGCGATTACGTTTATTCTGAGGTCGACGCGATGCTGGCCCAGGCCCGCAAGCGTGGCGAGGCGCCCTTCCTGCTGCTCCTGGATACCTTGCAAGACCCGCAAAACCTGGGCACCCTGCTGCGCACCGCCGAGGTGGTGGGCGTGCATGGCGTCGTACTGCCTCACCGGCGCACAGCCACTGTCACCCCGGCGGTGGTCAACGCCTCTTCCGGCGCCAGCGAGCATCTGCTGATCAGCCAGGCCAATCTGGCCCAAACGATCGACCAGCTCAAGGCTGCGGATGTGTGGGTGATCGGGCTGGACGCCGGCGCCGATGCACAGCCACCCGAGCGCGTACGCCTGGATGGCGCGATTGCGCTGGTGGTGGGCAGCGAGGGCGAGGGCATGCGCCGCCTGGTGCGCGAATCTTGCGATCTGTTGCTGCGGCTGCCGATGCGCGGCCAGGTGGCTTCATTAAATGCCGCCGTGGCCGGCTCGATTGCCCTCTTTTTGGCCGCCCAGGCGCGCCGCGCTGATTGAGCAATCCGGCACTATTGACTCTCGATTAATATGCTGATAGACTCGGCCCTCGCGGCATGTCTCAATGCCGGAGGCAGGGGGGCCTTTGGTATAATGCCTCACGCTTGGAAACAAGCGTGTTTTTAACATGGAAACATGCCGACGTAGCTCAACGGTAGAGCAACCGCCTTGTAAGCGGTAGGTTATGGGTTCGATTCCCATCGTCGGCTTCCGTTGCTTGGGAGCGCTGCTCACCCGCAGCGGAATTAAGGACAGGTACCCAAGTGGCCAACGGGGTCTGACTGTAAATCAGATGGCGTACGCCTTCGGGGGTTCGAATCCCTCCCTGTCCACTGGTCGGCACAGCTAACACAAGGTCGACTCATGATCGCTGCCTTTGTTGATCGAATGTCAGCGGTCGCAAAAAATTTGGAGAAACGAGCGCCGCGAGTTTCTCCTGAATCTTGCGCCAAAGCCGCAAGATCGCAAAGCGGTAGTGGAGAATGTGCGCAGCACATTCTCCTGAATCGCTGGCCTTTGTCCGGCGATCGCCCTCATAGCTCAGGGGTAGAGCGCATTCTTGGTAAGAATGAGGTCATGGGTTCAAATCCCATTGAGGGCTCTCGGAACAGGAAAAAAGCAATCATCTGTAAGGAGACGATGAATGTCCAAAGAAAAATTCGATCGCAGTAAACCGCACTTGAACGTGGGTACGATGGGGCACATCGACCACGGCAAGACCACGCTGACCGCGGCGATCACC
>OMJR01000080.1 GCA_900299355.1 Anaerolineaceae bacterium
CGAAAGCGCTGTCCGTTACTGCATGAAGAGCGATACGGGGTTCTCCAGGTAGCCGGCCAGGGCCTGCATGTACTGGGCCGCCTCGGCGCCATCGCTGACGCGGTGGTCGACCGAGATGGTGGCGCGCATGCGCCAGCCGGGGCGGATTTCGCCGTTATCGACCACGGGCACCTGTTGAGCGGCGCCAGTGGCCAGGATGGCGGCTTCCGGCGGGTTGACGATGGCCACGAATTGGGCCACATCGTACATGCCCAGGTTACTGATGGAGAAAGTCGAGCCTTCGATATCGTCGGCCTGCACCTTGCCGGAGCGCACCCGTTCGGCCATTTGCTTCACTTCCATGGAAATCTGGCGCAGAGGCTTGCGGTCAGCGTCGTGACATACCACAGTGAGCAGGCCATTTTCAACGGCCACGGCCACACCGATATTGACATGCCCGTGACGCAGCACGGCGTCGCCATCCAGGGAGGCGTTCAGGTTAGGGAATTGGCGCAGGGCCAGCGCAGAGGCCTTGATAATGAAATCGTTGACCGATAGCTTTTCATCGCTACCCAGCAGCACAGCGTTGGCCTGTTTGCGGGCGTCCATCACACGGCCCATATCGTATTCATGGGTGACGTAGAAATGGGGAATCTCGGTGCGGGATTGCACCATGCGGCGGCCGATCGCGGCGCGCAGGCGGGTGAGCGGAATGCGCTCGTCGGCCGGGATGGGACCGGCATCCGCCATCGGGATAGCGGGCAGGCCGGGCATGGCCTTGGCGCCGCCACCGGCCAGGAAGGCTTCGACGTCCTTCTTGACGATGCGGCCCTGGGGACCGCTGCCGTTGATGGCGCGCAAATCGGCGCCCTTGTCCTCGGCGATGCGGCGTGCCAGGGGGCTGGCGCGCAGGCCGCCGGGCAGGCTGCCGTTTGAAGATGTCGCCTGGTCGGCTGGTCGGCTAGTTGATTGAGCTGCTGGTTGGCTAGTCGATTCTTCTATTGAACTACTAGGTGAGTCCTCGACATTTTCAGCAGCAGGTTCGGCCCCATTGCCCTCATCCGAGGCGGAGGCCGTTAGGCTCTCGACATCTATGTCTTCGCCTTCAGCGCCGACCACGGCAATCGATTGGCCCACCGGCACCGCAGCGCCTTCGGCAACCAGGTGCTTGTGGACAATGCCGCTATATTGCGATTCAACTTCGACGGTGGCCTTATCAGTTTCGATTTCGGCGAGCAACTCGCCTTCCTGGACGGCGTCGCCTTCCTTTTTGACCCAGCGCACCAGGGTGCCCTCGGCCATATCGAAACCCAGTTTGGGCATATTAATGATGTCGGCCATTAGACGACCTCTTTCACCGCGGCCACCACGTCGGCCACCTGGGGCAGCGCATGCTGTTCCAGGGCCTGGTTGTAGGGCAGCGGCACTTCTTTTTGAGCGACGCGCTTGATGGGCGCATCGATGTAATCAAAGGCCTGGTCGTAGACGCGGGCGGCCACCTCGGCGCCAATGCCGTAGGTGCCCCAGCCTTCTTCGACGGTGACCATGCGATTGGTCTTCTTGAAGGACTCCAGCACTGGGCCCAGATCCAGCGGGCGCAGGGTGCGCAGGTCGACCACCTCGGCTTCTATGCCGTCCTTGGCCAACTGGTCGGCGGCTTGAATGGAAAGCTGCAGGC
The DNA here is from genome assembly GCA_900299355.1 of Anaerolineaceae bacterium. Taxonomy (GTDB): domain Bacteria; phylum Chloroflexota; class Anaerolineae; order Anaerolineales; family UBA11579; genus OMJR01. The sequence continues at coordinate 1,658 of OMJR01000080.1, forward strand.
CGCGGCTGTAGCTGACGATGGTCACATCGCTGCCTTCGCGCTGTACCTTGGATTCGCCAATTGGCACCAGGTGCTCACCTTCGGGGACTTCGCCCTTGACCTGGTACATGGCGGCGTGCTCAATAAACATCACCGGGTCTTCCGAGCGAATAGCGGTCTTCAGCAAGCCTTTGGCATCGGCCGGGGTGCCGGGGGAGACCACCTTGAGGCCCGGGAAATGGGCGAAGACCGAATCGGGGGTCTGGGAGTGGGTGGCGCCCAACTGGCGGCCACCGCCGCCAGCGGTGCGAATCACCATCGGCACCGTCATCTGGCCGCCGAACATGGTGTGCATCTTGGGCGCTTCGTTGACGATATGGTCCATGGCCACGAAGGCAAAGTTGATGGTCATTAGCTCGGCCACGGGGCGCAGGCCGACCATGGCGGCGCCAATCGCAGCGCCCACAATGGCGGCTTCGGCAATGGGGGTGTCGCGCACGCGCTTCTCGCCAAAGTGCTCGTAAAAGCCCTTGGTGACCGCGTAGGTGCCACCCCACACACCGACCTCTTCGCCGAGGATGAAGACTTTCTCGTCGCGCTCCATCTCTTCCCACAGTGCATCGGAGATGGCCTGGCGCATATTAATCTGAGCCATTATTCACCCTCCGCATAAACATAATCGTAGAGGGTATCGAAAGCCGGGTCGGGGCTGTTCTCGGCGAATTCCACTGCCTCGGCGACTTCATCCTCAACCGCCTGTTCAACCTTATCCAGGTCGGCCTTGGTGGCAATCTTTTCACTGGTCAGGTAGTTGTTGTAGATGCCGATGGGGTCGGTCTTTTCCCATTTCTCGACCTCGCCTTTTTCACGGTAGCGCTGGGGGTCACCCATCGAGTGGCCTTCAAAACGATAAGTCATGATTTCCAGGAAATAGGGGCCTTTGCCGCTGCGCACATGCTCCAGCGCGGGTTCGACGCCTTCGCGGACCTTCATAATGTGCATGCCGTCTTCCAAGCGGGCGTTGGGGATGTTGTAGCCTTCAGCCTTCTGGCGAATTTGTTCGACGGCCGAGGCGCGCCCGACGGCGGTGCCCATACCGTATTGGTTGTTTTCTACTACCCAGAGCACGGGCAAATCCCACACGGCGGAGAGATTGACGCCCTCGTGGAAGAAGCCGATGTTGGTGGCGCCGTCGCCCATCAGACAGATGGTGACGCCGTCGTTTTCCATATACTGGTCGCCGAGGGCCATGCCGGCCGCAACCGGGATGTGCGCACCCACAATCGCGTGGCCGCCCCAGTAATTCTTCTCAACATCGGCCATGTGCATGGAGCCGCCGCGGCCTTTGGAAACACCTGTCTCTTTGCCCATTAGTTCGGCGACGACTTCCTTGGCGCTGATGCCCACATTGAGGGCCAGGCCGTGGTCACGGTAAGCGGTAATCAAGCGGTCCTGCGGCTTGCGCACCGAGACGATGCCGGTGCTGACTGCTTCCTGGCCGATATAGAGGTGCAGGAAACCGCCAATTTTGCCTTCCTGGTAAAGCTGCGCAGCGCGCTGCTCCACCCGGCGGATGAGTACCATCTGGCGATATAGCTCCAGATGGTCTTTTTTCTTCAATGCCATGTGTGCTCCTACGAAAAAAGGCCCCGAAAACGGGAGTCGTTAAGTGCTACCAGCCTAACAAAAAAATTATACCAAAGGCCTTACAAAGATTAAAAACCCGCTGGGGCTGGGCGCGCTCCTCACCAATCAGTCGGCCTTATAGGTCTTCTCTTTGGTCAACTCACCTTGCTTGTTATAGGTTTTCCAGGGTCCAATCTTCTTCCCGGCGGCGTATTCACCTTCGTCCCACAATTGACCATTGTTAAACCAGCGTTTCCACAAGCCGTCTTGCTGGCTATCAACAAAAGAACCCTCCTGGCGTAATTGGCCGTTCTCGCCCCACCACTGCCATAGGCCGGTGAACTGGCCATCCTGGTAGCTGCCCTTGGCCTTTACCTGACCATTGCGAAAGTAATAGGTCCAGTCCCCGGACTTTTCGCCATCTTTGTATTGGCCTTCGCTTTCCAATTTGCCGTCGGTGAACGTGCCCCGCCAAGGACCGTTTCGAGGTGGTTTTTGCTTATTCATGTCTTATTGTAGCCTCAAGCCGGGCCAGAGGACCTGGCTTTACCGACTGTGTGGTTGTTTATCGTGTTCAAGGCCACCAAAAAGGTGAGAAAGACGACGATGCCGCCCAGCCAGTAAGGCGTAGTGAGGCCAAATTGGCGCGCCAGGATGCCGCCAAGTGCGGCGCCGATGGGCGTGGCGCCCATGCCAACCACGCGGTAGACGCTGTTAACACGCCCCAACAGGTGGTCGGGCACGATGGATTGGCGCAGGGAGACCACATTGATATTCCAGAGCAGGATGGAAAAGGAGCGGATGCCCATCGCCAAGCCGGTGATGTAGGGATTGCTGAAAGCGACCATCAGCGGATAACTGAGCGCAATCAGCAGGATAGAGGCCAGGATGGCGCGCCCGGAGCCGGTGCGCTCGCTTATAGGGGCGGCGACCAGGGTGCCCAACAGGCCGCCGATGGTGGCGGCCGAAAGCAGGATGCCGTAGCCCTGCTCGCCAATCAGCAGGATTTCGAGGGCGTAGAGCACCAGGATCGCGCGCCCGGCGCGGCCAAAGATGTTGAGCACCGCGTCGACAAAGGCCAGGTTGAGCAGCAAGCGGTTCTCGCGCAGCCAGACCATCGCCACGCGGATGTCAGCCAGGATGCCGGCGCTGGGTTCGGCCTCCCCATCGTCGGCGCCGAAGCGGCCGCGCATGCTGGCCACCAGGTAGGTGGTGAAGACCAGCAGGCCACCGTGCACCAGAAAGGGCAGGCCAGCAAAGAGGGTGAAGAGCCAAGAGCCGACGGTGGGGCCCAGCAGGCCGTTGCCAATATAACGGGTGGAGTAGAGGCGGCTGTTGGCGCCCTCAAGGTCGCCGCGCTCGACCACAGCGGGCAGCACGGTGGTGCTGGCATTGTCGAAGAAGACTTCGATGATGCCGTAGAGGAAGGCCACCACATAGAGCAGGCTGAGGCTGATGGCGTCGACAAAGATAACCATTGAGAGCGCGGCCAGCAGGAGCATGCGCAAGGCGGCGGCCCAGACCAGTACGCGCTTCCGGTCCCAGCGGTCAATCAGCGCGCCAGCATGCAGCGAGAAGAGCAGCCAGGGTAGCGAGAGCGCCACAGTGAAGCCGGCGACCAGGGCCGGGTCGCGGGTGAGCAGAGCGGCCAGCAGCGGGAAGGCCGAACGGGCGATGCCGTCGCCGACATTGGAGAGGGCGCTGGCCTGCCAGAGCTTTTTGAAGGTGGGATTGAGAGAGAGGGCAGGCATAGGACGCCAAAGAGGATACTACATTGCCCAGCGCAACTATAATGCGCGCATGGACTTCTCGAAATTACCGCTGACGTATACGGCCACGGTGGAAGAAAAGCATCTGGATTTCCTCCAGCACATGAACGTGATGTGGTACACGCACTTCTTTGACATGGCCACCTGGGGTTTCTATAACAAGATTGGCTTCGGCCGCGACTACCACCGCGGCGACCAGGGTAGCTTTGCCTTGGAGCAATACACGCGGCACCTGGCGGAATTACGCCTGGGCGAGCAGGTACAGATTTTCACGCGCGCCATCGCACGAAGCGCCAAGCTGTGGCACTTTATGCACTTCATGCTGCGCGAGCGCGACGGCGAACTGACCGCCACCACCGAGTTATTGGGAATTCATATCGATATGCGCACGCGGCGCTCGTCGCCGTTGCCACAGGCGCAGGCCGCGCTGTGGGACCGCCTGATTGCCGAACACAATCAGGTGGGCTGGGATGCGCCGGTGAGCGGGGTGATGAAGCCTTAGTTACTCAGTTGCCATCAAGATGTCGGCGCACGGCGCGCCGCAAGCTTCAATTTCCTGAAAGATGGCATCGATGTGTGGCTCAATTGTGTGCAGTTGGCGGCCGTCTTCCAGCGTGAGAGTGACGTCCAGAGCGTGAGTTTGGAAGATTTGGGTGACCTGACCGCTGTTGAGGATTTCGACGGCCTGCGCCCATTCGATGGTGGCGCCATCGGCGGGCAGGTCCGCGGACGAACCGCAAGCGGCCAGCAGGATAGCCAGGGGAATAACTAGGTACAGAATGCGTTGCATGGGGACTCCTTGGGTGGTTCTTATAACCAGAACGCGGCCCGGGAGGGTTTTGTTCCAATGAGCGTGTAGTAGAAACAATGGCCACAGAGGGAGGGTCTGCGACCCTCCCCTACGGATGCGGAGAAAGGGGGGTGGCTTATCCACCCACCCGTTCGAGGCGGATGACCTTATCCGGCGCCCAGCGGCCTTCGTCGTTTTGGCGTTCGGTGTAATGGGCAACCCAATGGCCAGAGGGGGTATTTTCCTTGAGCGGGTCAAGCTTATCGGCGATGCCAGCCGCCTCAAGGGTCTCGGGCCAGCAGGTCACGCCATACTTGAGGAAATTGCCGCCCTTCACCACCCAGCGGGGATGCTCGCCGCCGGCGGCCAGTTTGATGCTCTCGACCTCGAAGCTGTTGCCGTTGCTGGTGGGCGAGGCGGCGGCTGGAGCCGAGGATTCGCTCCCGTTCCACTCCGTCCAGCCGTTAGCGGCCAGCAAGTCGTTAAAGGCGCGCACGCGGGCGACGAAGTCGGCATCCGACTGGTCGTCTTCCTGGCGCAGGGTGAATTGGTCTTTGTTGCCCTGAGGGCTACGGAAATAGCCGTTGAAGGAACCCTTGGATTCGTGCATGTTGCTCTCCTTTATCAGTCTACAGTTCCCAAAGTCGGCCTTCGGTGCGATTCGCGAGTTAAAATGTCGGTTACTACGTAACGTCGGTTACTGCGTAACCTTGTGGAGTTGCCGCTGGCAACTCCATGCGTGATTTTTGTTGTTCGAGTACAATATCAAACAAACGTTCTAATTCATTATGCCCTTAGATTTTTTAGCTGTCAAGCAGCAGATAAAAGAGATTGTCGCCGGGGCGCCGGCCGAGCTAGCGCGCCTGCAGGCCTTACGCCAGAAAGCCGGCGAACTGCTCGAGCACAACGCGGAAGAGCAGGAAGCGCTGCGCGCCAAGGTGGAATTGGCGGCCGCCCAGGATAGCTGGCTGCGTTCGGCCAAGCCCACCACGGAGGCGCTGACTCACTCCTTCCCGCGGCCCCCTGCCCCGGATGGCGCGACCCTGATTGCCGCCGACGGTTCGCAAATCAGCCCCAGCCGCCACGAGGCGGTCAATTACTTCCTGATAAATGTAGGCGCCATCACCATGCTGCCCGGCAGCGGCCAGGCGCCGGAGACGCTGACCCGCAGCCAATTGCACTTCGCCGAATACACCGCGACCGGCAGCCTGAGCGAAGAGCAAGTGGGCCTGGAGCGCGACAAGGCGGAACGGGTGCTTTTAGCAGAGCTGGCCGCAGCCGCCAGCGCGAATCCCGTGATTACGCTGACCGACGGCCCGCTGGAATTGTGGGGCGGACGCAGCCGCGATGTGGAAGAACAGAGCCATTTCCAGCAGAGCCTGGTGGATTACCTAAAGGCGCTGGAGGAATTGCACTCGCTGGGCGGCATCACCGCCGGCTATGTGGACAAACCACGGGCCGATTTGGTGGTGCGTGCCCTGGAAATCGCGATGACCGAGCAGGACAAGCTGGGCGACATCCGCAAGTTGCGCCCGCTACGCGGGGTGACCGACAACGACCTGTTCAAAGGGCGGCTGGGGCCGGGCGAGCGTTCGGCGCTGTTCGCCATCCAATCGCACCTGGCGCCCAAATACGCCGGTCCGCTGGGACTGCACTTCTTCTATTTGAATGTGGGCAGCGCAGAAAAGCCCTGGCTGGCGCGGGTGGAATTGCCCGCCTGGGTGGCGGAGGACGCGCCACAGCTGGACGCGCTGCACGCCAGCCTATTGGCGCAATGCGAGGTCCTGGGCGGGCTGCGTTATCCTTATGCATTGCACCGCGCCCACGAAATCGCAGTGGTGATTCGCGAGGAAAAAGAGCAGGTCACACAGATGTTGTTGGCCGAGTTGCAAGCCCAGGGGATTGAGTCCAGCGGCCCCTCACAGAAGCAGGCCGCCAAGGATTTAGAAGGCCGGCGGCGATGATGTCCAACGTCCGGCGTCTAACATCAGGAAGCAGGTAAACGATGGCAGAACGAACTTATGAGGTAGGTTACTTACTCCGCTCGAACATCAGCGGCTTTGTGGCCGGCAGCCCGGTGACCGACCAGGAAACGCCGCGGTTTGGCGGGCTGGTGAAGGCGCCGCTGGGCCAGAACAGCATCTACGGCTTGGTCTACGATATATCGATTGTGGACGACGGGCTGGTGCGCCAGTTGGTCACCGCCCCGCGGGTGGACCCCACGGTAATCGCCGACAACCGTACCAACCGCACCGTGCCATTGGAAATCAGCGTGCTGGCGGTGGGCTATGGCCAGGGCGGCACTATCAGCCACCTGCTGCCGCCGCGCGCGCCGTTGAGCTTGGAGTTGATTGAAGAGTGCGCTACTGAGGAAATTGCCGCGTTCACCGGGGCAGGTTTCGGCTACCTGCGTCACCTGCTGCGGGATAGCGATTTGCCGGTGAGCGAGTTGGTGGCGGCGCACGTGCAGCAGGCGGCGGCCGCGCACCAGGCGGCGGGCAATGCGGGCTGGACCCAGTCGGCGGTGCAGGAGCTTATGACGCTGCTGCGGGATGATTATGCGGTGCTGATGGAAGTACTAGGCGCCCTCGGCGATGCGGCGGTGGTGGACTAGCCAGCTGGCGAGAAGGCTAGTGGAACGGAGTGACTCTTCGCTACGCTCAGAGTGACACACAGACATAGGACAGGCATCATGGCAGAACAAGATAACAATGAAATCCAGGGCAGAAAGAAAGTCGGCTTTGTGGTCAGCGGTGGGCTGAAAGAAAACCTGACCGCGCGGCTGGAGGTGCCGGCCCAGGCGGTGCAGGAAGGCGAGTTCGTCGTGATTGGCGGCGAGCGCGACGAGTGGCTGTTCCATGGCCTGATTACGGATATCCGCCTCTCGGCCCTGGACCCGCGCTACGCGAGCGAGCGCAGCAGCCAGCGGCTGCCGGAGTCACTGGCGGGCATGTTCTATGGGCGCACGCTGTTCACTGATTTGGAGATTCTGCCGGCGCTGATGACCGAGCAGGGTCCGCCGGAAGGCAGCTCGGAATGGAAGCAGTGGCATGCCGATATCGAGGCCGGGCTGCGCGATGCACCCGGGCCGCTGCCCATCAAGACCATCCCGCCGCACCACACGGACGTATTCCTGGCCGGGCAGCAGGATATCGCCCTCATCTTCGGCGACCCGGATAAGGACAACCATTTCACAATTGGCGAGACGCGCGAGCAGGGCCACCCGGTGGCAATTGACCTGCGCAAGTTCGTGCAGCGCAGCAGCGGCGTGTTCGGCGCCACCGGCACCGGCAAAAGCTTCCTGACGCGGCTGCTGCTGGCGGGCCTGATTCACCACAGCGTGGCTTCGGTGTTGGTGCTGGACATGCACAACGAGTACGGCTTTGACGACACGGCTTCGGATACCGGCGAGCCGGTGGTGGGGCTGAAGACCAAGTTCCCGGCCAAGGTGCGGGTGGTGGGCCTGGGCGCGGGGGCCACAATCCGCGGCAAGACGCCGGACTTCAATCTGGAAATCGCGATGAGCGACATCCAGCCGCAGGACGTGGAATTGCTGACCCGCGAGTTGAACCTGAAGGAAACCACGCCGACCACGCTGGAGGCGCTGGCGGCCAGCTTTGGACGCGCGAACTGGTTTGCGGAATTTATGGGGATGAAGTCGGGGGCGATGGTGGAATCTGAAGATGGCAAACGCGTCCCGGCTCCGGATTCCGTGGCGGCCTGGGCCAACGAGCACGGCGTGAACGTGATGGCGGCCGAGGGCCTGCACAGCAAGCTGCGGCGGCTTTTCTCCAAAGCGGAGGATGGCGGCTACATCAAGGCCGAACCGGCCACCGATGGCGTGGGCGAGATTATCAAGGCGCTGGAGGCCGGGCAGCACGTGGTGCTGTCCTTTGGGCGCCACGAGACGGACCTGGATTATTTGCTGGTGAGCAACCTGCTGACGCGCCGCATCCGGGCGGCCTGGGAGGAGCGCACCAACGCCTATCGCAGCAGCGGCAAGGGCGAGCCCCAACCGCTGGTGATTGCGGTGGAGGAGGCGCACAAGCTGCTGAACCGCGAGATGGCGGTGCAGACCAGCTTTAGCACCATCGCGCGCGAGCTGCGCAAATATTATGTGACACTGCTGATTATTGACCAGCGCCCGAGCCAAATCTACGACGAGGTGATGTCGCAGCTGGGCACGCGGGTAAGCGGCTGGCTGGGCGACGACGACGATATCCGCGCGGTGCTGAGCGGGCTGGCCGGCCGCGAGGCGTTGCGCGGTATGCTGGCAAGGCTCCAACCGAAAGAGGAGGTCCTCCTTGTAGGGTGGGGTGTTCCAATGCCTCTACCTGTAAGAAGCCGCCGATATGATGACGCGTTTTGGAAGGAGCTGCTGGGGAGCAAGGGAGCCGGGGGGAAGCGCAGCGAGGAAGATATTAAGGGCGATTTGGGGTTTTAATGACTAAATATATTTTGCTAATGGGAGGCGAATGTTGGAGATAATCACAAACCGAGACCAAATTAAATCGGCTCAACAAGTTTTTTCTGGTGCGATTGAGACCCTATCAAATCAAAGTTTCCGTGTAGCTCTAGGATTCCAAAGAGGCTATCTAGATGAAACAGTAAACTGGATTGCAGACCTTAATTTGTGGGCCCGATTTGGTCCGATCAGAGAGGGCAAATCACCTGGAAATCGCTATTGGAATGTTTTTGGAATTGGCCATCCAAGCGGAAATACAAACATTGATTGCGAAATTAATCCCCCTTTAAATGGCAGAAACCGCAGGACCGGCGGAGTCTACTTGCTCGATAGTGACGGAAACTACTTTGTTGGCCATCGTGGCAACTTCAATGCAAACGGCAGGATTCCCTACGATTTCGTGTTTTCGAATTTCAATATCGAAAAAGTCTCAGTACAGGACGGGAGGCCGGAAGCGTTAGTATTGCTAATTGGCCAATTGAATGCACCTTCGTTTCCAAAGGCACTACAAACCTTCGTGCTCGAGGCTATGCGGGTGAAAAACCTTGCTAGAGAGGACCGGAAAAATGCCAATACCTGATTTCCAATCCATTATGCTTCCATTGCTGACATTGGCCAGCGACGGAAAGGTACATCATATTCACGAAGCTGTAAATGAACTCTCTGGACATTTTTCGCTGTCCGAGGAGGAAGTTAGCAAGCTTTTACCAAGTGGTCAACAACCAGTTTTTTATAACAGAGTCGGTTGGGCTCGAACCTACTTAAAGAAGGCTGGTCTGCTGGAAGATCCTAAAAGAGGTTACTTTCAAATCACCGGCCGTGGAAGACAAGTGCTAGAGGAGAAACCATCAAGAATTGATATGCAATTTCTCAGGAAGTTTCCAGAATACGTTGAATTCCGGGAAACGGTTAAAGAAGAAACCGATGAAGAAGTGCAAGAGGAGAATCTTGAAGGCCTCACTCCTGAAGAAGCACTTGAAAATGCTTACCAGAGGATAAGAAATGACTTATCGGAAGAATTGCTTTCCTACGTTTTGAACAGTACCCCAGGTTTTTTCGAGAAGCTGGTTGTTCAACTACTTGTGAAAATGGGCTACGGCGGCTCACAACGAGAGGCAGCCCGCGCGGTAGGCCAGAGTGGCGACGAAGGAATAGATGGAATAATAGATGAAGACCGATTGGGCCTTGATACAATCTACGTGCAAGCAAAGAAATGGGACGCAAATAGTGTTGTTGGTCGCCCCGAAATCCAGAAATTTGTAGGTGCCCTACAAGGTCAACGTGCAAAGAAGGGGATATTCATTACCACAACTCGTTTTTCAAATGAGGCCCGCGAATACGCTTCAAACATAGATACTAAAGTTGTGCTGATTGATGGAAAGCGTCTAACATCTCTAATGATTGACTATGGAGTGGGTGTGACCATAAGGACTGAATACGAGTTAAAAGAACTTGATTCCGATTATTTTGGTGAAACCTCAATAGACAACTAATCTCTGGGTTGGTCCTCGCCATCGACAGTTGCACTAGGAACAACATTTCGGCATCCTGCGGCCGGGGGCAGCCTAGGCGGGCTAGCGTTCGCCTCAGGAGTTTGGCTACGCCACGCTCCCGCAGTTCCCCAAACTCCCCTGCGAATCCAGTTGCCACAACCTGGCAACGAGTCTAGAGTCGGGGCAACGAAGGCTTGGACCCCTTCTCCCGAAGGACGAGCTGGGCAGGATAGCGCCCAGCTCGTCGGGTCTCTGACACAAATCTGCCCACCATCCCTTCCGCTATAATCCCGCCCAGCGGCGATGGAGTTCGCCCTTAAGTGCCCATCCGGCTGATAACTCCTACCCTACTCTTGACATCGCAATACGGAGGATGCCTGCATGGGCAATTTACTGTTAATTGGCGTGGGCGGCGCACTGGGCGCCATCGCGCGCTACTGGCTGGGCGGCCGGGCGCAGGCGCTCTCGGGCAGCCTGAGTTTTCCCTACGGTACGCTGACGGTGAACCTGCTGGGCTGCCTGCTGATCGGGGTGCTGGCAGCCTTCGTGGCGCGCGGCAGCCTGCCGGCCGAGTGGCAAGCCCTGCTGCTGGTCGGCCTGCTGGGCGCCTTCACCACTTTCTCGACCTTTAGCCTCGAGGCGCTGTTGCTGCTGCAGGCAGCGCGCATCGGCGCCGCGGCGGCCTACGTGGGCGGCAGCGCCCTGCTGGGGCTGCTCGCGGTGTGGGCCGGCTACGGGCTGCCGGGGGCGCTTTTGAAGGCGATCGGGCGCGGTTAAATCGGCCAGATTCGCACCATTTTATAGAACACCAAATTAATCGCCATCCTCCAAAACCCCAAATATGCGGTGACTCCAGCGGCGCGCCCCAAGGGGTGCTGTTGACTCTGTTCGCACTTTTGTTCTATAATCCTGTCAAGTTAGAACAAACTTTCTAGCCCGCAAGGGCAGAGGAGCAGAGATGATCAACAAAGGTTTCTTACGCCACTTCGATATCCCCGCCAAACTGCACCGCAACCTGGCCTGGGGAGCGCTCATCGTCGGCGCCCTGCTGGCTTTTGAGCTGTTCAATTTCAGCACCACCGATTTCGCCCTCACGGACCTGATCGGCACGCTGACCTTCGGCGGCATCAACTGGGCCACCGCCCTGGCGCTGGCCTTTTGCGCCATCGATTTTGCCGGCATCGCCCACATGTTCAGCAATGGCAACCTGGCCAAGCGCGGCCTCGAGGTCTGGTACCTCTTCGGCGCCTGGCTGCTGGCCGCCACGATGAACGCCGCGCTCACCTGGTGGGGCGTTTCGATCGCCATCATCCAGCACGGTGCGCTGGGCAACGGGATCGTCAGCCGCGAAGCACTGCTGAAGTTCGTGCCCGCTTTTGTGGCGGTGATGGTCTGGATGATCCGCGTCCTGATCATTGGCACCCTGATCAATACCGGGCAGCAGATCTTTAGCCGCCCCGAACCGCGTGACCGCAACAGCGTGCCGGCCGTACGCCGCCAACCGCTAAACCAGCCGGTGCGCCGCAGCCCGGCACAGCCCGCTAACGCCGCCGTGGCGCACAGCATGAACGGCTACAGCAAGGAAGACCAAGTCGCTCACTAAGCGACCACCGCTCACTAGGCGACGACAATCTCACATGCCATACGAACCTTCCTCCTCCTCCTTCGAAGACTTCGTATACGCAGACGATGGAGAGGCAGTCAGCCAGAGCGCTGGTTGCCTCTCCATCTTTTTACGCCCGCTATTCAGCACCTTGGTATTCGGGGGTCTCTTGTTTTGGGGTCTGACGCAGCTTGCATTCTTCAGCCCTTCGTCACCTGCCCCAAGTGGCAAACTGGCGCCCTTCTTCGCCAGCCAGGTGCTGCGCTGGGAACCGCAAATCCTGGCCTGGTCCGCCGAACACAGCCTGGACCCCAACCTGGTAGCCACCGTTATGCAAATCGAATCCTGCGGCGACCCGCGCGCCACCTCAGGGGCCGGCGCCATGGGGCTCTTCCAGGTGATGCCCTATCACTTCGCGGCTGGCGAAAATGCTTACGACCCCAACACTAACGCCGCCCGCGGATTAGATTACTTGACCCGCTCCCTGGCGGCCTTCAGTGGCAACGCCAGCCTGGCCCTGGCAGGCTACAACGGCGGCATCAACGGCGCCAGCCGCCCGGTGCAAGCCTGGGCGCAGGAGACGATTGATTATCGTTATTGGGGGGAAAACATCTATGCGGACGCCGCCGCAGGGCGCAGCGAGAGCCCGGTGCTGGCCGAGTGGTTGGCGGCTGGGGGCGCTAGCTTGTGCGCTCAGGCGGAGGCGCAGTTAGTCGCAAATCCTTAGTTTGCTCAGGGCAATCCTCGTCGGCCAGTGGCAGGCGCAAATGGAAGGTAGTCCCCTTGCCGATCTTCGAATCAACTGTGATTTCACCCCCATGATTACGCACAATCCAATAGGCAATCGAGAGGCCTAAGCCGAAACCAGTGCCGTCGCTGCCACGGTGACGAGCTTTATCACCGCGATAAAAGCGCTCGAAGATATGGGGCAAATCCTCTTCGGGGATGCCGGGGCCGTTATCCTGCACGGATAGCACAGCCCAGGTTCCATCCTTGGATAAATCGGCGCGTACGGCGCCACCCTCCGGCGTGTATTTGACCGCGTTGGCCAACAGGTTGAGCGCGACCTGCTTGAGGCGGTCGCGGTCACCGCAGACCAGCACCTGATCGATCTCGCCGATCTTGACGTCGACGCGCCCACCGGCCAGCACGCGGATCTGCGCGAAGACTTCCAGCAGTACAGTATCCAATTCAATCTGGCGGCGATCGAGCGGCAGCTTGCCGACTTCGGCCTGAGCCAGCAGCAGCAAATCCTCCACCAGGCGGGTCAAGCGGTCGACTTCCATTTCGATGCTTTGAATCGACTCGGGGTCTTTCTTATCGGTGCGATGCATCAAATCCAGGTTGCCGCGCATCACGGTCAGCGGGGTGCGCAGTTCATGGCCGATATCGGCGATAAAGCGTCGCTGGGTGGTGAAGAGCTTATCCAGGCGGGCGAGGGTGTCGTTGAAAGCAATAATCAAGCGGCCGACTTCGTCGTCGGGGCTGCCACTGTAGGGGATGCGCCGCGACAGGTCGTCGGCGCGGGTAATCTGCAGCGCTGTCTCGGTGACGGTGCCCAGCGGCGCCAGGGCACGGCGGGCGATCGCCAGGCCGATCAGGCCAGCCAACACAGTGGCCACAGCGCTGAGCACCAACAGAAATTGAATGAGGTCAGTGCGCACCGCGCCAATAATGTTGAGCGAGGTGCCGGCTTGCAGCACGCCAATCGGCATCTCATTGGTGTTGAGCGGAACAGTCAGCACCCGGAATTGGGTGCCGCTAATTTCTACGTTCGCGAACACGACGTCGGTGGAAGTCAGGTTATCGGCATCCAGCGGTTGGCGCAGGCGACTGCCCGGATCGGTAGATTGGGAAATCGCCACCAGATTGTTTTCGCTATCCCAGACCTGCACAAACACGCCCGAATCGAGCGAGACTTGCTGGGTGAATACGAAACGCCCGTTTTCATCTACCCGGGCGACAAAGATGAAATCACCGGCAGCGCGTTGTAGGGAATCGTCAATCTGGCGGACAAGCACGGTACTGATCAGGCCATAGACGGCCAGCCCAAATAAAACTAACACCGCCCCAAGGACGGTGGTATAGATGATCGTCAGGCGAGCCCTGAGCGACATTTATTCTTCTTCGCGCAGCACGTAGCCCATACCGCGCACGGTATGCAGCAAGCGCGGCTCGTCCTTCTCTTCCAGTTTCTGGCGCAGATAGCGCACGTACACTTCGATGATGTTGCTTTCGCCGCCGAAGTCGTAGCCCCAGACATCATCATAGATCATCCCGCGGGTGAGCACCTGGCGCGGATGGCGCATGAACAGCTCCAGCAGTTCATACTCCTTGGCTGTCAGGTCGATCACGCGCTTGTCACGCTGGGCCCGGCGGGTGCCGGTATCCAGCGTGAGATCGGCAAATTCATAGGTTTTCTGCTTCGGCGTTTGGGTGCGGCGTAAAAGCGCACGGATGCGGGCCAGCAATTCGTCCAGATTAAAGGGCTTGACCATGTAATCGTCGGCCCCAGCGTCCAACCCCATCACGCGGTCGCTGACCGAATCCTTGGCGGTCAGCATCAAAATCGGGGTTTTGCCGCCCGAACGCAGGCGCTTGCACACTTCCAGGCCATCCATGCCCGGCAGCATCCAATCCAAAACCACCAGGTCGGGGCGGTTGCCGCTAGCCAAAGCCAGGCCTTTTTGGCCCGTTTCGGCAGTTTCCACTTCGTAGCCGTCGTAAGCCAGGCCGCGCCGCAGGAAGGCGAGGATAGCTTCGTCGTCTTCAATGATTAAGATGCGTGCACTCATGTGGCGTACCTTCCCACTAGGGTCTGGTCAAGTGCGACGAATATACCACAGCGCTATTAATCTTAAATGAAGTTAAACAATATGAGGCTGCCATAAGACAGCCTCATATTTCTTTGTGGAAAGATTAAGCTTAGGCGAGTTCGACGACTGCGCCGGCCGCTTCCAGCTTGGATTTGGCGTCGTTGGCCGCTTCCTTGCCAGCCTGCTCCAAAACCTTGGAGCCGGAGGCTTCGGCCATGTCCTTGGCCTCTTTGAGGCCAATGTTGGTCAGTTGGCGGATGACCTTGATGACTTCGATCTTCTTGGGACCGGCATCCTTGATCACTACATCAAACTCAGTCTTGTCGTCGCCGCCACCAGCATCAGCAGCGCCGCCACCAGCAGGGGCAGCCGCCATGGCCACGGGAGCAGCAGCGGAGACACCCCATTCTTCTTCCAACTTGGAGACCAGTTCCGCAGCTTCCACCACGGTCAGCTCGCCAAGTTCCTTCATCAATTTATCCAGATCAGCCATTGTGTATTACTCCTTGTTTTTCGGTTAGCTATCCGCGGTTTCGCCGTCTTCGGCAGCCGCGTCGGATTCGTTGGTTTCGTCGGCCGGCTCAGCAGCCGCTTCGGCTTCCTCAGCCGGTTCTGCAGCAGCTTCTTCGCTGGCCGCGGCCTCTTCAGCCGGAGCCGCCTCTTCGGCAGCCTCTTCAGCTGCCGGGGCTTCCTCAACCGCCTCGGCCACCGGAGCCGCACCAGCGCCAGCGGCGCCGTTATCGGCATAGGCTTTGATTACCTGCGCCAACTGGCGCCCAGGTTCGGCTAACAAGCGGGTCAACTGGGTCGCCGGGGTCATCAACAGGGCCATGAACTGGCTGCGGACAACCGGCAGCGGCGGCAGCGTGGCCAGGCGGACGACCTGCTCCATCTGCATATGATCGCCGGCCAGGAAACCACCCTTGATCTTGATCGCCTGGTTCTCTTCCGAGAAATCAGCCAGGGCTTTGGCCACCGCGGGCGGGTCATCGAATGCGATGCCGATCGCAGTGCTGCCCATCAAGTAGTACTCGGGGACCTCAAGGCCAGCCGATTCAAAGGCTCGCTTACCCAACGTGTTCTTGATGATGTGGAACTCGCCACCCGCTTCGCGGATGCGGGTGCGCAATGCATCAATCGAGGGCATATCCAAGCCGGTGTATTCCGTGAGGAACACCGCCCGGCTGGTCTTCAACCACTCTTCGTACTGGGCGACCAGATCTTCTTTACGTTCTCTAGTATGCGCCAATGAGCGTTCACCTCCATTCAAATAAAAAAGTCTTTGCTCCGCATGCGAAGCAAAGACTCCTAACGCTCAAATATGCGCGCAATGCGCTAAGCGAAAGTGCCCTCACCTCGGCAGGAAATTAAGCCGTTTCCGGCACCTGCTGTCTTTGGCAGAGCGGCCACCCGAAGGTGGCAACGGGCCAGATTGTACTACAAAATTTACGCCTTGACTTCCAGCCCCAATGCGGCCGACGGATCAATCCGAACCGAAGGCCCCATAGTGCTGCACATCGTCAAACGGCGGATGTAGGCGCCTTTGGCCGCCGCGGGGCGGGCCTTGCGCACGGCATCCATGATCGCGGTGAAGTTCTCAAAGAGCTGATCTTCACCGAACGACACCTTGCCAATCGGAATGTGCAAATTGGCAGTCTTGTCGATGCGGAATTCCACACGGCCGGCCTTGGCCTCATCCACGGCGCGGGCGATATCGTCCGGGTCGACAACGGTGCCGGCTTTGGGGTTGGGCATCAGACCACGCGGGCCGAGCACACGTCCCAACTTGCCGACCTCACCCATCATATCCGTGGTGGCGATCGCCACATCGAAATCTAGTGAGCCATCGCCGACCTTCTTCAGGCTGGCTTCATCGTCAGCTACCACATCGGCGCCGGCTTCCTTAGCCGCGCGGGCGGCCTCGCCCTGTGCGAACACCAGCACGCTTACGGTTTTGCCCAGGCCGTGCGGCAGCATCACCACTTCGCGGATCTGCTGGTCGGCATGGCGTGGGTCGACGCCCATGCGCATGTGCACTTCAACCGTACCATCAAACTTGGTGTAGGCAATTTCTTTAACCAGGCTGATTGCCTCGTTGGGGCTGTAATCCTTATCGGCATCCACTTTGGATACCGCTTCCTGATACTTTCTTCCTCGTGCCATTTTGTCTCCTATATCCTGAGTGGTTTACAGGCACACATGCCTGTTGGCAGCGGGCGCCAAACGCCCTCCCACTGATTTACTTAGTCTTTGACTACGATGCCCATGTTGCGGGCAGTGCCTTCGATTTGCCGCATGGCGGCTTCGATATCGTTGGCGTTAAGGTCCTTCATCTTGGTTTCGGCGATCTCGCGCACCTGGGCGCGGGTCACTTCGCCCACCCGCTCGCGGTTGGGTTCAGCGGCGCCCTTGGGGATCCCGGCGGCCTTCTTCAAGAGAATGCCGGCCGGCGAGCTCTTCAAAATGAAGGTGAAAGACCCATCGTGATAGACCGAGATTTCGGCCGGAATCACTTCGCCCATCTTGTTGGATGTGCGGGCGTTGTATTCCTTGCAGAAGCCCATCAGGTTGATGCCGTGGCCAGCGAGGGCCGGACCAATCGGGGGCGCCGGGCTGGCTTTACCAGCTTCGATCTGCAGGGTTACGACTGCTTTCAGTTTTTTTGCCATGTTGTCTCCTTATCTCCATTTGTGGTGGGCGGCATTCAGAGTGCCGCTGGCATCGGGCTTGCGCCCTCCCACGAATCTTTCTCAGGCCTTTTCGACCTGTAAAAAGTCCAATTCAACCGGGGTTTCCCGGCCAAAGAAGTTAACCATCACGCGCACCTTGGCGCGTTCCATATCAATTTCCGAAACTGTGCCGCGGAAATCGTTGAAGGGCCCATCGATAATGCGTACGCGCTCGCCAGGGCGGAAGGTGACCTTGATGCGCGGGGCATCGGCCTCCATGCGCTTGATAATTTGCGAGACTTCCTCGGGGCGCAGCGGCAGCGGTTCGTTACCCTGGCCCACAAAGCTGGTCACACCCGGGGTGTTGCGCACGACGTACCAGGGCTCTTCACCCATGATCATGTTAACCAGAATGTAGCCGGGGAAGACGCGGCGTTCCACGGTGCGGCGCTTGCCCTCTTTGACTTCGATTTCTTCCTCGGTGGGCACGACCACATCAAAGATCTGATCTTTCATGCCCATCGATTCAATGCGCTGCTCCAGGTTGTGGCGCACCTTGTTCTCGTAGCCTGAATAGCAGTGCACCACATACCAGGCGCGGCCATCTTCCAGCTCCTCGAGTTGGTCCTCGTCCTGCGCTTCTTCAGCGGGTTCCTCGGTGGAGGCGGCGTCGCGCGCCTCAGCCGCCATCCGCATGGCGGCCGCTTCTACGTCCGGTTGGCCACTGACCTCAAGGTCGGGCTCGCCGGCGTCCATCGCGGTATCCGGGGCCTCGGCCTCTTCGGCTTCCTCGATGTCGTGTTCTTCGGCGATGGTCATCTGGGGGGCGCCTTCCACATCGGCGCCATGCTCCGCGGCCTCATCTTCAAGGTCTTCGGGAGCCTCCGCAGATTGCTCTTCCATCGCTTCCGCCACCACCCCCTGCGCATCGGCCTCCGGTTCAGCATCCTCTTGACGCGCCGGCATCTCGGCTTGCGCCGCGGCTTGTTCTTCGGATTCGGCGGCCGGTTCTTTGGCCGCGTCCTCAGCCATTACGTCGTCGCGTTCTTCGTCCATCTACCACCACCTAACGGTGCAGTTAATTCGTCAGCTACCCAGCAGCCAGGTGAAGAAGCGGAAAAACAGCCAATCCATGCTGCCCAGGAAGGCGCCCATAATCACCATCACAACAATGACGATGCGGGTGAGGCTGATGGCCTCGGCACGCGTGGGCCAGGACACCTTGCGCAATTCCGCCGAAGTTTCCCGGAAGAAGCGTGTGATTGCATTCGGTTGGTTGCTTCCACGTTTACTAGCCACTGCTGCACCTCAATCTTTTACGGTTAAAACGCCGCGTGGCGCGGCGTTGTTTTTCTCTCAGGCAGGCGAGGCAGGAATCGAACCCGCAACCCCCGGTTTTGGAGACCGGTGCTCTGCCAATTGAGCTACTCGCCTAGGGGTGGCGCTGCCAACGCAGCGCCGAACAAGCTGCCTACTTGGTTTCGCGATGCAGGCGATGTACCTGGCAGCGCGGGCAGTATTTGTTCATCTCCAAGCGGTTCTGGTCGTTGCGGCGGCTTTTCTCCGAAGTGTAGTTGCGCTCACGGCACTCGGTACACTCCAGGGTAATCACAATCCGCGGACCCTTTTTTCCAGCCATACTTACATCCTAAACCCGGGGCATGCCCCGGTGATTACTCCAGGATCTCGGTGATTACGCCCGCGCCGACGGTCAGGCCGCCTTCGCGGATGGCGAACTTGGAGCCTTGCTCCAGCGCCACCGGCGTAATCAGTTCCACCTGC
>OMJR01000081.1 GCA_900299355.1 Anaerolineaceae bacterium
CGCACTGCTTATTTTTATTATGCCTCTTTTGGGCATTCACAGGCGGCTCGAAGAAGCAAAGGCCCAAGCTGTGGAGACGAATAACGATTTGATCGAAAATGGCTTTGCCCAGATGCAATCCTTGGTTAAGGCCGGGAAGCACGAGGAAGTGTCCAAGTGGCGAGGCAGTAATTCCGCTTTACTAGAATATCGTCAGGAGCTAAACAGGATTTCAACCTGGCCTTTGGATACGGCTACTCTGCGTAGCTTTGTGACGGCGCTTTTTGTCCCGCTCACGGTGTGGAGTATTCAGCAACTGGTCAATCGAGTTATCAATTAGCGCTCTCGTCAGGACATGCTCTTGCTATAATCTGATTGATGACTAATCGAAAGTATATTGGCAAGCCTGTAAACTCATTTAACTTCGAAGCTATCCTGTACGAAAAAGTGGATGGCGTCGCTACCGTCACTTTCAACCGTCCGGCGGTGCTCAATTGCATTAACCACCAGGTGCTCAGCGAATTGAGCATCGCTTTTAAGGACGCTTCCTGGGATGACGAGGTCGCTGTGCTGGTGCTCACCGGCTCCGGCGATCGCGCCTTCTGCACCGGCGCGGACCTCAAAGAGCAGGAAGCTTTCATCCGCCGTCCGCGCGATTATTGGAAGTGGATGGGCGACTTCATTGAAGTGCATGAGCGCCTGCGCAACCTGGGCAAACCCACCGTGGCGCGCCTCAACGGCATCGTGGTTGGGGGCGGCAACGAATTCAACATGAGCTGCGATTTGGCGATTGCCGCCGATGACATCTACATCCGCCAGGTCGGCACCAGCCACGGCAGCGTAGCCCTGGCCGGCGCTACCCAGTTCCTGCCGCTGATTGTCGGCGACCGCCGCGCCCGCGAGATTCTGCTGCTCAACGAAGAGATTCCCGCGCCCAAGGCCGCCGAATGGGGCCTGATTAACTGGGCCGTGCCGCGCGCCGAATTGGATGCCAAGCTAGCCGAACTGGTCGCCAAGCTCAAAGCCAAATTCCCCGAGAAGACGCGCTACACAAAGCAGCAGCTCAATTTCTGGCGCGACCTCAGTTGGCACACCACCATCGGCCATGGTCGCGATTGGCTGGCCATTCATAACACTAGCCCGGAAACCTGGGAAGGTGTGCAATCCTTCAACGAGAAACGCGAACCCGATTACGAAACCATCCGCAGGCGCTGGGCCGAAGATGCGGCCCCCGAATGGCTGGATGGTGAGATACCCGAAGATTAGTCGCTTAGTCCCCTGGTCATTGGCTAGCAAAACGACTAACCGACTAAGCGACTTTTAGGAGACTACATGGCGAAGCCCGCCCTTCCCGATTACAACTTCCAACAAGCTACCTTAGACTTCTTGTCGAAGGGTCCCAAACAGCTCTTTATCAACAACGAATGGGTCGCGGCCCAGTCCGGCCAGACCTTTGAGACCCGTAACCCCGCCACCGGCGAGGTGCTGGCCGAGGTCTCCCTGGCTGGCGAAGCCGATGTGGATGCCGCCGTGGCCGCTGCCGCTGCCGCCTTCCCAGGCTGGCGTGACACGATTGCCGCCGAGCGCGGTGCGTTGCTCTTCAAGCTGGCCGACCTGATTGACCAGCACGCCGACGCCCTCGCTGAACTGGAGACGCTGGATAACGGCAAGCCCATCCGTGTGGCTCGCCGCGGCGATTTGCCCTATGTCACCAAGCACCTGCGCTACCAGGCTGGCTGGGCTGACAAAATCGAAGGCAGCACCGTCCCGGTGACCTTCCCCAACCAATTCGTCTACACTCGCCGCGAGCCGCTGGGAGTGGTCGGCGCGATTATTCCCTGGAACTTCCCGCTGCTGATGGCGATTTGGAAGTTGGGTCCCGCCCTGGCCGCGGGCAACACCATCATCCTCAAACCCGCTGAACAGACGCCCCTGACCGCGCTCTACCTGGCGGACCTGATTGTTGAGGCGGGTTTCCCGCCCGGAGTGGTCAATATCCTCACCGGTCCGGGCCTGCCCACCGGGGCCGCCATGGCCGCCCACCACGGTATCGCCAAGCTGGCCTTCACCGGCTCCACCGCGGTTGGCGCCAAAATTATGGAGGCCGCTGCCACCAGCAACCTCAAACCGGTCAGCCTGGAACTGGGCGGCAAATCGCCCAACGTCATCTTCGCCGACGCCGACCTGAATGCCGCCGTGCGAGGCGCCCAGTGGGCCGTCTTCAGCACTGCCGGCCAGGAATGCGTCGCCGGTACGCGCCTCTTCGTCGAGCGCGCGGTTTACGACCAGGTCCTGGATGGGCTCAAGCAAAACGTGGAGAAGATGGTGGTCGACCACGGCTTCGCCGAGAAAGTGCATGTCGGCCCGCTGATTACTGATGAACAGCTCAGCCGTGTGATGTCCTACATAGATGAAGGCAAGCAGGGTGGGGCCGAAATCATCACCGGTGGCGAGCGCCTCGGCAACGGCCACGCCAACGGCAATTTCCTTACTCCGGCGGTCTTTTCCTATGAGGATGACAGCCTCAAAATGGTGCAGGAAGAAATCTTCGGCCCAGTGGCGGCCGTTACCGCTTTCGACGATTGGGACGAACTCATTGAGCGCGCCAATGCCACCATGTACGGCCTGGCCGCTGGCGTCTGGACGAAAGATGTCGCCCGGGCCCACCACTATGCGCATGCCATCCAGGCCGGCACCGTGTGGATTAACGGCTATGGCATGATTGATCCCGCGGCTCCCTTTGGCGGCTACAAGATGTCCGGCTTTGGCCGCGAGATGGGCAAGGAAGCCATCAATCTCTATACTCAGGTTAAGACGGTTTGGGTAAATACGAGTGATTAGTGACTAGTGCGGCGTGATTAGTTTCTTTTTCCTATTCACTGTTCACATATCACTGACCACTCGCTTGCTACAATCAAGACAGAGAGAAGACTATGTACGGCGCAGACGTAGAACAAATCGCAATCGAACTGAACGAAGACCCGCAGAAGCTGGCCACCTTTGAGGCCCGCATCGCCCGCGGCGAAAAA
>OMJR01000082.1 GCA_900299355.1 Anaerolineaceae bacterium
GCCCACTGGCGCTACAAAGAGGGCGTCTCGCGCAACGAGGATTACGAGCGCCGCGTGGTCTGGCTGCGCCAGTTGATGGATTGGATGCAGGATGTGGATGACGCCGGCGAGTTCGTGGATAGCATGAAGACCGATGTCTTCAGTGACCGCGTATACGCCTTCACCCCGCGCGGCGACATCATTGATTTGCCGGCCGGTTCCACGCCGATTGATTTTGCCTATCACGTGCATACCGATGTGGGCCACCGCTGCCGTGGCGCGAAAGTGAACGGTAAGCTGGTCTCGCTGGATCACACGCTGAAAACCGGCGACCAGGTAGAGATTCTGGCCGCCAAACGGGGCGGCCCCAGCCGTGATTGGCTGAATGCCAACCTGGGCCTGGTCGCTTCCCAGCGCGCGCGCTCCAAGGTGCGCGCCTGGTTCCGCCGCCAGGAAAGCGAACAAAACATCGCCAGCGGCAAGGCCCAGCTGGAGCGCGAACTGCGCCGCCTGAGCATGGGCGAATTGAACTTTGATGCCCTGGCGCGCGATTTCAGCCTTAGGAACGCCGAGGAGCTTTACCTGGCAATCGGCCAGGGTGATATGTCGGTCGGGCGCGTGCTCAACCACCTCACGCTGGTGGAGCAGGATGAGAAAGAGATTATCCAGATCACCGAGCCGCGGCGGGCTGAACAGCTCACCGTGTCGGATGATTCGATCAGTGTTCTGGGACTCAAGGGGCTGCTGACCAATTTTGCTAAATGCTGCAAGCCGGTGCCGGGTGACGAAATCGTAGGCTACATCACCCGAGGGCGCGGGGCGACCATCCACCGCAAAGATTGCCCCAACATCCTGCGCGTAAAGGATCGCGAACGCCTCGTGCAGGTTTCCTGGGGCGCCCCCAAGAGCACCTATCCGGTCGCTGTGCGCATCATGGCCTATGATCGCGACGGCTTGATGCGTGATGTGTCCACCGTGATCGCCGAAGAAGGCATCAGTATGAGTCAGGTGAAGGTGGATGTGGATCACCAGAATGCAGCCACTTTTGATTTGATCATGAACGTGGACGATATTAGCCAACTCAGCCGCGTGCTCACCCGTGTTGAAAGCCTGCCGAACGTGATGGAAGCGCGCCGCGTACGCCCAGGATAACCTATGCTAAGTGTCACCGATGCACGCCAGCGCCTGTTTGATGCGTTGGTCCCCACAGAACCCGAACTGAAACCGTTGCATGACGTGGCAGGCCTAGTGCTGGCGGCCGATGTCGCCGCCAACGAAGATTCGCCGCGCTTTGCCAACTCCAGCATGGATGGCTTTGCCGTGCGCGCCGCCGACCTGGCCGGCGCCAGCAAGGCGCAGCCGGCTGCGCTCAAGGTGGTAGCCGATATTCCCGCCGGGATCGTCAGCCAGGTGGCCTTGCAGGAGGGACAAGCCGCCCGCATCATGACCGGGGCAGCGATGCCGCCCGGGGCGGATGCCGTGATCCCGGTCGAAGATACCGATGTGCCCGCGCCGTACACCGACGCGCCGCTGCCCAGCGAAGTCAAGGTGATTCGATCATTGGAGAGTGGCGCCTACGTACGGCCCCGGGGGGAGGACTTTGCGGCGGGGGATGTATTGTTGAACGCGGGCACCCATTTGCGGCCGCAAGAAGTCGCCATGCTGGCCTTGTTGGGGCAGGCAGATGTCAGCGTGCATCGGCGGGCGCGCGTGGCGATCCTGTCCTCCGGTGATGAGTTGGTGCCGGTGGATCGGCCGCTCAAGCCCGGAACAATTCGCGATACGAACAGCTATGCGCTCAGCAGCCTGGTGGCGGGCGCTGGTGCGGATGTGATTCCGCTGGGGATCGCCCCCGACGACTTGGAGACAATCAAGGCTCACCTGGATCGCGCTGTGGAGCAGGGGGCCGACCTGATCCTCTCTTCGGCGGGGGTCAGTGTCGGCGCCTTCGATTACTTGCGCGAGGCTGTGCTAAGCCAGGGTGAATTGGATTTCTGGCGGGTCAACATGCGTCCCGGCAAGCCGCTGGCCTTTGGCCGCTATCGGAATATCCCCTTCATTGGATTGCCGGGGAACCCGGTGTCCTGTTTCGTAGGCTTTGAAGTATTCGTGCGCCATGCGCTGCATAAATTGATGGGCGATCTCAATTGGCAGCGTTTGGTTGTACGGGGTGTATTAGATGATCAGGTAAAGTCCGATGGCCGCGAAAGTTACCTGCGTGGCGTTACGCAGGTCAAGGCAGACGCAACCCACGTCAAATTGACAGGCCATCAGGGTTCAGGTAATCTTTATTCGCTTGTACAGGCTGATTGCCTGTTCGTCGTGCCAGCCGGGGTCAATGATATGGCGCCCGGCAGCGACGTAGACATCTGGCCGCTTTGACACGGAGAATTGAATTGCTGCGAAAACTGTTGATCGCCCTGGCTTCGATTGGTCTGCTGGATGCGATTTATCTGACCTGGATTAAGCTATCTGGAGCCGAGGCGATGTGCGCCGGGGTAGGGGATTGCTCGGCGGTGAACGCCAGCCGCTACTCAGAAATCGCGGGTATCCCGATTGCTGTTTTCGGCGGCGGCGCTTATCTGGTCATGTTGCTGATCCTGATTTACAAAGACCGGGTTGATTTTCTGCGCGTAAACGGAGCCATGCTACTCGTGGGGATCTCGCTGGCCGGGGTGTTGTATTCGGCATACCTGACCTATATTGAGTTGTATGTCATTCACGCAATTTGTCCCTATTGCGTGTTATCTGCAATTGTGTTGACCCTGATGCTGATTGTGTCCATCCTCTATATCCGGGAGGAGTGGGCTTAGGCCTGCCACCGATGCCGCGCGTTCGCTGCCACTACGCCGATTGCGTGTTTCTGGAAGAGGGCTACTGCGCCGCCGCTGCGGTTGAGATTGATCCCGCTGAGGGCTGTCTGACCTATTCGGCAGCTGGCGAAGTAAGCCGCGACGAAGCCTGGGAAGAAAACCAGGGGTTGGAGGAAGAGTGGGCGGATGCTGGCTATACGGCCGTTGCCGACGATGAAGACGACATGTGGCTGGAAGACGATTTGCTCAGTGATGATGACGAGGAAGACGATTTCGATCTCGATGAGGATGACTTCGAAGACGATCTGTAGGACCGTATAGACTGGGCCGGCTAGGTTTGTGAAGCAGGCGCAGGCTTCTTAGGCGCTGAGGGGGCGTATATGTATAATCAAGATCATGGACCGTCGTACAGAACGCTCAATTAAGAAGGCGCTGGATCTAATTAAAAACGGCCAACACGCCAAGGCCCGCCCGATCCTGACCAACATTCTGAAGCAAGATCCCAATCAGGCGGAAGCCTGGTTTCTGCTCAGTTATGCCGTCCCAGAGCGTGGACGGCGCATTTATGCGTTGCGCCAGGCGCTCAACGCAAACCCGGACTTCACCCGGGCTGAGGAACGCCTGAGCAAGTTGACGGGCCAGCCGTCCAGCACGCCATCCCGCCCGCAACAACCCAGTGATCGCCCAGCTGCCCCGGCCTTCATTCCGCCTGATGAGGACGCGAAAAGCGAAGATCGCGATCCCCAGGGCTTTTCGGACTACGACAAGGGTTGGGTTGATGGCGAAGCCTTTGAAGATGAAGAGCAAGAACCGGGCAGTGGCCTAAGCCGGACCCTGCTCTGGGTGCTGCTGACGGTCGTTTTGCTGACGGCGATTTACTTCCTGGCCGGTGATGCCATTCGGGCGGTGTTCTCCGGGGGCGGGGGAAGCGGCGCTCAGGTCACCTCCACCGAAGCGGCGGCCTTCCGTACGCTGCCGCCCACCTGGACGCCGGCCGGGGCGATCAACGCCACGCCGGATTTGCAGACCACACCCACACCTACCCAGGAGGGCGCCCCGCCACAGGGCTTTAACCTGGATTTTCCCACCCCAGACGGTGAAGTGCGCGCTTTGATGGATGAAATCCGCGCCGAGGTACTGGCGGTCCGCGGCCTGACAATTGAAGCCGATGCTGAAGATTATCTGATTACACGCGACCAGGCGGTGCAGGTGCTTGAGCAGTTGTACTTGACCGAAATTGTCAGCGAAAACATCAGCCGCGAGCAAGACCTGCTGGTTGCTCTTGGGCTGGTGCCGGCGGACTATTTCCTGGCCGACTACGAAGTTAGCAGCCAAGCGGATCAGTTGGGCGGGTTCTATGTGCCAGCCCTAGATAGTCTGTTCATCATCGGAGAAGACTTCTCCGGTTTGGCGCCCTTTATCTATGCCCACGAATATGAGCACGCCCTGGCGGATGAGTATTACGATCTCAACAGCCTTCTGACAGAAGATTGCGGCGTGTTTTCGGATGCCTGCCGCGCTGCCCGGGCGCTGGGTGAAGGCGATGCGACCTTGCTCAGTCGCCAATGGCTGAATACCTTCGCCAATCCCGAAGTCGTCGAAAAGGTAGTGCTGGGCTTTTTCAATGATTTGGACGCCATGTTGGTCGCCGATCAACCGCCTCCGCCCTTCATCTCGATGGATGTGGCTTTTCCCTATCAGGAGGGCGAAGTGTTCGCGGATAGCCTGGTGAGCGCCGGCGGCTGGGACGCAATTGATGCCGCCTATTTAGCTCCGCCTGGCACAACCGAGCAGATTCTGCATCCCGATAAGTACCTGGCGGGCGAAGAGGCGCTGCCCATTGAGGTCGTGGACATTTCAACGGCGCTTAGCAGCGAGTGGGAACGCCTGGTGGATGGCCGTTTGGGTGAGTGGATGACTTATCTGCTATTGTGGCTGGGGCCCAGCGAAGCGGAGACCGTGGCCGACCAGGCGACGGCTGCCGCGGCCGCCGCGGGCTGGGGCAACGATGCTTTGCAGAGTTACCAGCGCCCGGATGGAAGCGTGGCCTTCAGCGCCCACTGGGTGTGGGACAGCCCGGCAGACGGCGACGAAATGCTGGCGGCTATGCAGAGCCAACTGAGCAATCGTTTTGGTGAACCGATTGCGTCGGTGGGCGGCGGCACTTGCTGGGCGGGCAGCGCGGTGATTTCCTGCCTCTACACCGCAGAGGGGCAAACCCTCTGGCTGCAGGCTCCAGATACTGAGACCATCGCCTCGATACTGGCCTTGTATTCGCAATTTAACTGAGTTCGTTGACAATCAAAATCGCTCGTAGTAAACTCTTGCCCGCTCAACCCACGGCGAGGTAGCTCAGTGGCAGAGCAGGGGACTCATAAGCCCTTGGTCGTGAGTTCGACTCTCACCCTCGCCACCTTCAAAATCCCCCGGTACCGGGGGATTTTTGGTTAAGCAAGCGGAACCAATTTTATGAAAGCCGACCCGGCAAGATGAGCGATTGTCTACTGGCTGGCTGCGGTAAAATCCGCTTATCAATTTCGGAAAAGGGTACATTCAGATGCGAAAAATAGTCAATTTTCTTTGGTTCGATGACCAGGCAAAAGACGCGGTGGATTTGTATGTTTCGCTGTTTGACGATGCAAAAATCCTCGATACATCCCATCTGACCGAGTCGGTGGCAGAAGCAGCCGGAAAGCAACCGGGGGAAGTTTCGACAATTGATTTTGAATTGAGTGGTCAGCAATTTACGGCATTCAATGGGGGGCCGATGTATACCTTTAGCGAGGCTACCTCAATAGCCGTTAACTGCAAAACGCAGGATGAAATTGATCACCTTTGGGATGCGCTAGCCGAAGGCGGCGAAATTTTGTCTTGCGGATGGCTAAAAGATCGATTTGGCGTAACGTGGCAGATCATGCCTGAAAGCCTGGATATCATGATGCGGGATCCAGATACGGCCAAAGCGGATCGGGTTGGCGCCGCTATGCTGGGGATGCCAGGCAAACTGGACATGCGCGAGCTTGAAAGAGCCTATAGGGGTGAATAAAGGTTTAATACCCCTCGCGTGGCGAGGGAAGTGCCCACTTGGCTGTCTGAATAGACAACAGGAAAAAGGGAGCTAATATCTTGCGAGTTCGTCCGATGAGGTGGGCGTTTCTTAACATTTGGCTGCAGAAATCGTTTTTGTAATGTGCAGTTGAGGGCATTCGGTGAGACTCGGCACGTTAGACACCCTTGAATGTTGGAACCCAAGAATTGATAAGGCCAAACAAGGAGAGGTAATCATGTCAGCCATTCAACTGCCTACATCGGTAAGGCTTCGAGCGACTCCAGAGCCGTTAATGGTGGTCCTCCACCGCTGGTATCTTGAATCACGGACCGCTGTTTGGGATTTGGTACTAATGCTCGTTCTCGGTGGAACGACATATATATTTTTACTTACACATGATTTCACTGAATTGTTTTTTGATTTCACAAGGCATTACGAAGACTTTGAGCTTGATGAGGTGTTGTTCACGCTCATCTTTGTGCTTGCCGTATTCCTGCCAGCTTTTGCAATCCGACGGTGGTTTGACGCCATACGATTTTTGCGTCAATCGAATACCGATAGTTTGACAAAACTTGCAAACCGCCGACGCGGATGGCGCCTCCTTGATGTTGAAATCGCGCGTGCGGGACGAACAAGTCTCCCCTTTCAGTAATCCTGTTTGACATCGATCATTTCAAAGAGATAAATGACCGCTACGGGCATTTGAAGGGCGATCATTTACTTGAATCAATTGCTCTCACACTTCAAAGTGAACTGCGGACCCCGGATACTTTGGTGCGCTGGGGCGGGGAGGAATTCCTGGTAATTCTGACAAACACGAACCAGCGTAACGCGAAAGAAACGGCTGAGCGCATGAGGCGCTGCGTTGAATCTGAATGCAATTATGGGGATATTCGGGTTACCGCTAGTTTCGGTGTGGCCCAATGGAAGACGGGCCAATCAGTAGATGCTTTATTGCAAACAGCTGATGTCCGCTTGTACGCCGCCAAGGAAAAGGGGCGCAACCGGGTCGAGTAAGACTTACCCCAGACTCAACCGGCTTCTTTGTCTGAATCCACCTTCAGTTTCATCTGCATTTGTGGGCGTTGAATGCCCTCTGCAATCAGTTGGGCGATACCTTCCGGTTCGCCGGCCTGGGCGAACAGCCACCCCTGAATGTGGTGGCAGCCAAGCGATTCATAGAACTCAAGTTGGGCCTCGGTTTCCACGCCTTCAGCCACCAACTCTACGCCCAGATTTTCGGCGATCGTCGCGATCCCGCGTACCACGGCGGCATAGCTGCTTGACGAGGAGATTTGCGGCGCGAACTTCTGGTCGATTTTGAGTGTATCGAATGGGAATTGGGCCAGCTGGCTTAGGGTTGAGTAGCCGGAGCCTAAATCGTCGACCGCCAGGCGCACGCCCAAATCATGCAAATCATCCAACACGGACAGGATTTTCTCAGTATCGTGGAAGATGATTTTTTCGGAGAGTTCCAACTCCAATAGGTGGGCTGGGAAACCAGAGTGCTTTAGGTTCGTGCGGATGCGCTCCACGAAATCGGGGTGATTGATTTCGCGTTCGGATATGTTGACCGCCAGGCGCACATCTGGCAAGCCCATCGTGCGCCATTCGTTGACCTGGCGCAGGGCTTCCTCCAGCATCCACACCGCCAGGGGCAGAATCAGGCTGGTTTCTTCCGCGAGCGGAATAAACTGGCTGGGGAGCAATAGGCCCTGGGTGGGGTGCGGCCAGCGGCTGAGCGCCTCAATGCCGACTACCTGTCCGCTGGTGGAATCCACTTGCGGCTGGTAGGCCAGGGTCAGCTGCTGGTCCGGGATTGCTTTGCGCAATTGGCTGCCCATCTCCAGGCGTTCCAACGCCTGGTTTTGCATGCGCTTGGAATAAAAGCGTAAGTCATTTTTTCCATCGGCTTTGGAGTAATACATGGCGCGGTCTGCTTTTTGGATGAGGCTTTCTACATCCTGGCCGTCCTCTGGGTAGAGGCTGATGCCGATGCTGGCGGTGACGAAGGCTTCGGCATTGTCGACGTGAAAGGGTTTGGCCACAGCTTGAATCAAATTGCGGCCGACCTGCTCAACGCCGGAGACATCCGTGAAGCCCTGCACCACGATGGCGAATTCATCGCCGCCCAACCGGGCAACCGTGTCCACCTTGCGGATCCCAGCTGCCAGGCGGCTGCCGATGAGCTTCAGCAGCTCGTCGCCTTGCTTGTGCCCGAAGGCGTCATTGACCTTCTTGAAGCCGTCCAAGTCCAGGAAGAGGACGCCTACCTGTTCGTTGTTGCGGTCGGCGCTGTAAATCGCCTGGGACAAGCGGTCACCCAGCAGGGTGCGATTGGGCAGCCCCGTCAACGGGTCGTGGGTGGCAAGGCGCTGCAGCTCGGCCTCAGCGCGCTTGCGCTCACTGATATCCCGCACGGAGCTTTGGAAAATGCGCACCCCTTGCAATTCCACCAGCACGGTGCTGACCTCCACCGGAATGTGACGGCCGTCTTTGTGCATATGGGTGCGCTCGAAGGTCAAGTAGCCTTCTTCTTCTAGCCGCTGAGTAATCTCGTCGCGGTCGCGGCGGTCGTCGTCAATATTTAGGTCATCGATCTGTGTGCCAATTAGCTCGTCGCGTTCGTAGCCCAGGCGCTGGGCAGCGATTTCGTTGCAATCCAGGATGCGGCGTGTGGCGGCTTCAATAATGAAAATCGAATCGGAGGCGTTATAAAACAGGCTGCGATACTTGACTTCGCTTTCCTTCAGCGCCTCGGCTGACTGCTCCTGCTCGGTGGCATAAAGCTCCTGCATCTCGTGCGAGGATATCGCCAGCGACCGTTCCAGCAGGTAGCGGTCCTGGTCGGCCTGGCCGTAGGTGCGGTCTACTTGCTGCAGGAAAGCCTGCCACTCCTCATCGGTGGGTGCTTTGTCTTGTTCCAGCAGCAGGCGGCGTAGTTGGCGGATAAGGATTTTATGCACGTGCGGCTAGGCTTCCTGGATGGTGGTGAGGGTCATGGTCTGGTTGTGCAGTTCGCAGGTGCCATCCGTGTAGGGCGAAATTTCGCCATACGAATAAAAGCCGATTTGCTTCACACCGGGGGGCAGCACTTCCAGGGCGGCCTCCAGCTCTTCCTCGGTGCGCTCGCCGAGCACCAGGCGCGTGCCGACGCAGCTAATCGCAATGGAGAGGGTCGGCTGGTCTCCGGAGCAGCCGTTCTCGCTGGTCATCAGCGCGGCTTCGTTGGCGCCATTGATAAGGCGGTCGAAATTGGCTTTCATGAATTGGGCGTAGGAACCGTTGTGGATGTCACCAGCAAAGGTCAGCGAATTGGCTTCTTCATCAATAGACAGAATCGTGCGCACAATGCTCTTCTCGTCACCCTGGTCGGTGCTCAGCGCTAGCGGAAAGAGTAAGGCGCTGGATGGCAAATCTGCGGCCAGGTCGCCCAGGTACTCTTTGTAGAGGTCCAGGGCCGGGCGGCCGTCCAACTCGTAGAGCACATTGCCAGCCGCATGCGTTACCTGGCGCTTGGGGCCGAACACATCCCAGCCACCCTTGGAGCCGTGGCCGACCCGCACGTGGTCGCCGTAGAAACCCACCGCACACACGTAATCGAGCCCGAGACGCTTGCCGTTGAGTACCCAAGTGCGCTCAAAGCGGTCGCCGTCGCCGGCCAGGCCGCCGGTGACCACCACCGACGCGGGCAAATGGTCGACCAGGCCGCGCACCAATTCGCTGCCGTTAATACTGGTGCCGTTAGATAGCACAAAGAGCGCGCGCAGATCGTCGCGGGCCAGGTCGTCAGCCAGGTGTTGGCCGGCATGATAGGATTCGTCGGAGGCGGCGACTTTGGTGCTGGTGGAACGCACTTCGCTTTTGTCGAAGCGCACAACTGTTACGGACAATGAACTGTCGTTGATATCCGCGCCGTAGATTTCACCCGCGGTTGAGCAGCCGATACAATGCGAATTGGGGTAGGCGGCCGTCAATTCTTCAATGGCCGCAGCATTGTCAATGTAATCCGGCGAGCCAAATACCAGAACCAGCGTGTCCGGAGAGTCAAGCTCCGGGAACTGGGCGACTGACCAGCCCGACTTCAGGTGATGAGTAAACGTATCAATTTGCATGATTCCCTCGTTACCTCGTACAGAAAAGCCATGATTTGCCCATATGGTAAAGAAGTTCATACATTATACAACCGCACAGAAGTACTAACAGAGTTGTTAACCTATCAATTACTGTAGCAGGAGACAGGATACATGAGCGAGAAAGATAAACCATCGAACGAGTTAGAAAAGGAACGGGCCGATTCGGAAGGCATGAGTACCGCTATCGGCGCGGATGCGGCCCAGGACGAAGCGCAGTCATTGCTGGCTAAGCCTGAATTTCTGCAGGATGTGCTGGAATATTTCCGTGGGGATGAGGAACCGCTGACTATCGAGGAAGCGGCTCAGGCGCTGTTCGAAGAACTTGAAGGCCTGGATGAATACCAGCAATCCCTGGAGAAGCATGGCCCGGAACGGCTGCGCGCTAATATGCGGGAATTTCTTGGCGCGGACGAGTGGGCGGCGCTCAAAGAAGAGGAAAGTGAGCGGGCCGTGCACACCGATAAAACCCGCGGCGGCACGCCCGGCTGACGCTGACAATTTTGCAAAGCTTGCTGCCCAAAAAGCGCTTGACATCAAAGCTCTTTTTGGTACAATACTGGCGATGAACGTCCGGGTGCCCCCCTCACCTGGGCGTTTATCGCTTAAAGAGTCAGTGGCGATTTAGGCCGCTGTGTTACACTTGATTGTGTATCCCCAAACAGCCCCACAATTCATAGACCGCCCCGAAAGGAAGCGCTGATGGCCACCAAGCAAAAAGGCGCCGTCAAGGATTTTAAGCGCAAGGATGTGCTGGCGGATTACCGCCTGGCCTACCGCAGCCGCCAGGCCAGCATCATTGGCCGCCGTGAAGTGTTGAGCGGCAAAGCCAAGTTTGGCATCTTTGGCGATGGCAAAGAATTGGCCCAAATTGCCCTGGCCAGAAGCTTCCGGAAGGGCGATTGGCGCTCCGGCTATTATCGCGACCAAACGATGATGTTCGCCCTAGAGGCGCACGACATCGACGAATTCTTTGCGCAACTCTATGCGAACGCCGACCTGGAGGCCGAGCCGGCCACTGCTGGTCGAGCGATGAATGCCCACTTTGCCAGCCGCAGCCTCAACCCGGATGGCAGTTGGAAAGACCTGACCCAGATGGTCAACACGGCCGCCGACGTGTCACCCACCGGTTCGCAGATGCCGCGCCTGGTGGGGCTGACCTACGCCTCCAAGCTCTACCGCCAATTGGAAGACCTCAAGCAATTAGCCCAGTTTTCGGATAACGGCAATGAGGTCGCTTTCGGCACGGTGGGCAATGCCAGCTGCGCCGAGGGCATGTTCTGGGAAGCGGTTAACGCGATTGGCGTCAACCAGGGGCCGATGGTGCTCTCGATATGGGATGACGGCTACGGCATCTCGGTGCCGGATGAAATTCAAAATGCGCGCGACCTCTCGGACTTGCTGAGCGGTTTCCAGCGCGGCAAAGACGAACGCGGCGGCTACGACATTTACCGGGTCAAAGCCTGGGATTATGAAGCCCTGGTGGAGACCTACCAAAAGGCCACCGCCATTGCGCGTAAAGAGCACGTACCCGCGATTATCCACGTGGTCGAAGTCACCCAACCGCAAGGCCATTCCACCTCCGGCAGCCATGAGCGCTATAAGAGCGATGAGCGCCTGCAATGGGAACAAGACTTTGATTGCCTGGTCAAATTCCGTGAGTGGATTGTTGCGCAGGAATTCGCCAGCGCGGATGAGTTGGACCAACTCGAACAAGAGCACCGCAGCGAAGTTGAAGACATCCGTAAGCGCGCCTGGGAAGCCTACAAAGCACCCATCCGGGCCGAAATGGAAACCCTGGCGGATATGCTGGACGAAATCGCAACATCCTCACGCCATGCGACGGAATTAGAACAGATTAAGCAGCAAATGCTCTCGGGTGAAAATCCTTTGCGTCAGGACATGATGATTGCCTATCGCAAGGCGCTGGTGACGCTGCACGATGAAGCCGTGCCGGCCAAGCAGGTGTTGGTGGATTGGAAGCAGCAGCAGGATGCCGCCAATGAGGAGCGCTATCACAGCGATGTGCGCACCTACACCGCCGACGGGGTGGAGGCGGTGTCTGCCCAGTATTCAGATAGTTCGCCCCAGGTTAGCGGCTTTGAAGTCGTGAACCGGGGTTTTGACGCTATCCTGGGGCGCGACCCGCGCGTGATTGCCTTTGGTGAAGACGTGGGCTTTCTGGGCGACGTGAACCAGGGCTTCCAGGGCATGCAGGAGAAATACGGCGCGCTGCGCGTATCCGATACAGGCATCCGCGAAACCACGATTATGGGCCAGGCGATTGGCATGGCTCTGCGCGGCCTGCGGCCCATCGCCGAAATTCAATATTTGGATTACTTGCTCTACGGTTTACAAATTCTGTCCGATGATTTGGCCACGCTGACCTGGCGCACCAAGGGCGGCCAGAAGGCGCCCGTGATTGTGCGCACCCGCGGCCACCGCCTGGAGGGCATCTGGCACTCCGGTTCGCTGATGGCTGGCGCGCTGCATCTGCTGCGCGGGATGCTGATACTGGTGCCGCGCAATATGGTGCAAGCGGTGGGCTTCTATAACACGCTGCTGGAGGCTGACGAGCCGGCTCTGGTGGTGGAGGTGCTCAATGGCTACCGCCTCAAGGAACGTTTGCCGGATAATCTGGCCGAGTTCCGCGTGCCGGTGGGCGTACCCGAAGTATTGCGCGAGGGTAGCGACGTGACCGTGGTCACCTACGGCCCGCTGACGCGCATCGCCGCCGAGGCGGCCGAAGTGCTTTCCGGATTGGATATCGAGGTCGAACTGATTGATGTGCAGTCACTGCTGCCCT
The DNA here is from genome assembly GCA_900299355.1 of Anaerolineaceae bacterium. Classification (GTDB taxonomy): domain Bacteria; phylum Chloroflexota; class Anaerolineae; order Anaerolineales; family UBA11579; genus OMJR01. The sequence goes on from OMJR01000082.1 coordinate 12,781, forward strand.
TCGACCGCCATAGCCGCATCGTGGAGAGCCTGCGCAAGACCAACCGGGTGCTCTTCCTGGACGAAGACGTGCCGGGCGGCACCACGGCCTATATGCTGCAGGAAGTGCTGGAGAAGCAGGGCGGCTACCAGTGGCTCGATTCGGCGCCGCGGACACTCTCGGCCAAAGAACACCGCCCGGCCTATGGCACGGATGGCAATTATTGGTCCAAGCCCAATGCCGAAGACATCATCTATACGATTTACGAGATGATGCACGAAGCCGACCTAGGGTCGTACCCAGGCCTCATCTAAAAGGATTGAAAGCCCGCTTCCGAGCGGGCTTATTTTTTGCTTTTCTTGGCGGGGGCGGTCAGTTCGGCCGGAAGGTGGGCGATATCGATTTGCGGCTCATCGCAAAACAGCATAGCGCGCTCAATCACATTGCGCAGTTCGCGGATGTTGCCGGGCCAATCATGCTTGTTGAGGTCGTCCAAGGCTTTGGGGGTTACGCCTTGAATGTTCAGGCCCTTGCGCGGATTGAAATAATTGATGAAGAAGGCCACCAACTCGGGAATATCTTCTTTGCGCTTTTTGAGCGAGGGCAAGTCTAACTGCAGCACATTGAGACGGAAGTAGAGGTCCTCGCGGAATTCCTCGTTCTTAATCATTTCGGGCAGGTTCCGGTTGGAGGCGGCCACCACCTGTACGTCGACCTTAATCTCATTGTTGCCGCCCATGCGCACGAAGGAACGCTCCTCTAGTGCGCGCAGCAGCTTGGCTTGCATATCCAGCGGCATGGAGGCAATCTCGTCCAGGAAGAGCACGCCATCGTTAGCGTACTCAATGCGGCCGACGCGGCGCTTTTCGGCGCCGGTGAAGGCGCCCGGCTCGTAGCCGAAGAGTTCGGACTCAATCATCGTGGCGGGTACCGCAGCGCAGTTGATAGCCACGAAGGGCTTATCGGCGCGCGGGCCCATGCTGTGAATGGCCTTGGCGACGATTTCCTTGCCGGTGCCGGTCTCGCCGGTGATGATGACGGAGGTGTTGGTCTGGGCGGCGCGCTCGGCCTGACGCATCAGGTCGGCCATAGCTTTGGTCTTGCCGAGCACATAATCTGTATCGCGTTCGGCGCGCAGCTGCTGCAGCTCACGCTTCATGGCTACCTGGCTGCCGGCGCGCTCAATCGAGGCTTCCAGGCGCTCGAACTTGATGGGTTTCTGCAGGAAGTCGTGGGCGCCGTTCTGCATGGCCTCAACCGCCATCTCGATATCGCCGTGGGCGGTAATCATAATGATGGGCGGGCGGTTCATGTCCGCCGCGGTTTCTTCCACGAAGTTGGTGCCCAGGCCATCCGGCAGCTGCACATCCAGCAACACGATATCGGCGCTATCGGTGGCTAGCACCTTGCGGGCTGACTTCAAGTCGCCAGCCTCCAGCACCTCAAAGTCCTTCTTATTGAGGAACTTGGCGATGTTTTCGCGGGCGTTCTGTTCGTCGTCAACGATAAGGATGCTCAGGCTCATGCGGGGTCAGGGTCCTTGTCGGGGTCGGGTGGGGCGGCGGGCAGCTTGATGCGGAAGAGCGTGCCGCCGGGGAAAGATTGCAGGCTGATGTCGCCTTTGTGGGTCATGATGAGGCTGCGGGTAATCGCCAGGCCCAGGCCGGTGCCCTCTTCTTTCTTGGTGGTGAAGAAGGCGTCGAAGACCACTTCGCGCAAATCCGGCGGGATACCCGGGCCGGTATCGGACAAATTGATTTCAACCCAGTCTTTGCCATCCTCGCTGATGGGCTTAATCTTGATGGCGATGACGCCGCCATCCTGGTCGTCCATGGCTTGCAGCGAGTTGGTAATCAGGTTGGTGAAGACTTGGTCCAGCGCGCGGCGGTCACCCATGATGTCGGGCGTGTCCTTGGCGACCTGGATGTGGCTGTCAATGTTGTTGCGGCCCATGCGCGGCTTCCAGCGCTCCAACTGTTGGCGGCAGAATTCGCCGATATCCATGCGCTCGGGGCTGTAATCGAGGGTGCGTGAAAAGTTCTGCAGACCCTTGAGGCGATGCTCCAGGCGGTCGCAATCTTCCATCAGCTTGGCCAGCTGTTCCTGAATCGGATCGTCGTCCGCAAAGTCGGTTTGCAGCAATTGCAGGCCGGTGCTCATGTTGTTGATGGGGTTGCGCATCTCGTGGGCTACCCGGGCGATCACTTCGCCCAGTTCGGCGCGCTGGCGCAGCTGCTGGCTGCGAATATGGAAGTCTTCATGCTCGCTCAGGTCGGTAATTAATACCGCCAATTGAGACACGGCTTCGCCCTTGGCGATGGAGGCCACGCGCACATGCGCCAGGAAGTCGCTGCCGTCGCGGTGGTGCAAATGAATTTCGCCGACGTCCACCAGCTTGTTGTGCTGGGCGACATCTTCCAGGGTGGAAAGCAGCGAACGGGTGCTAATCAGGATTTCGTTGGCGTGGCGGCCCTGCGCTTCGCGGGCGGTGTAGCCGAGCATGCTTTCGGCGGCTGGATTGATGTCGGTTAGCTGGAGTTGATTGTCAAAGAAAATCAAACCGTCCTGCACGTTCTCCTGCAGGCGCTCATTGAGCTGGGCTTGCTCGGCCAGGCGCGCGAACTCGGCTTCCAGGTGGCGGTTCATCTCGCGGTACATGCCGGCGGTCATGGCCGAGGCGGCCAGGATTTGCGCCAGGGTCAGGATTTCGGCGGGCGGCCCGGCGGCCGCATCGGCGGCCACCAGCAAGCCGCGGCTGGGCTGGGTGAGGTCCAGCGGGCTGCTGGCCAGGTAGACCAGTTTGTTGGCGTGGGCTAATTGGTGTAGCGGCGCTTCGACGGCCTTGCCAGCCTGCCACAGCTTGGGCGTGCGCAGGTGGCCCAGGTCGCGCTCGGCTAGGCGGGTGGGCCAATCCAGGCCGCTGCCGTATACGCTTTCCAGACTGAGTTGCCCGGCTTCGCCTTCCACATAGAGCGCTAAATGGGCCGCGCCGGTGAGCAGGTTGCCAGCCTGCAGGATGCGCCGGTAGGTGGAGGCCAGTTCCTTTTGCTGGGCGGCCAGGTTGAGCATGTGCAGGGCCTCCCAGCGTTCCTTCTGCAGCTTTTGCTGGACGCGCTGCTGCTCGATGCTGGCTGCCGGTTGAATGCTGAGCGCGCTCCAGCCCTCGCCGCCGTTCAGCGGGCTGACGGCCAGGCGCACGGCCATCGTGCTGCTGTTGCGCTTGACCAATTCCACGGGCAAATCCTCAGCAGCGTGGCTGAGCTTACGAATCGCAAAACCCGGCAGCAAGGTGCCGAGTTGGAGTTCGCTTAATTCCTGGCGGGTGTAGGCGCTGAGCTGGGTCGCCTGGGCGTTGCCCAGCAGCACCCGGCCGCTACGCCCTTCAACCAGCAGGGTAGCGTGGGGCAGCAGGTCCAGCAGGCCTTCCAGTTCCTCCACGCCCTGGTTGCGTTTCTTGAAGAGCGCCAGGTCGCCAATGTTGGATAGAGCCATAAATTAGTTTGCGGTCGCCTTGCGTAGGTGGGCCGGCAGAATGCCCTCCATATTACGGTATTTGGCCACGGTGCGCCGCGCAATCTTGTAGCCCTCTTTGGCCAGCAGCTTGGCTAGCTTGGTGTCGCTGAGCGGCTTCTGCTCCGGTTCGTCCTTGATGATTTCTTTCAGCGCCGTGCGGATGTGCAGGCTGCGGTCGAAGAATTGGGAGAGCGGCACAATCTTATTGTTGGGCAGCTGCACCGATTTACCGGAGACGGCGCGCGAAATGGTCGATTCATGCACGCCCAGTTCGTCGGCCAGGCTGGAGCGGGTGAGCGGCTTGATGTGGGCGTTGCCCGCCATGATGTAGTCGCGCTGTACGACGGCCAGGATTTGCATCAGACGTACAATTGTGTGATTGCGCTGGGCCAGGCATTTAATCAGCAGGGAGGCTTGCTCCAAGTCAATTTTCCACTGCTCAGCCTTGTCCCCTGGCGCTTCCTTGAGCGCCTCCTGGAAGAGCGGGTTGACGCGCAGCAGCCCGCGCAGCGGCCAGGTAACCTCGACCACCAGGCGGCCACTATCGGTACCTTGCTGCTCGCGGATAATCAGGTCGGGCCGCTGGTAGGTGGCGGGTGCCTCGTTGGTGGCGGTGCGCTGGTTGCCCCAGTAAGCGCGCGCCGGATAGGGATTGAGATTGCTGGTGATGAAATCGGCAATCTCTTCGGCGACCTTTTTGCTGGTGCCCAGCAATTGGGCTAATTCACCGTAATGGCGCTTGCTGAGAAAGGCCATGCCTTCCTGGATGGTGCGCGCGCACAGTTCGGAATCGGGAGCTTCGTCGGCCAGTACTTCCAATTGGGTCAGCAGCGCCTGGGTGGGGTTGAGCGCGCCGACGCCGATGGGGTCGGCGTGGCGGATGAGGTCGGTGATGGATTCCACCGTGGTGACCGGCACCATGCTGTAGCGCGCCTCGGCTTGCAGGTCGGCGGTCAACAGGCCGTCCTCGTTGAGGCTGGTCAGCAGGCGGGCGGCGATTTCGAGTTCGTTGGGCTCCAGGTCGGGCGCAATCTGGCGCAGCACATAGCTGGGCAGGTCTTCGGTATCCGCGTTGGGAATCTCTTCGGAGAGGCCCTGGCCGCTGCCAGCCGAATAGCTGGAGTCGGAAGGCGCCACAAACACCAACGGTTCCTCGTCCAAACCGGAGGCCGAATTGCATGTGGGGCAGTAGGCGCCGGGGCGCAGGCTGCGTCCGCAGCCGGGACAGTGACGGCCTTCGACCAGTTCCAGGGCGGGGTTCTCGGCCAGGGCGGCTTCGATTTCCTGGTTCAGTTCCTGGGAATTCAAGCCCAGCAAGCTCATCGTCTGTGCCAGGTGGGCTGTCGCTTGGGGGCGTTGGGATTGGCTCTGGTAGTAACCTTGCTGTAAGGCCATGGCGGCTCCTTAGTGGGGCGATTATAGGGATACATTCACTATGGTGCAAGTTCTATGCCAGGCCAATTTTGGTAGAATTCCCCGCCAATGACGATGCAAGAACAATACCTGACTGTGGTGGGCGGCGGCCTGGCCGGCAGCGAAGCCGCCTGGCAAGCGGCCGAACGCGGCCTGTCTGTGCGCCTGTACGAGATGCGCCCCAAGCTGGAAACCGGCGCGCACGTGACCGGCGACTTGGCCGAATTGGTGTGCTCCAATTCGCTGGGCTCGGACCTGCCCGACCGCGCCTCGGGCTTGCTGAAGAACGAGTTGCGCCGGATGGTCTCGCTGCTGGTGCGCCTAGCCGAGGAGACCGCCGTGCCCGCCGGTGGGGCGCTGGCAGTGGACCGCGAGGGCTTTGCCGCCGCGGTAACCCGGGAACTGGAGACACACCCCCGCATTGAGATTATTCGTGAGGAGATGCCCAACATCCCCGATGGCCTGGCCGTGATTGCTTCCGGACCGCTGACCTCGTCCAAATTGTCGCAAGCGATAGCCGCCCTCAGCGGTGAGCAGCACCTCTACTTTTTTGATGCGATTTCGCCGATTGTCAGCCTCGAATCGGTGGACATGGATATCGCCTACCGCGCTTCGCGCTATGACCGCGGCGAGGAAGAGCAGGGCGATTACATCAATTGCCCGATGACCAAGGATGAATACGAAACCTTTGTAAATGCCTTGCTGGAGGCCGAGCGCATTGAGCTAAAGTCCTTTGAGCGCGAACTGGAGCAGGGGGTGCGCGCCGGCGCGCATACCTTCTTCGAGGGCTGCCTGCCGGTCGAAATCATCGCCGGGCGCGGTTTCGACTCGCTGGCCTACGGCCCCATGCGCCCGGTGGGCTTGATTGACCCGCGTAACGGCAAGCGGCCTTATGCGGTGGTGCAGCTACGCCAGGATAATTTGGCTGGCACGCTGTACAACCTGGTCGGCTTCCAGACCAACCTAACTTTTCCCGAGCAGCGCCGGGTGCTGCGGCTGATTCCCGGGCTGGCGAACGCGCGCTTTGAGCGTTACGGCCAGATGCACCGCAACACCTTTATTCATGCGCCCAAGCTGCTGCGGCCCACGCTACAGTTCCACGAGCGGGATGGCCTGTTCTTTGCGGGTCAAATTACCGGGGTGGAGGGCTATGTGAGCAACATGGCGACTGGCCTGTTGGCGGGCCTGAACGCCGCTCGCATGGCGGCTGGTGAGGCTCCGCTGGAGCTTCCCGGCACGACCATGCTGGGCGCGCTATGCCAATACGTGACCCACGCCGATGAGGCCGATTTCCAGCCGATGAAAGCCAACTTTGGCATTATGCCGCCGCTACAAACGGATAAGAAGCTGGGCCGCCGCCAACGGGCGGCCGCCTACGCCGAGCGCGCTCTGGCCGACCTGGATGCCTATCTGGCTGAACAGGCCGTTTTGACCCCGGTTACCGCGTAAATATTTCTACTGCGCATAGCCACACGGTAATCTCATATGTTAGGCCGCTCAATCAAACAAGAAAAGACAGGGTGGGCCGCTGGCCTGCTGGCTTTGTTTGGCTTCGTGACGCTGGTCGGACTCTATCTGCTTTGGCAGGATTCCCAACCTTCAAACCTTCAACCTGAAACATTCTCCGGCGAGCGCGCCTACGAAGATGTGCTGACGCAGATGGCTTTTGGTCCGCGCACCCCGGGCAGCCCGGCGCACGCTGCCGCGGTGGACTGGCTGGTGGCGGAGTTAGGCGCAGCCGGCTGGCAAACCGAGGTGCAGGAAACCGAGTGGAACGGACACGCGGTGCGCAACGTGGTCGCCGAGCGCGGCAGCGGTCGCCCCTGGATTCTGCTCGGCGCCCACTACGACAGCCGCATCTACGCCGACCAGGACCCCAACCCCGCGCGACACCAGGAGCCGGTGCCGGGCGCCAACGACGGCGCCTCCGGGGTGGCGGTGCTACTGGAGTTCGCCCGCGTGCTGCCCGCCGATTACCCCGGGCGGGTGACCATTGTGCTCTTTGACGCCGAAGACAGCGGCAGCATTCCCGGCTGGGAGTGGATTATGGGCTCGCGGGCCTACGCCGCCAGCTTGGATGAGAATCCGGACTCGATGATATTGGTCGATTTGGTCGGGGATGCTGACCTATCACTGCCCTACGAGGGCAATTCGGATGAGGCGTTGCGCGCTGAAATCTGGGCGCTGGCGGCGGAGTTGGGCTACAGCGAAGTCTTTGTTCCCGAGGTAAAGTACACCATACTGGATGACCACATTCCCTTCCTGGAGCGCGGCATTCCTTCGGTGGACATTATTGACTTGGATTACGAATATTGGCACACGGTTGAGGACACAGCCGACAAGGTCTCCCAGGAGAGTTTGCAGATGGTGGGGGATGTGTTGTTGGCATGGCTGTTGGGTAGGCGGTAGCTGGTAGCTGTCAGCCATCAGCTGTCAGCAGTAAGCCATAATCTCAGTTTGGTTGTTGGAAGGGACTAGCACCGAGCGTTCTTCTGGTCTTTCCGAGGCGGGAACCAAAAGCACCACCCAAACCGCCGAAGCCGGCCAGCCGAGGAATCCATAACGCGGTGTATTCGGAATAGCCCTAAGTACAAATCAAGCCTGCGCTCCGCTCAGAGCGTCTCGTCCTATGAATAGACACACCAGGGATTCCTCGTCGGCCAGCGAAAGCCATCGCTGGCCTCGCTCGGAATGACAAACTCTCTTTTGTCATTCCGAGGCGGGAACTAAAGGCATCACCCGGACCGCCGAAGCCAAACAGCCGAGGAATCCATCTAGCGCTTTCTTCGGAGAAACCTTGGCACACAAATCGAGTCTAGTCTTTGTTCTGAATATCTCGCGTTTTATGCCTTGGCGCAGCAGGAATTCCTCGTCGGCGGGCGCTGCCCGCCTCGCTCGGAATGACAGGAGTGGGCGTTGGTTTTGGCACAAGTGGGCACACGGATAGGCAATAGTGGAGTAGGGTAGCGCCTCCCTCGGAGCGTAATTCATGTGGGCGTTCGGCGCGGTCGAACTCCTGATTCTTGCGCGCAGCGCAAGATAGTTGGCAAAAGCACACGGATGCCGTACACTAGCACGATATGAAACCTGCCGACCGCATCGCACACATCAAACCTTATTTCTTCGCCGAGTTGGGCAAAAAAATCAATGGCATGCGCGCCCGTGGGGTGGACGTTATCCGCCTGGATATGGGCAGCCCGGATTTGCCGCCCGCGCCCCAGGTGGTTGAGGCGCTCTCCCAGGCGGCGCACAAACCTTCCACCCACGGCTACACGCTGGGCAGCGGCACCGCTACCTTCCGCAAGGCGGTGGCGGCCTACTACCAGCACCGCTTCGGCGTGGAACTCGACCCCGGCTATGAAGTCATTGACCTGATTGGCTCCAAAGAGGGCCTGTTCATCCTCTCAATGGCCTATCTCAACCCCGGCGATGTGGCCCTGGTGCCGGACCCGGCTTACGCGGTCTACGCCAAGAGCGCCGAAATCGCGGGCGCCGAACCCTATGCGATGCCTTTGCTGGCCGAGAATGCCTTCCTGCCCGATTTGGAGGCCATTCCTAGCAACGTGCTGCGCAGGGCAAGGATACTGTGGCTGAACTACCCCAACAACCCCACCGGCGCTATCGCCGATTTGAACTATTTCAAGCAGGTGGTTGCCTTTGCGAAAGAGCACGACCTGCTGGTTGCGCACGATGCGCCTTACACCGATGTGGGCTTCGACGGCTACCGCGCGCCCAGCATCCTGGAAGTCAAAGGCGCTAAAGAGGTGGCTGTCGAGTTCAACTCGTTCTCCAAGGCTTTCAACATGGCGGGCTGGCGGCTGGGCATGGCCCTGGGGCAGCCGGATGTGCTCAAGTACATTGAGACCTACAAGAGCCAGCAAGACTCGGCCATCTTTGCGCCGATTATGGCCGCCGGTGAAGTCGCCATGCAGGTGGACGACCGCTGGATTGACCAGCGCAACCGCGTGTATCAGGAGCGTCGCGATGTCGTCCTGGATGGCCTGCATGCCGCGGGCCTGAAGGTGACGCCGCCGCAGGCTTCGCTCTACGTCTGGGTACCGCTACCCGAGGGCGCCAAGAGCATGGATTTTTGCGCCCGTATGCTGGATGATGTCGGGGTCAGCACCACGCCCGGCGTGGTCTTCGGCCAGCACGGGGAAGGCTATCTACGCATCTCGCTGGTCACCGATATCGACACGATTAAGCAGGGCACCCAGCGCATGGTCGATTGGCTGCGCGAACGGGTTTGATGGCAAAGAAAAAATTACACTCCACCCAGGCCAAGAAAGACCGCGCCCTCTTAGTGGGCGTGGAGTTCTTTGGCGACCAGTCATTGCTGGCGGTGGACGATTCACTGGAGGAATTGGCCATGCTGGCCACTACCGCCGGCCTGGATGTGGTCGGTGAAGTCAGCCAGCAGTTGGACGCCCCCAATCCCAAAACGCTGATTGGCTCCGGCAAGGTAGAGGAAGTCAAGGCACTGGCCGAAGAACTGGAAGCCAATATCGTGCTCTTCGACGATGAATTGTCGCCGCGTCACCAGCGCGAGCTTGAAAAAATTTTCGGCGAAGACCGGCGGGTGATTGACCGCACCGCCTTGATTTTGGATATCTTCGCCCAGCATGCCAGCACCCACGAAGGCGCATTACAAGTGGAGTTGGCCCAATACGAATATCGCCTGCCGCGCCTTACGCGCGCCTGGACCCATCTCGCGCGCCAGGCAGGCGGTGGCGGTGGCCGCGCCGGCGGCGTTGGCGGCGTGGGCTTGCGCGGCCCCGGTGAAACCCAGCTGGAGGCTGACCGCCGCGAAATCGGCCGGCGTATCAGCCACCTCAAGGGCGAGCTTGAAAAGGTGCGCGCCCATCGTGGGCGCTATCGGGCTCGCAGGAAGCGCGCGCGCATACCGGTGATTGCCCTGGTGGGTTACACCAATGCCGGTAAGTCGACCCTGCTGAACGCCTTGGCTGATTCAGATGTCTATGCCGCTAACAAGCTCTTCGCCACGCTGGACCCTACCACGCGCAAGGTGGAGTTACCCGGCGGCCGCGAGGCGCTCTTTACTGATACAGTGGGCTTTATTCAAAAGCTGCCCACCAACCTGGTTGAAGCCTTCCAGGCCACCCTCGAAGAAATCAAGGACGCCGAATTATTGCTGCATGTGGTTGATGTCACTCATCCGCATGTGCGCGCCCAGGCCGCGGCGGTGGAGCGCACGCTGGAGGAAATTGAAGCCGACCATTTGCCGATGCTCACCGTGCTGAACAAAATCGACCGACTGGAATACCCGGCCGCCGCCGAGGTGGCGGTGGATGATTTCGATGATGCGGTGGCGATTTCGGCACTCAAGGGCACCGGGCTGGATGAATTGCTGTCCTCGGTAAACCGCCGGCTGCATGAAACGCTCACGCCCATCCAAGTGCACTTGCCCTTCGCGGAAGGCGCGCTGATTGCGCTCTTCCATGAGCAGGGGCGTGTTGAACACAGCGAACACACCCGCAAGGGGGTCTACATGGAGGGGCGCGTGCCCGGCCGCCTGGTGGCCCGCTACCGGCAGTTCCATGTAGACGGCAACCCCGAGCTGGAAGAGGAGCCCTTGTGAGCCATGCGCGCCTCGAGGAACTCAGCCAGGCGCTAAGCCGCGAAATCGCCGGGGACATCCGCCTGGATGCCGCCAGCCGCAAACTCTACAGCACCGACGCATCGATTTACGAAATTGAACCGCTAGGCGTGGTCTTCCCGCGCGTGGAGGATGACCTGCCGGCTATTATGGCGCTGGCCGCCGAATACGGTGTGCCGGTCTTGCCGCGTGGCTCGGGCTCATCCCTGGCGGGTCAGACCGTGGGCGCCGCGCTGGTGGTGGATTGTTCCCGCCACCTAAACCAGGTACTGTCCATTGACCCCGAAAGCCTGTCAGCCTGGGTGCAGCCCGGCCTGGTGCTGAATGACTTCAATCGTGTAGCCGGTCAGCATAGCTACAAGTATGGCCCCGACCCGGCCAGCGGCGACCGGGCCACCTTTGGCGGCATGCTGGGCAATAACTCCACCGGCGCGCATTCAATCCTATACGGGATGAGTTCGGATAACCTGCTGGCCCTCGACGCCGTGCTGGCCGATGGCAGCCAGGCGCGCTTGGCAAGCCTGAGCCAGGCCGAAGCCGGCCGCCGCGCCGAAGGCGACACGCGCGAGGCCCAGCTGTATGCTGCCGCGTTGGCGGTGCGCGAACAATATGGCCAGGCCATCCAGGAACGCTGGCCGCGCGTATGGCGTCGCGCCTCGGGCTACAGTCTGAATTATCTGCTGCCCTGGGCGCCCAGCCAGCCGCCAATGTGGAGTCAGCACAGCGATGCCGCTTATCCGCCGGTGGCCCCAGGCGAAATCAATTTGGCTCCGGCCTTGGTGGGCAGCGAGGGCACCCTGGCGCTCTTTAAACAGGCGCAGGTGCGCATCGTGCCTACGCTGCCGCACACCGTGCTGGGCGTGCTTTCTTATGACAGCGTGGCCGCGGCCTGCGACGCTGCGCCGGAGCTGCTCAAGCTCAATCCCTCCGCGGTGGAGTTGATTCCCCAGGTGATGATTCGCTTGGCTCGGGGTGTGCCGGCTTACGCCAACCAACTGGGCTTTGTGCAGGGTGACCCGGCGGCACTGCTGGTGGTTGAATTTTCCGGAGCGAGCGCCAGCGAGCTGGATGACCGCCTGCGGCAATTGGGGCCGCGCGCGGTGTTGGCGCGCAGCCGGGCTGAGCAGGACCAGATTTGGGCGGTGCGCAAGGTTGGTTTAGGCCTATTGATGTCGCGCGTGGGGGATGCCAAGCCGCTGCCCTTTATTGAAGATGTGGCTGTACCGGTTGAAGTACTGGGCGATTTCGTACGCGGCCTGGAACGCATTTTTGCTGAACACGGTACCTCGGGCGACTTCTACGCGCATGCTTCGGCAGGCTGCCTGCATGTGCGCCCCCTGATTAATCTAAAGACGCTGGAAGGCATCCGCCAGATGCGCTCGATTACCGAGGCGGTGGTGGCGCTGGCCAGCGGCTTTGGCGGTGCGATGACCGGTGAGCACGGTGATGGCCTCTCGCATGGCGAATGGCTGGAGCGGGTCTTCGGCGTCGAACTCATCACGGCCCATCGCATGATGAAAGCGGCCGCCGACCCGCACAACATCCTAAACCCTGGCAAGATTGTCGACCCGCCGCCCATGGACCAGAATTTGCGTTTTGGCGAGGAATACCAGACCAGCACCTGGATTCCGGTGATGGATTTCGCACCGCAGGGCGGGTTGGTGGGCGCGATAGAGATGTGCAATGGGCAGGGCGTGTGCCGCAAACATGGCGGCGTGATGTGTCCCAGCTTCCAGGCCACCCAGGACGAGATGCACAGTACCCGCGGGCGCGCTAACCTGCTGCGCGGCATGATTTCGGGGCGCATGCCCGACGGCAGCGACGCCGAGGCCGCCGTGCATGAGGCGCTGGACCTCTGCCTGGAATGCAAGGGCTGCAAAGCCGAATGCTCCTCGGCGGTGGATATGGCCAAGCTGAAGTACGAATTCCTGCACCACTATTACCAGAGCCACCGCCGCCCGTTGCGCGATTATCTGTTTACCAACCTGGACCGCCTGGGCCGCCTGGCGCGGCCGCTGCGTCCGCTGGTCAACGGCATGCTGGGTAGCGGGGCTGGGCGCTGGCTGTGCGAGCGCCTGCTGGGCCTCTCGGCTGCGCGCGGCCTACCCGCCTTCAGGGCCGCCCCCAAGGCGGCCAACGGCCACGGCGCTCAGCCGGATGTGTTCTTCCTGCGCGATGCCTTTACCGAGTTCTTTTACCCCGAGGTGATTGAAGGCGCTTTCGCGCTGCTTGAAGCGGCTGGAATACAAGTCGCGGTGCTGCCGGTGATGGACGCCGGGCGCGCGTATATCTCCAAGGGTTTCCTGCCCGAAGCCAAACGCCAGGCCCAGCGCGTGCTGGCCGCGGTGGCGGAGTTGGATCCGGAAGGACGTCTGCCGGTGGTCGGCGTGGAGCCGCCCGAAATTTACGCGCTTCGTGACGAGTACCTGGATTTGCTGCCTGGGGATGGCGACGCGGCCGCCCTGGCGGCGCGTTCCTATATGCTGGATGAATTCCTGCTGCGCCCGAATGCAGACGGTCAGCGGCCGGTGGAGCTGTTGGTAGGCAAGCTATCAGGCAGCGCGGCGGTGCTGCTGCACGGCCACTGCTACCAGAAGGCGCAGCCGCCCGCCGCGGATGGCTATCCTAGCGGCAATGCCGCCAGCGAGGCTTTTTTACGCGAATTGGGCTTGGACGTAGAGCAGGTCGCTTCGGGCTGCTGCGGCATGGCTGGTTCCTTTGGTTACGAGGCCGAACATTACGAACTCTCGATGCAGATTGGCGAACTGGCGCTCTTCCCGGCGGTGCGCGCCGCGGCGGCTGAGCGCGTTGTGCTGGCCGCAGGCGTCTCTTGCCGCACGCAGATTGCCAGCGGCACTGAACGCGAAGCCCAGCACCCGATTGCCTATATAGCCAGTTTGCTTAGCTAGGGGGATTGGCCCGGCGGTGTTCGACGCCGTCGGGGCCGGCCACCAACAAGTCAGTGGCTAAATTGAGGAACAGCCCATGTTCCACGATGCCGGCACGGCCTTCCAGCGCCTGGGCCAATTTGAAAGCATCTTCAATCGGACCAAAATCACAATTCAGCAGATAGTTGCCCTGGTCGGATAAGACTGCCTGACCCCTGTGCTCGCGCAGGATGGCCGAATTGGCCAGGCCGGCCAGATAGGCCTGCTGGCTCTTCCAGCCGAAGGGGCTGACTTCAACCGGCAGGGCGAAATTGGCGCCCAGCGTGGGGGACAGCTTGCCCTCGTCTACGATGATTACTTCGCGCAGGCTGGCCTGAGCGACGATTTTTTCGCGCAGCAGCGCGCCGCCGCCACCCTTGATGAGATTTAAGTTAGGGTCGACTTCATCGGCGCCGTCGATGGTCATATCAATCCGGGGATGTTCATCAAGGCTGGTCAGCGGAATGCGTAATTGCTGGCAGGCGTCAGCGGTGGCCTGGGAGCAGGGCACCGCCACGATGTCGGTAAGCTCGCCAGAGCTGAGTTTGGCGGCCAGCGCCTCCAGGGCGTAAGCTACCGTGCTGCCATGGCCCAGACCCAGCACCATGCCGCTCTCCACGATAGCTACGGCGGCTTCGGCAGCGGCCTGCTTGTAGGCTTTGGTGTTCGCGTTCATCAGGGGGCTATTGTATCCACCGGCGCCAGCAGCAGGGTATTGCCCTGCTTGCCCACGGTTTCCAACAGGCCCATCTTACGCAGGCAGTAGCTTAGCCGTGTGCTGGTCGCCACATTGGTTTTCATCGCCTTGGCCAGCGATTTGTGCGTGAAGGGTCGTTCCAGCTTATCCGGAATCAGGTTGAGGTAGTCCGCCGGGCGCTCCAGGTGGGCGCTCTCCAGCACTTTGAGCAGATGGCGGTCGGCGATGCTCCATTTGCCGCGCCGCCAGGAGCCGCGGCCGTCGTCCCGCCAGACCTCTTCCTGCTGGGTCAGCAGCACCTGCAGGCGGAAATTCGGGTGGGTGGCAATCTGCGGCATGCGCACCAGTTCGTCGAATACGTGCTCCAGGCGGCCCTTCTTTGGCGACTTGCGGCGGGCGACCTGGCGGCCGCGCTTGGTCTGGCGCACAATCCACTTGTCGCGGGCGATGGGATGCACCAGCAGTACTTCATGGTCTTCCAGCAATTTGGCCAGCTTGCGGCGGATGGCGGTGAAATTGCCGGTTTGGATTTCAATTAATAGGTCGCCGCGCACCAAATCAATGCGGTAGCCGTCCACATCCTGCTCGACCAGGTCGCCGGGCTGCGCCAGCCAATCCTTTAGCTGGCTGTGCAGATGCTGCTCGTTGAGCGTGCCAATCCTATTGGGCATGGCGGTCCGCTTTCAGCTCGCTGGCGTGCCGCACCACATCCGGCCCGAAGCGCTGGTTGAGCAGCTTGAGCGCTTGCTCGAGTTGGTCTTGTTTGGCGGATTCGCGCGGGTCCCAATCCCAGAGGCTCATTTGGCGGCTGGGCGGCTCCAATCCGTGCACGCCCACGCCGATTAGGCGTATTAGCCGGCGGTTCTTCCAATTCTGGTCGAGCAGCTTGTTGGCGGCGTGCTCAATCAAGTCAGCCTGGTCGGTGGCTTCCTGCAAGGTGAGCTGGCGGGTGATGGTGGTGAAGTCGCTCCAGCGCAGCTTGAGCTGCACCGATTTGGCGAAGAGTTCCAGCTTTTTAAGCCGCTGGCTGACGGAAAGGCTCTGTTTTTTGAGGGTTTCGCGCAACTGGCGTGGGTTGTTGGTGTCTTCGCGGTAGGTGACTTCCTGGCTGACCGACTTGGTTTCGTGGCTGAGGTGGATCGGGCTGTTGTCAATGCCTTGGGCGCGGCGGTGCAGCGCGCGGCCGTGTTCGCCAAAGCGGCGTTCCAATTCGGCCAACGGGTAGGCGGCGATGTCGCCGATGGTATGCAGCCGCAATTCGGCCAGTTTTTCGGCGGTCTTGGGGCCGACGCCCCACAGCGCTTCGGTGGGCAGCGGCGCCAGAAAGGCGGCTTCCTCGCCGGGCGGCACTACCTGGATTGCATTGGGATAGGTGTTGGTTTGGCTGCTGGCTTTGCCGACATTGGTTGCAATTTTGGCGACCAGCTTGTTGGTGGCGACCCCCAGCGAACTGGGCAGCCCTAGCTCATCACGGATGCGCGCCTGCATGTCGCGGGCATATTCCACCGCATCCTTGGGCAGATCGGTGACCTCAATAAATGCTTCATCAATTGAAATTGCCTGCACCAATTCACTGTAGCTCTGCATGATGGCGCGGGCCTTGCACGAATACTCGACATAGTTGCGGTAGGAATGGCGCACAATCTGCAGGTCGGGGCAGATGCGCACCGCGCGTGACATCGGCATGGCGGAGTGCACGCCAAACTTGCGCGCGGCATAGGAACAGGAGGCGACCACGCCGCGGCCCTGGGGTGAACCGCCCACCGCGAAGGGCTTACCGCGCAGTGATGGATCGTGGAGTTCCTCCACGGCGCAGAAGAAAGCATCCAGGTCCAAATGTAGAATTTTGCGCATAGCCATACCCGCTAAAGGCTAGATTGATCCGCTTTCCCGCAAGGCGGCGATGCGCTCAGCGTCGTAGCCAAGCAGGCCGCCCAGCACCTCGTCGGTGTGCTCGCCGTGTTCGGGGGGCGGGTAGCGCACACTGGGCGGGTTGTAAAGCGTCTTCAGGGGCGAGGCCACCAGGGGCAGCTCCTCACCAGATTTGGCGGTAACCGAGGTCTGCATATTGCGCGCCTGCACCTGGGGATCTTCAAAGACCTGGCGGATATCGTTGATTGGCGCGGCCGGGATGCCGGCCTCAACGCATATGGCTAACCATTCTTCAACCGTGCGCTGTGAAAAGAGTTCGTCCAGCAGCGGGATCAGGGTTTTGCGGTTCTCGACGCGCTGGGGATTGGTGGCGAAGCGCTCATCTTCGATCCAATCGTCTTTGCCGACTGCGCGGCAGAATTTGGCCCACTGGCCATCGTTGCCGGCCGCAAAGGCCAGGTGGCCGTCGCTGGCTTCAAAACTCTGATAGGGCACGATATTGGGGTGGGCGTTGCCGTAGCGTTTGGGCGTCTCGCCACTGACCAGATAGTTGCTGGCGACATAGGTCATCGTCGCCACCTGCGAATCGAGCAGCGAGATATCAATGCGTTGGCCGTCGCCGGTGCGCTCCCGCGCGAAGAGCGCGGCGCAGATCGCATTGCAGGCGTAGATTCCACTGAGCAGGTCCGTGATAGCGACCCCCACACGGGTGGGCTCGCCTTCCGCCGGCCCGGAGACCGACATGAGCCCGCCCAGCGCCTGGGCGATGAAATCGTAGCCAGGTTGGTCGCGGTACGGGCCGCTGTAGCCGAAACCGGTCACGGTGCAATAAATCAGCCCCGGGCGGATTTGCTGTAATTTGTCGTAATCCAGGCCCAGGCGTTCCAGTGTGCCAGCCTTGAAATTCTCGACCAGCACGTCCGCCTGGGCAATCAAATCGCGCAGCACAGCCATGCCCTCATCACTCTTCAAGTTGAGGGTGATGCTGCGTTTATTGCGGTTGGCCGACAGGAAATAGGCCGACATACCGCTTTCGGTAAAGGGCGGCCCCCATTGGCGTGTATCGTCGCCGCGGCTGGGTTCCTCGACCTTGATCACATCCGCGCCCATGTCGCCCAGCATCTGGGCGCAGTAGGGGCCAGCCAGTACGCGGGTCAGATCGACCACGCGCACGCCATGTAACAATCCGCTATCAGGGGGCATCAAATCTCCGGGAACCAGGATAATGGCATGATACCATTTATAGGTCAAATATTCTAATTTCGCTGTCTGGCGTGAGTGCCATTAGTCATGGCTCTTTAGGAGGAGCGATGGTTGACCCGCTTGAATATGTCCTTCCCGGATTTGAATGGGTGCATATACCAGCAGCTAGTGCCGATGAAGGAAGGGCGCACCAGGCAGCCTTCAAGATGGGCCGTTTCCCGATTACCAACGCCCAATATGAGGTTTTTGTTGAGGCCGATGGCTATAAGGATCCGGCATGGTGGCAGGATCTGGGGCTGCATCCATCAAGCCCGCGTAAATCAGATTGGGACGAATCTACGGCGCCCAAATTGCAGGTGTGCTGGTTTGAGGCGGTGGGCTTCACGCGGTGGCTCAGTGCGGTTTCTGGTTTGGCCGTGCGCTTGCCGACCGCTGCCGAATGGCGCTGGGCCGCGGTGGGTGACAGCGGCTGGAGTTATCTTTATGGGCCCGAATTTGATGCCCAGTGCTGTAATATGCAGGATAGTGGCCTGGATCGTACAAATGATGTAATGCGTTACGCCGATGTCGCTACGCACTTTGGCGTTGTGGATATGGCCGGCAACGTGTGGGAGTGGATGTTGGAATCAGAAGACGATACCCATCCGCTGAATACGACTGGCGATGGACGGAGAATTCTCTGCGGCGGTTCCTGGCGCGCACCGGCTTCCCAAGGCGCAGCCGGCCATCACCGCCCGCTATCGCCACGGTCACGAACCTATGACATAGGCTTTCGAATCATCCTGGACGGGAGTAGTTAATCGAGGTTTGCGCAACTATTTTGTTTCAGGCGTGTTATTTATGGAGATGTCTATCAATCTCCCCAACGGCTATTAGGCCCACAAAAGGAGGTGGCTATCGCTTAGATTCTGGCTTTCCACAATCCATTCGCTATTGTATTCGTGTAATGAGGAGATTTCATGGCAACTAAACAAATGGGCTATCTGCCCAATGAACAGCCCCCACTGGGGCAACTGATCCTGCTGGGCTTCCAGCATGTAATCACCATGTTCCCGGCCACGGTTTTTGTGGCAGCATTGTGCGGCTTTCATGTTAGCACGGTGTTGTTTGCCTCGGGCATTTCTACCATCGTGGCGCTCATCCTTTCGCGCCGCGGTATCGGCAAGTTCATCCCGCTGTTCTATGGCTCAAGCTTCAGCTATATTGCCGCCTATCTGGGCATCGTCCAGCAGATGACAGGTGAATTGCCCACCTTCGGTGTGCCGGTATCCAATGAAGTGCTATCCACCTTGCAGGCCGGTATCGTGGTTACCGGTATCCTAAACGTCGTGGTGGGCTTCATTGTGCGCGCGGTGGGCAAAGATGCGGTGGACCGCGTTCTGCCGCCGATCGTGACCGGTTCCGTGGCGGCGATCATCGGTTTCGGCCTGGCTTTCGCAGCTCTGGATCTGGCTGGCGCCAATTGGGGCGTAGCCATCCTGACTCTGTTGCTCACGATCTTGTTTTCCGTCTATCTGCAGAATCGTGGCTTTATCGGCATGCTGCCGATCCTGTTGGGTGCAGTATCCGGCATGGTGCTTTCAGCGATCTTCTCCCCGGGCTCGGTGAACTTCTCCGCCGTCGCCGCTGCCCCGCTGTTTGATATGCCTAATTTCACGACCCCAGCTTTTAGTGGCGCCTTGGTGGGCACGGCGATCTTCAGTGTTTCGATCATGGCGATTGCCACGATTCCCGAGTCCACGGCGCACCTGTACCAGATGAGCCTGTATGTGGATCGCTATGCTGACGAACGTAAGGAAAAGCACTACGAGCTGGATAAGCACGTGGGTTTCAACCTGATCCTGGATGGTATCGGCGACTTCCTCAACGGCCTCATGGGGGCGACAGCGGGCACCAACTATGGCGAGAACAACTCGCTAATGGCAATCACCCGAAACTACTCCGGCCCGGCCTTGATGATGGCCGGCTTCCTTTCGATCCTGTTGGGCTTTGTTGGCCCGCTGCAGGCGCTGGTGGCCGCTGTGCCCTTGGCGGTTAGCGGTGGGTTGGCAATCTACCTGTTTGGCGTGATCGGCATGCAAGGTATCGCTCTGATGCAGGAGCACAAAGTCAACATGTTTGTGCCCCGCAACCTAGCGGTCGGCGCGGTGATCATGGTGATCGGCATCGGCGGTAACATCGGTTTTGAAGGCGGTTTCCTGCCCATCCCGGTGTTCCAGAGTGTGTTCCCCAACGGCTTGCCGGCGATCGCAACAGCTGCAGTGCTGGGCATTCTGGTGAATGCGATCTTCCTGGTCTTCGATCCGGAAGGCAAGGCTAAGAAAGCCCCTTCTAACAAGTAAGCAAAGCGTCAAAACAAAAGAGGAGCAGCCTGGCTGCTCCTCTTTTTAGTTAATCCGTTGAAGGAATTCACGAAAGCGGGTGGGTGGGCGGCCCAGCAATTGCTGCAACACGGCGCCATTGCCGATGAAACCGTGCTGGTCGTAATAGCTGAACATCTGGCTGAGCGTGTTGCGGGCATAGGCCTGCAGCCCGCTGGCGCCATACCGCCAATCCTCGACGCTAATGGCCTCGACGGTGACCGGTTGGCCCAGTCGTTCCCCGACTTGGGCCGCCTGCTCGCGGGCCGACAGCGTCTCCGGCCCGCAGAGCTCAAAGCTGGCGAATGCGTAGCCGTCCTCGGTGAGCACGCTGGCGGCGACCTCGGCCACATCGCCAAGGTCAACCGGCGTGGATTTAGCCTCCACTGAATAGGGCAGTTGGTAGCCCCCCTGATCCAAAATCGCATCCCAATAGCCGAGGATGTTTTGCATATAGGCAGCGGGCTGCAGGATGGTGAAGGGCAACCCGCTGGAGATGAGGGCTTCCTCCACGCGCAACTTGGCCCAGTGATGGGGCATGGCTTCAATGTGGGGATAGAGCACCGAATGGTAGACCAGCCGTGGCAGCCCGACGTCCGCCGCCTGGGCCACGATGTGCTGGCCCAACCCTGCTTCCTGTGGATGCATGTTGGGGATGATCAAGTACAAGGCATCGACGCCGCTAAGCGCTGTTGCCATGTCGGCTGGTGCTGCCAAATCGCCCAACATGACGTCCGTCGCGCCTGCCGTCCGCACGGCCGCTTCGTAGTCGGCCTTGTGGATCAGGGCGCGCGTGTCCGCACCGCGGGCCGCCAGAGCGCGCAACACGGCCAGGCCGGTTTTGCCTGCTGCTCCGGTAACCAGGATCATATCTGGCCCTCCAAGATGGCGATGAAGCCGCCCAGCGCGTCAGCGCCGGAGGTGTGACCGGTGGGCAGGATACGCAGCACGGCTGCTTCCAGGGCGGCTGGATCCTGGCCGCCTATCGCGGCCAGCAGCTGGTGCCAGGGTTCGCCCGCCTCGCCGCGCGCGGCGGCCTCCAGCCAGGCGGCGGAGAGCGAGTTGGTGCGCGGGATGGCCGCGTCGGCAATGTTGAGGCACAGAGTCAAGGCGTTCAGCTCGCCGTGCACGGCGTAGAGACCGTGCATGATGCCCACCAGGAAATCATCCCCCGCTGGCGTGAGACCGGGGCCTAGCCCGGCCAGCTTGACCGCAGCATCCTGGATACCCTGCAAGTCGGTGCGTTCCAGGGATGCGAGTAAATCGTCGGCGGGTTGGCGGGCGGTCGCCAGGGTTTTGGCCCAGGGCTGATCAGCGCGGCTGGGGGAGATCACCAGTTGGGCAAAACTATCCGGATCGGCGTGGGCGGCCAGCAGGCTGCGCAACTGCTCCACGGTCCAGGCGAATGTCGCGGGCGAGGTGGCGCTCCAATCGGGCACCGGCGCCCACAGCGGCGCATCGGCGTAATCAACCTGAAGATCGCCGATCTGGATCAGGCCTTTCAGCGAGCCAATCTGGCTGCCGGCTTCGATGAAATCGGTAAAGTGGGTCTCCGGCACGACCAGCGAGAAAGGCCCGTTGCCAACCCGCGGAGTGACTAGCGAAAGCACCCGGCTTTCGGCGTTGACAAGATTGACCACAGGTTCGAAGACGTGCAGTACGTAGGCAAACTCGGAGGTCTCCAGCCAGGCTTTGGCGCCGGGCGAGATGAATTGGGCGACTGTGCGGTTGGGCATGGGGCGATTTTACTTTGCGGAAACCTTCTTTAGTCATTCCGAGTGAGGTCGCTCAGCGACCGACGAGGAAATCCTGTATGGTCAGCTTTTCCAGCCAGCTCGCTGGTGAGACATGACGGAAGGAATTCCTCCTTGGGCCTATGGCCATCGTTCGGAATGACAAGTTGACTAAGGCTACTCTTGGATTAATTTCCCGTAGCTAATCACATGCACCGGCGCGCGGTGGTAGCGGAAGGCTTCGCGTACGCTTGGCTGGTCCAGCACCACCAGATTGGCCGGATTGCCGACTTTGAGTTCGCTATCGCGGATGCCCATGGCCCTGGCGGCCTCCACGGTAATCATGTCGTACAGGGTTTCCATGTCCGCTGCGCTGGTCATCCACAGCAGATGGCTGGCCAGGAAGGCCACTTCCAGCATGTTGTTCTGGCCGTAGGGGTAGTAGGCATCCGATATGTCGTCCTGGCCCAGGCACACGTAGGCGCCTTCCTCGAGCAGCTCGCGTACGCGGGCATGCAGCGGCCCGGTCTGCGGATCGGTGACGACATACAATTCGGCTTGCTTGAGCAGGGCGATCACTTTTTGTAAATAAGGTTTGGGGTAAAGCGCCATGGCGCGTGCGTGGTGGGCTAGTGCGCGGCCCTGCCAGCCTTGCTTAATCGCGCGCACCGCCATCATCTCCAGCGTGCGCAGGCCGGCATCGCCGGCGTCGTCCACCAGGAAGGAGACCGGCTTGTCGAATTCCTGGGCGATGGCGAACATGGCGTCGACATGGTATTGGGCATCGGTATCGGTGAACTCGATCCAGGGGATGCCGCCGACCACGTCTGCGCCCAACTCCATCGCCTGGCGCACGAGCTGTTCGGCGCCGGGCTCGCGCACCACGCCATCCTGGGGGAAGGCCACAACTTGCAAATCGACCACGCCGGCGAACTCCTGCTTGGCGGTCAGCAGGGCTTTGACGCCCTCGAGTTTGGCCTTATTGTCCACGTCGGCCAGCGCGCGGATATGCGTGTTGCCATTGCGGGCGGCCAGCTGCAGCGCCTGGCGCACGTTGGGCAGGATCCAGGCCTGGTCGTATTCGTCTTTGACGCGCGCAGCCAGCTCGATGGCGTTCATGGCTTTGCCCATGCCGGCGGCCTGATAGCTTTCCAGGGCCATCTCGTCCATGCGGTCGAGGGTGTAGACCTTATCCAGATGCAGGTGCGGGTTGTAGAAAGATTCGGTGACCAGGTTGCCTCCGGCGTCGATCACTCTGGCGGCTTCGGCTTGGTTGCCTTTATCAATGGCCGCGATACGCCCATCCTGAATTAGGAGCGAGGTGAGCTCGCCGGGTACTTCGCGGCGTAGTTGGGCCTGGGTGATCAGAATAGATTCGGTCATTTGATGCTCCGGAGAAGGTTTCCCATTTTGTCATTTTGATGGAGCGCTGAATTCGCCACGCGAATTCGAGCGACGAGGAATTCCTCAGGCCACAATACGTTCCGGCAAGCCTGATAGAGGGAGAAGGGTAGTAAGAATTCCTCGTCGGGCCTCGCTCCGCTTCGCCCTCGCTCGGAATGACAAGCGGGGTGGAATGACAAACGAGCGAGCGTTATTTCGCCTTGTGCTCCTCCACCAACTCCCACAAGCGGCGCGGGCTGAGCGGAATCTCGCGGATCTCAAAGCCTTCCAGCCCCAGCGCATCTTCGATGGCTTGTGCGAAGAGCGGGCCAACCGGGATGGCGCCCGCCTCGCCGGCGCCCTTGGTGCCCAGCGGATTGAGCGGGGAGGGCGTAACTGTGTGGGCGGTATCCATGCGGGGCACATCCAGCGCGGTGGGCAGCAGGAAATCCATAAAGGACGCGTTGGTGATCTGGCCCATCTCGTCGAAAACCAGTTCTTCGTAAAAAGCGTTGCCGAGTCCCTGGGCGACGCCGCCGTGGATCTGGCCGTCCAGGATCAGCGGGTTGATCACTTCGCCGCAATCGTGCACCACGGCGTACTTTTTGATGTCGATCATCATCGTCTCGGGGTCGACTTCCACAATCATCGCGTGCACGCCGCTGGCGGTAGCGCCCATCTCGGGGCCGAAGTAATCGGTGGCTTCCAGGCCGGGTTCGGTGCCGGGCTTGACGGCGCCACGCATCGGGTTGGCACGCTGGGCCAGTTCGCCCAGGGGAATGGCGGTATCCGGGTTGCCCAGGATTTGCACATGGCCATCCACCAATTCGAGCTGGTCTTGACTCACTTCGCCTTCGAACTCCTCGATGGCTTTATCCAGAATCTTCTGACGCACGCGTTTGGCAGCGGCATGGATGGCGTTGCCGGCCACCACCGCGCCACGGCTGGCGAAGGTGCCCACGCCCCAATGGAACTGGTCGGTGTCGCCGGTGACCAAATCGATTTGGTCTACTGGAACGCCCAGTTGCTCGGCCACGATTTGGGCATAGCTGGTGTAATGACCCTGGCCCTGGGTGCCGATGCCGGTGGCCACACTCACGCGGCCGTTGGCCTGCACCTGGATTCGGGCGCCTTCGTAGGGGCCGATGCCGGTGCCCTCTACATAGCAAACCAGGCCGAGACCGAGGCGCTTGCCTTCTTTCTCGGCTTGGGGTTTGCGGGTCCTGTAGAAGTTTTGGTAATCAATCAGTTCCAACGCCTTGTCTAGAATCGGCCCATAGTTGCCGCTGTCATAGGTCAGTTCGCTGAAATCCTGATAAATAATCTGGTGCTTGTGGGGGAAATCATCGGGCGGGATGAAATTCTTGCGCCGGATTTCAGCCTTGTCCATGCCCAACTCTTTGGCGGCCACGTCCAGCAAGCGTTCCATAACAAAGACGCCGTGCTGGCGGCCCGCGCCGCGATAGGGGCTGGTGATGGGCTTGTTGGTAAAGACCGCGGTGAATTCGGTGCTGTAGTTAGGCACCCGGTACATGCCCAGCAGGGTGCATTGGGTGTTGATGGGAATGGTCAGTCCGTAAGGGTCGTAGGCGCCGTTGTCATGCCAGAAAGTGTCTTTGACGCCCAGGATGGTGCCATCCTGCTTGAGCGCGATTTCAGAGACATGGGTCTGGCCGCGCTCCTGAGTGGTGGCGTAGAAGTTCTCGTTGCGGTCCTCAATCCACTTGACCGGCCGGTTGAGGCCCATCGCAATCCAGGGCAGCAGCATTTCCTCAGGGTAGAACATCAGAATTTTGGGCCCGAAGCCGCCGCCGATAAAGGGCGCAATCAGGCGCACCTGGTGCTCGCTGAGGCCCAGCATGCCAGCGATGCCGTTGCGGATGATGACCGGCGCCTGGGTGGTGTCCCACATGGTCAGCTTGCCGGCCTTGGCGTCCCACTCGGCCACGATGCCGCGGTTCTCCATAGCGGCCGCCGTGCCGCGGTCGTAGACGAACTCGCGCTCGATGACCACATCGGCCTGCTGCCTGGCTTTGGCGTAATCGCCCTTGTGCTGCACGACGTGCGCGGCCAAGTTGCTATCCAGGTCGTCATGGATGAGGGTGGCGCGGTCCTCCATCGCCTTCTTGGGGTCGATGTGGACTGGCAGCGGTTCGTAATCCACCATGATTAGGTTGGCGGCATCTTCGGCGATGTAGCGATTTTCGGCGACCACGCAGGCCACGATTTCGCCGACATGGCGCACTTTGTCCTTGGCGATAATGGGATGCAGGCGTTCGTGAAAGACGGCGCCCTCGATGGGCGGGGTGCCCACATTGAGCACGCCGGTGCGCCAGTAATCGCCCAGGTCCTCAGCGGTGTACAACGCTTCAACGCCCTCCAGCGCGCGGGCCTCGGTGGCATCCACTGACTTAATCCGCGCGTGGGCATAGGGGCTGCGCACGAAGGCGATGTGTAGCATGCCGGGCAGGTTGACATCGTCGACAAAGAGCGCCTGCCCAGTGAGCAGCTTAGGGTCTTCGTTGCGCTTGATGCGCTCGCCGAAATAACGCGTCGCCATAAGCTTATCCTTCGGTGAAGGCGACCGCGCGGCAGAAGGCCGCTTCGCCGCCTTTGAACTTCCAGGGGAAAGCGCCCAGCACGATGCGCTTGTTGTGCAGCTCGGGGTTGCCGATTTCGCCACCCAGGTTCTCCACGTGGAAGCAGTCGTGGGGGAAGAGCGCGTTGTGGGTCAATTGGTAGGCCTCGGGCGGGAACATCTCGTCCACCTTCTGGCTGCCGCCGAACTTGTCCTCGACCTGCTTGCGCACCTTGGCCCAGTGCTCCAGGCCACCCTTACCGAGGAAGCGGCCGATGGGCAGGTTCATCGGGTGGTCGGTGGAAATCATGTCCACGCCCCACAGGTGAATCTTCTTATCCAGCAGCCATTCGCAGATGCTGTGGTGCGGACCCGGATGGCGGTGGATGTACTTTTCCTCATCGCCGTCGGGGGCCAGGAAGGTGTATTTATGCCAGCCGGTGTTGATGAAGAGGATATCGCCATTCTTAATTTCGGCGCGCTCCTCCAGCATTTCAGGGGTAAAGACTTCCAGCTCGTCCATCGCGTCGCTGATATCCACGATGACACCTTCGCCGTAAAGCCAATCCAGCGGCAGTTGCTCGATAGTCTTGCCGTTGGTCACAAAATGACGCGGGGCATCCAGGTGGGTGCCCATGTGATTGGAGGTTTGAATATATTGGGCGTTGACGCCATGCTCAGATTTGCGCTTCAAATACTTAACTTCAAAGGGCGGGTAGAAGGGCCAGAACGAACAATCCTGGTTAAGGTCTTGGGACAGGTCGTGGATTTTGTACATGATTGAGACTCCTTATAGTTTGCAGGTGTTAATCGTAATTGGTAACTGGTAGTTGGTGATTAGCCAGCGTGCGTTTCAAGTCCAGATATATAAGCCAGATCTTCATCTGAAAAAAAATCTTCACTGAAAGTGTACTCTTCTTGAATTTCTTTGATGCCTTTGGAGCTGGACTGTTGCTTTCTAGTTACGGAAACTAGGGCATTTAAGCGCTTGGCCAGTCGGGTCAAGTTCGCCAAATACCGCTCAACATTGCGGGAGTCGAGTAGTTCACGGTTCATAGCTCGATTCAGCCAGAATTTGGTCTCGTAGATACTGCCGCGCGAATAGTACAGAAACCTCAAGCGGTCACCGAAATGATAACGACCAAAGGCCTCCGCGATATTGGCTCCAATCGAATCGCCGGACCTGGCCAGCTGTTTGCCGACGGTGTCTTTGGCAAAATCTTCCCAGGTCACAATTTCCTGCCAGAGTTTGTCTGACAGTTGTTCCGCTATCTGTAAGATTTCTAAATCATCAATTCGCATCGGCCAATTACCAATTACTAATTACCAATTAC
>OMJR01000083.1 GCA_900299355.1 Anaerolineaceae bacterium
TCCTGCTCCAGCCCCAACTTGTTAAGGTACTGCTTTAGTGCTATAGTTGCATCGGTCATCCTGCTGCCTCCTGTTTTTCTTCCGAACTTCATGGAAGCACAGGATGACCTTTTTCGTCAATCGAATTTACACCACACTATGAGACATTATCATTAAACCCAGCACTGTTGGTTGCCATGAAGTCACTTAGCACGATTCGATCTAATTCAATTTATCGCGTCACCGCCTTTATCCTCAAGCGCGCCCTGATGATTGCCGCCACGATCTTTGTCGGGGTCACGATTACGATCATGGTCGCAAACCAGGGCGGGCAGGTCGAGAGTGTAATCGAACGGGAGTTGCACAATCAGGCCAGCCGCCAATTCCGTGACCAAACCCCCAACTACTTTGATCTCTCGCCGGAGGAACGCAACGCCCGCGTTGATGAAATTGAAGCTGAATTGCGGGCTGGCAGTGGATTGGATTTGCCCTATTTGCCGCGCCAGATGCGGTTTGCGATCAACGCACTGAGCTTTGATTGGGGCGATGTAACATTCCGCCAATTCCGGGCTCAGGTGCCGTCTTCCCGCGATGCTGCTTCGGTCAAGACGATTGTCATGCGAGCGTTGCCCAACACCCTGCTTTTGGTCGGCAGCGCCAACCTGCTCATTTTCCTGATTGGCTTGCCACTATCCATATCGCTGTCCCGCCAGCCGGGATCACGCATAGACCGCATCTTTTCGCTGTTGGCTCCCTTGTCGACCTTTCCCTCCTGGGTGATCGGCCTGGTCCTGGTGCTGATCTTTGCGATCCAATTGCATTGGTTGCCGGCTGCCGGGATCGGGCGCATTGTCCCCACCGATCCCTGGTACCAGCAGGCAACGGAGTGGGCGCGCTATCTGCTGCTGCCCGTGTCGGCGATCGTGGTTAGCCTTTTCTTCCAGTTCGTCTATACCTGGCGATCGTATTTCATGGTCTACGCGGATGAGGACTACGTGGAGTTGGCCAAAGCGCGTGGCCTGCCCCC
Source organism: Anaerolineaceae bacterium (assembly GCA_900299355.1). Taxonomy (GTDB): domain Bacteria; phylum Chloroflexota; class Anaerolineae; order Anaerolineales; family UBA11579; genus OMJR01. Next base: position 1,007 of record OMJR01000083.1, read on the forward strand.
GCGCATGCTGGAACGACGCCATATCCTGCGGCCCACACTGCCCTTTATCATCACCAGCTTCACGCTCAGCCTGGTCGGCTTTTGGCAGGCTGCGATTGCCCTGGAAGTGGTCTTCGAATGGCCGGGTATTGGCCTGCTCTACGTCGATTCGCTGCCGAATTTCTGGAGTGAATCTTTCTTCCCCGGCGAGATGATCATTACGATTGCGCTAGTGGTCACCTTTGCCTATATCCTCGGCATTACCGTTTTGCTGCTGGAAATTTTCTACGCATTGGTAGACCCGCGAGTGCAGGTGGATCAGGGGCCGCAGCGTGGCCGCGTGTTGGGGCGCCGCCGGCCAGTCTGGCTGGGTGGGGGTACGGCCAGATCTGCGCGCGCACGACCAAGCTTAGCGGAGCGGCTCAGCCTGATGCGCCAGCAGGTTGCCGAGTGGCCAGTGACCCTGAAAAGCTGGGGGAGCGGCTTCAGGCGCATGGCGGGGCAATATGTGCGCTATCCGGCCGCTGTGGTGGGCCTGGCAATCATTGTGGCGATGCTGATTGGGTCAGTCTACGCCTTGGTGGCCTTGCCGTATTCCGAAATTGGGCTTGAGTGGTACACCGATTCAGTCACTGGAAAAACCTATGTGCCTAAAGCCGCAATGCCTTCCTGGGCTAACTGGTTCCGGCGTGAACCGTTGCTTTCACGACTTATCCTGGATAGCCGCGATCCTGGCCCCGAAGTAGGCCGCTCGGAGCGGGTGAATGCGGACGGCACGCGCACGGTGACCATTACCTACACCTTCGATTACGAATATGGGCAGGTGCCCCAGGAAGCCTTCCTGTACTTCTACAGTGATTATGAGGCGCGCCGGCCCTTCGTTTTTTGGACCTGGACCACACCCGGCGGCCGGGTCGAAGATCTGGTGGCCATGACCGACCCGGGGCATTTGAAGATCGCATTGTCTGATTTCGTTTTCAGTGGCCCCAGCGCGGCTCGCCGCACTGTGGATGCTCACCCGGCGCTGGCGAGCTTCCCAGATGATGAGCTAGGGCTTTACTATCTTTTCGTTGACCCGGATGACGCTGAGCACGCTGTCAATCCCGGAACTTATGAATTGCAGTTGGATGCGATCCTGTTTGAGGACGAAGCCGAAATAAACGCAGAACTGGTCCTGCTGGGCCAGGTGTACGGGCCAGGGGGCACGGATGGGCTGCGCCGCGATTTGATTGTTCCTCTGGTGTGGGGGATGCCCTTTGCCCTGGTGTTTGGGTTGATCGCGGCTTTCGTATCCGTTTTTGTGGCATTGCTGCTGGGAGCTGCCGCGGTGTGGTATGGCGGCCTGGTGGATTGGCTGGTGCAGAGACTTAGTGACCTCAACATGGTGCTGCCCATCCTGGCGATCAGTGTGGTTTTTTATGCCTACTACGGCCTGGATATTTGGCTGGTACTGCTGATCATAGTGGTCTTCAGTTCATTTGGCAGCCCGGTTAAGACCTTTAGAGCCGCATTTCTCCAGGTCAAACAAGCCGCCTATATTGAGTCTGCAAAAAGTTACGGGGCCTCGGATCGACGCATGGTTTTCCGGTACATGATCCCGCGCATCATGCCGGTGTTGATCCCGCAGTTAATCTATTTAATTCCGACTTTTGTCTTCCTGGAAGCTACCCTGGGTATGTTCAATATCCGCATGATTTATCCGACCTGGGGGCGCATCATTTATGGCGCCCTAAACTACGGGCTTACCTACGGTTCCCGCTACTGGGTCCTGCAACCCTTAGCGCTGGTCTTTGCCACCGGTCTGGCCTTTGCGATGGTCGGTTTCGCTCTGGATAAAATCCTCAATCCCAAGCTTGAATCTGCATAAAAAAGGGCCAGCATCGCCGGCCCTTTTTTGTTTGTTAGTTACGGCTCAACCACCCAGGCAGTTGAAGGTGCCGCTGACCTCAAATTCATCCAGGCCGTCGCCGATGGCCCAACCTCGGAAGGTGCCCGAGACGCCATCCGTACCGAAGACCACCTGCAGAGAGGTAGTGATGTAGGTCTGGCCGTCTGTGCGCCAGGTCATCCCGCCCACCACGCTGCTGCCCGGCTGGGCGTTGCCGGTGGTCACCAGCACCACGGCGTTCTGGCCGCTGCTGCCGGCGCGCAGCTCAAAGGGGCCGGCGCTGCACTGCGCGCCGGTCAAATCTACCGGGTATTCGCCGGCGATGCGCACCGGTGCGGAGACGCAGGTGAAGCTGCCATTCACATTGATTATTTTGTTGAAGGGCTGCTCGGCGATCGTTTGACGCGCCACGCCGTAGAACTGCCCGCTTAGTCCATCGCTGAGCAATTCAATCTCGATTAGTTCCAACTGGGTGGTGATGGCGCTATGGTCCACCGCTTCGCTGACCGCCCAGGCCAATTCGCCCTGGCGAATGGGGCCATCGCCGGCCCACACAATCAGCGAGCCGCGCGGGGGCGGAGCGTCGTACGCGGGAGGGATGTTCAGATACAGGTCGCCCGCCACCACCTGGCATTCGCCCCCGTTCAGGGTGAGCGGTAGCTAGCCAGCGATGGCCAGCACGGCCCCACCGGGACCAGGTAACTCGACCGGGGCGGAGGTGGGTACTGCGGTGCCCGAGGCCGGGCGCGAGCTGGCCGGGATTATCGGCAACCACAGCCCGGTGGCTGGGTCGCTGGCGCCGCTGGCATAAACTCCGATATCGGTAGATGGGGATTCGGCGCCGGGGCTGGCTGTATCGCCCCCGAAGGCCGCCGTGGCGGTGGGGTCAGGCGTGGGGGATGTGGCTCTGCAGGCAGTCAGAACCGCAAGCAAAATCAACAAAAGTAGGTGGGCGATGGTGCGCATGCACAGGCAAGCTCCTTGAATTCAAAGAATGCGGGGATTGTAGTCTCCTCCGGCGATTTGTGTAACGGTTTTTTGACACTGTGCGTTAGTTGCAGTGAACCCACTCGGAGGAGACATATTGTGGACTTTCAAAGCCAACTGTATCTGCTGGCCCATGTGGCCGGCGCCAGCCTGCTGGGCAGCCTGGTCGGGATGGAACGCGACCTGGCCGATAAACCCGCTGGCATGCGCACCCATACGCTGACCGCGGGGGCGGCCGCCTTCCTGGTGCTGCTGGGCGACGTAGTGCTGGAGAGTTTTGACCCGCAGAACCTAATCTCCGGCGACCCGATTCGCATCATCCAGGCGATTGTGGTGGGGGTCAGCTTTGTCGGCGCAGGCACGATTTTTAAGAACAAGGACGGCGATGGCGGCCCTGTCGAAGGTCTGACCACGGGCGCCTCCTTACTATCGGTGGCCGCCATGGGGATAGGCATTGCCTTGCACCTGTATTGGCTGGCGGTTGGCGTGGCGTTGGCCAACGTGATTATCAATTGGGGCATGGATAACCTGGCGAATGCGATTAAGCGCCGCTTGGGGATTGAAGACAAGGATAACTAGGACAAATAGAAGGAGCTTTATGAAGAAGTCAAAGACCCCGCCCATGAAGAAGAGCGACGAGGCCAACGAAGAGCAATTGCAAATGGCCCTGGACCAGGGCCAGGAATATAAAACCGCCCTGGACCATATGGCCAAGGAGGAGGCCGACGACGGCGGCGAAGTCCACATCGGCGACTACATTGTCGCCTACGCCGTGGAAGGCGCCGAGGGTATGTATCACATGCAGAAGGGTATTTTGGATTGGGTCGAGCCGGGAGACGAGAATTGCCACATTGAGATTGCCGTGCGCGACGCGGCCGACTAGCGCTTTATCCCCTATCTGGACATCACCGTGGAAGTGCTGGATGCCGAGGGCGAAAGCGTAGGCAGCCACTCGCAGCCCTTTGTGTGGCACCCCTGGCTCTACCACTATGGGCGCAACTGGCAGGTGCCTGGTGAGGGCGAATACACCTTGAAGGTTAACATCAAGGCGCCTGAGTTCCCGCGCCACGACGAGAAAAACGGTGAACGCTACGCCGATGATGTTGATGTAGAATTTGAGGGAGTTCAGATTAAAACCGGACAGAAATAGTGCCATGAGCCTGGGTAATGCCGGGTTACACCTTTGATCTAAAACGAATCTTTTTGGGCGATCTCCCCCTGATCTTTTTGGGGGAGGTCGTCTTTCGTACCGTTATCCTCTACCTGTTCGCGCTGGCAATGATGCGCCTGGCGGGAAAGCGTAGTGCGGCGCAATTAACGCCCGTGGATGTGCTGATTATCGTGGCCCTCGGATCCTCCGTGGGTGACCCCATGTTCTACGCGGATGTGCCCCTGCTGCATGGCATGGTGGTGATTGCCGTGGTCATTGCCCTGCGCCACATCGGCGTGCTATTGAGCGACCGCTTTGACCGGGTGCGATTGTGGGTGGAGGGCGGCCCGCTGCGCTTAATTGCCGATGGACGCCTCGATTTGGAAGGGCTCGGTCGGGCGCGTCTGGAGCACGCGGACGTATTCGAAATTGTGCGCGAAAAGGGCTACCGGCAGCTGGGGCAGATTGAACGCACGTATATTGAGGCCGACGGCCAGGTGAGCGTCTTCCCGTATCCCAGAGAGGATGTGCGCCCCGGCCTCGGCGTTGAGCCGCCCTGGGACCTGCGCGCGCCCGATACCATCGGGTCGGAGCAAGTCATCAAGGATGAAGGCTGCTATGCCTGTCGCCGCTGCGGCCATGTTGCTGAAGGCAGATCCGGGACTTCATTGGGGAAGTGCGAAGTCTGCCAGGGCCGTAATTGGATCGCGGCCTATCGGGGTTAAGCTGCTTCGTAGGCCTGCTTCAGCCAACGTTTGACTTCGGCGTCGAGGTCGCCTGGCTGCTCAATGCAGATGCGGTGGCTGCACATGGCGTTGAAACTGCCGCTGGCTTCCAGGCGGCCTTGCGGTTCCACATCCTTGAGGATTAGGCCGATATCCAGGCGGGTCTGCGTGCTGGGTTGCACCAGCCCGAACTGCTTGCTGCGCCGCAGGCTGACATAGGTTTTCTTGGGCGCAATCTCCACGTCTTTGCCGAAGCTCTCCACCGTTTTAATCACCTGGTCGTAGAGGGGCTTCAACTCGGCTTTGGGGCCGGCAAACTGGGCCGCCACCAGGTCTTCCTCGGCGGGCGGGCCGCCGGCCGCCTGCTGGCGGTAGAGCAGCGTAATCGTGTTGGCAAAACCGTGGGTGACATCATATTCGCCTTTGAGCAGCTTCATGATGTCGCCATGCTTTTCCAGCCCGGCTTTCTGAATCACGCCGTACCAGTCTTCCAGGCTTTTGCCGGTTTTCTCCGGCATGTTGTCAATCATGGTTTGCAGTTGGGGGTCAATGTTGCTCATTGGGCTCCTTCCGTTGTTCTGGCCTATTTTCCTATACTTGCTGAGTCTCCGTATTGGATATTTTTTACCCGACCTTGTTAGCATGTGCTAAAACGTTTATACTTACATAGAACAAACGTTCAATTATGCCAACGCTACTGAATACCCATTCCCACTTTTCGCTGCTGACCGGAGTGCCGGCCCCGGCGGAGCTGGCCCGCGCCGCCGCCGTGCAGGGCTACCGCGCGCTGGCATTGACCGACCAGCCGCATTTGACCGGCGCCATCGAATTCTACGAAGCCTGCCGCGCCGAAGGAGTCAAACCGATTTTGGGCCTACAAGCCGAACTGCGCTTTAGCGCCCAGCAGGGTGGGCCGCGTAACCAGTTGGTCTTGCTGGCCAGCGATATGGCCGGCTGGGCCAGCCTGTGCGCGCTCAGCAGTCACACCCTCAGCGACCCGGGCGGCAGAACGCTGCCGATTCCCTTCGAGCTTTTGGCCACGGCCAACACCGGCCTGCTGGCCCTGGCCGGCCCCTGGCCGCCGACTGGCGCCAGGCGCCGCCATCCGCTGGGGGCGCTCAAGGACCTGTTTGGCGACCGGCTCTACCAGCAGCTGCCCGCCGGGCGGGCACGCCCCAACGGGCCGCTGGCCACGCTGGCCCAATCCTTCGGCGTGCCGCTGGCCGCTCACTGGCCGGTCTATTACCTGCAGCCCGAGGACGCCGCCATCCAGCGCTTGCTGGCGGCGATGCGGCTCAATCTGACTCTGGATGCCTTGCCCGACCAGGCCGCCGCACCCCCCGCGGCCTATTTCCCGATACAGGATGAACTCCGCGCCGCCTTTGATGAGTATCCCCGTGCGCTGGCCGCCACCAACGAGATTGCCCAACGCTGCAATCTGCAGCTGCCGCTGGACCAGCCCCATTTCCCCAAGCTCAAACTGGCGGATGGGCGCAGCCCGGACGAGGAGCTGCGCGCCCGTGCCTATGCCGGGGCGCACCAACGCTATCCCGAATTGACGCCTGAAATCGAGGCGCGCCTGGAGCACGAACTGGCCGGCATCCAGGCCAGCGGCTACACTTCGCTGTTCCTCATGATGGAGGAAATCATCTCCTTTGCGCGCCAAGCGGATGTGCCCACCAATTCGCGCGGCTCGGCCTCCTCTTCGCTGGTGGCCCATTGCCTGGGCATCACCACTCCCGACCCGGTGCGGCTCAACCTCTACTTCGAGCGCTTCCTCAACCCGGCGCGCAAGAGTCCGCCCGATATTGACACCGATTTGTGTTCGCGCCGCCGCGATGTGGTCATCCGCCATATCTATGACCACCATGGCCACGAGCGGGTGGCGATGGTGGCGACCATCAACCGCTTCCGGCGCCGCTCGGCGCTGCGCGAGGTGGCCAAGGCCCACGGCCTGCAGGCGGAGCAAATCAAGGAGATGGCCGAGCGCTTGCCCTACCGCTATTGGGGGCCGGGCGGCGAGCGCACCAAGGACGATGACCCCTATGCCGACCTGAAAGGGCGCTATTCCAGTGAGCGCCACCAGCGTATCTTCGCCGATGCGGCCGCCGTGCTGGGCATGCCCAACCATCTGTCCATTCATCCCGGCGGGGTGGTGATCGCGCCCAACGCTATCACCGACCTGGCGCCGACTCAGTATTCGAACAAGGGCGTCGTTATCACCCAATTCGATAAGCGCGATGTGGAGCGGCTGGGGCTGGTCAAGCTGGATATGCTCGGCATCCGCGGCCTGACTGTGTTGGGCGACGTGGCCGACCAGATTCGCCGCCGCGAACCGGAACGCGGGCGCAGCCGCCTGGAGGTGCTGGACAGCATCCCGGATGTGGACGAAGCCACCGCGGCGATGGTGCGCAACGGCAACACGATTGGCTGCTTCCAGATTGAAAGTCCCGGGATGCGCGCTACGCTCAAAGAAGTGCAGTCCGAAAACATCGACAACATCACCGTGGCGCTGGCGCTCTTCCGCCCCGGCCCGCTGCAGGGCGGCCTCAAGGATGCCTTCGTGCGCCGCCACCTGGGCCAGGAACCGGTCAGCCATCTGCATCCGGCCCTGGAACCGCTGCTGGCGGATACCTACGGGGTGATTTTGTATCAAGAGCAAGTGCTGCGGATCGCCCACGAGTTGGGCGGCCTCAGCCTGGCGGACTCCGATTTGCTGCGCCGCGCGATGAGCCATTTTGACCCCGGCAAGCAAATGATTACCTTGAAGGAGCGCTTCCTGGCGGGCGCGCTCGAACGGCACGGCGTGTCGCGCGAGACCGGCGAACAAATCTGGGATTTGATGGCCGCCTTTGCGGGCTACGGCTTCCCCAAGGCACACGCTGCCTCCTACGCCCAGGCGGGTTGGCGCTCGGCCTGGTGCAAGACCCATTATCCGGCCGAGTTTTTGGCGGCCGTGCTGGCCAATTGGGGCGGCTATTATGGTCAGAATACCTACCTGATGGAAGCGCGCCGCATGGGCCTCAGCGTGCGCCGGCCGCACATCAATTATTCACAACGCCAATTCTCGGTCAGCTACATTGATGAGCGCCCGCAGCTCTTTATGGGCCTGGACCAGTTGCGCGATTTGACCCGCGAGGCGCAGCAGCGCATCATCAACCTGCGACCCTTCGACTCACTGGCCGATTTCCTCACCCGCGTCGACCCGCGCCGCAAGGAAGCCCGCAACCTGATTGAGGCCGGCGCGCTGGATGGCTTGGGCTCCATCCCCAATCTGTTAGCCGAACTGGAGCAGGGCAGCTGGCGCCGCGGCCAAATGCCGCTCTTTGAGGCGGACGTGGACCCGGTGGCCGACTGGCCCGCTAGCCAGAAGGCGGCCGCCCAGGAACGCCTGTTGGGCGTCAGCCTGGTCGAGCATCCACTGGAACGCTATGGCGAGGCGATTGCCGCGGCGGACACGGTCAGCACGATTGAGGCGGCTGGGCAGGTCAACCAAACCGTACGGGTGGCCGGCATGCGCCAGACCTGGCGGCGCACCAAGACCAGCGGCGGCAGCTATTTGTATTTCACGGACTTAGAGGATTTTGAAGGCACGCTGCGAGTGGTAATTAACGAGGACGTCTACCAGCGCAGCCGCGGTGAACTGGCCGGCAGGATACCGGTCCTGATTGAAGGGCGGGTAGAGCTGGGCCGGGACGCGGTGGAACCTGCGCTGCATGCACAGCGCATCACCCGCGTGGACCATTTGGCAGCGCCGGTTAGCTGACGGTTTCCAGCGCACGCCGCCAGGCCAGGCCGGCGGCTACGGCCGCGCTCAGGCCCAGGCTCAGCGTGGGCAGCGGCCAACCCTGGGCCAGGCTCCAGGCCAGAATCAGGGCCGCGGCGCCGGCGGCGTAATACCAGGACAGCGCCGGGTGGCTGGGCATGGCTTCCAGTTGCAGGCTGAAGATGCCCAGGGTGCACAGGCTGGCTACCCAGAACAGCAGGCGCGTGCCAATGCCGAAGGGCAATGCCAGGCTGGCGCCTACGAAAACGATGCTCCCAAACAGAATAAGGAACAGGTCGGTCGGCTCGGCAGCGTGCGCCCGCAGCCGGTAAATCAGGCTGCCCAGCAGGGCGGCGAAGCCCAAATGCACCAGCATCAGGGCCGCCAAGCTAATCCAATATGTGGTCATAACACACCTCGCTTTAAAGAAGGTGTGCAAGCTTTATGCCGAGACGAAGAGGAAAGGACTACGCGATGCGTGCTAGCGCGGTCTAAGCAATGCGCGCTAGCGCGGTGAAGGCCAGCACGACGGCGCCCAGCAGCAGGTTCAGGCTGATGAGGCGCTGCAGGCGGGCCAGCAGGCGCGCTTCTTCGCCCGCGTCGCTGCCTTTGACGCGCAGCAGCGCGGCGCGCTCCAGGGCCGGGCTGAGGCCCCAGGTGAGGTAGGCCGATACGGCGACCATGCCGCCGAAGGCGATGTGCTTGAGGCAAATCGCCAGGGCCCAGTTGTTGTCGATGGCCAGCAGGCCGTTGTAATTGGAATTGGCGCTCATTTGGATGAGGCCGGTGGCGGTCAGCAGCGCCAGGCTGAGCCAACCGATGCTATCCAGGCGGCGGTTGGTGGCCCGCAGCCAGTCGGCGAAAGCCGCCGGCTCCAGGCTGCGGCGCATGCCGGGCAGGATGAGCAGGGCCACAGCTGCCAGCCCGCCCAGCCACAGGACTGTCGCCAGCATGTGCAGCCAGAAGGAGAGCAGCAAGGCCCACTCGGGAGTTGGCACGTTTAGGGTCGCGGGGTGGGGGTGGCCGCCTGGCCGCCAGGGTTCTCCTGGCACTGGAAGCGAATCCAATCAACGGTCGGCTGGATTTCGGGGGCCACCTGGATCGGCTGGTAGACCTCGGCCTCAATCAGCAGGTTGTTGGCCTCGCACCAGCCGCCTAGGCCGCCGATGCGCAACGCCTCTTCTAGCAGCTGGTGATGGGCGCCCACTTGGGCGGTGGCCAAACGGGAGGTCACCGTGAAGAAATTCGCGTCGTGCAGGTTCGGCACCTGATTGCCCAGCAATTGGAAGTAATTGACCGCCTGCACCCAATCGATATCCCAGAAAGATTGGCCGATGATGTACCACACCGCCCACTCGCGGTAATTGTCGGCTTCGATATCCAGCGGGCCAATCTTCTCGGCGCGGTTCAGGTCGTAGATGCCGCCTTCCAGGTTGCCCTCGCCAATGAAGACGATGCCGCGGTTGCGGAAAGCCAGGTAGTACATACCATCCACCTGGATGGGCTGATAATCCGGGAAGTTCAGGCGCAGGGTGTCCAGCGTAGCCAGCAGGTCGGTCCACTGATTAGCGGCTAACAAATTCTGTGCGTCGCTGTAGAGTTGTTCCGCGCCGCGCAGGTCGGGCGTGGGCGTCACGTCCGGAGCGAGTTCGGCGACAGGCTCGTTGGGCGCGGTGGCGCACATCATGGCCTCCGCCAGGCGGCTGCCCGCTTCCGGGTAACTCGGGTTCAGGTTAATCACGTATTCGAAACGGTCGCGGGCGATGTCACAGCGGCCTTCCGCCAGGTCAATCAAGCCGAGTTCGTACTGGGCCACGGCCTCCACGGCGCCCTGCAGGCGCTGCTGCTCCAGGCGCGCGGCGATGCCGGCCTGGCGGCCGCCCAGCGCCCCAAGGCCGATGAACACGATGAGGCCCGCCACAGCGCCCAAAACCCAGCGCCAGCGGCGCTTCTTGTGCGGGGCGGGGGCCCCGTCCTCGGGTTGGCTGCTGACTTGTTGGGTCTCTTCGCTGGGGGGCGGACTGTCGTCCAGGTTGGACTCCGCCGGGATTTCGTCTTCGTTGAACTCGTCTGACATGGGCGTAATTATACCTGTGTGATTATGGGTATCGGATTAGCGCAGCGGCAAACAAAAAGCCCGCCGGAGCGGGCTTGGAAAGTCGGACGTGGCGATCAGGCCGTTTCGCCGTCGAGGCTTTGCAGCGCTTCCAGCAGGGCTTCGTATTCCTCGCAGCAGCCGCCACAGCGGTCCAGATGGTTCTGCACCAGCGGCATCGCCTGGTTGATATCCTTGCCCTCCAGCTTCATTTCCACAAACTGGTCCAGCTGCTCGTAGCAGCCCTGGCAGTCCATTTCGACTTGGCGCGTCGTCATCACACGGCGCACCAGCTCTTTGAGTTTTTGGGTTTGGATTTCAGCCATGCTTACCTCAGCCTTATGGACGCAGAAAAGTGCGCCATGTTTACCTGCTCTCCGCCACAGGTTCTTCGAACAATTCCATCACTTCCAGCGCTGAGAGCCCGGTGCGCTCCTCCAGCCGCGCCTTCAGCCGCTGGCGCGCGTCGTGCATCAGTTTGTAGAGGGCGTTGGGGTTGGTATCCAGCTGGCGGGCCACCTCGGCCAGCGGGATGTCGCTGTTTAGCATGGCCAGCATGGCGGTGCGCTGGCGCTCGGTCAGTTCGTCATGCACCAGTTCCTCGACGATGCCCATGATGTCGAACTGGCTGATTTTGCGCTCGGGGCTGTTGCCCGGGTCGGTGAGTAGGGTGGGGGTGAACTCGTCACCGTCTGGAGTCTCAATAATGCTTTGCAGTGAGACGTCGCGCCAGCGCCGCCGCCGCAGCTCGGAAAAAGCCACGTTAATCGCGATTTTCTGGGCCCAGGTGGTGAAACGGCTTTCGCCCCGGAAACTATCCAGATTGTCCAGCACCTTTAACAGCGCGTCCTGGGCAAAATCTTCGGTGACCGTTTCCAGGTCCTCGTCAATCTTGTTGGAGAGCGCAGCGCGCAGGCCGCGCAGCAGGATGCCGCGCAGATCATCCAGCGCTTCAGAAGACGCCGGTTCGGCGAGGTCTTTCCACCAATCCTGGTTACTGCGTTCTTTCATTGACAAGCGGCGGGCCAGCGGCTGCCAGGCTTATTGCATGAACAAGGAGGCAACCGAGGTGAGCACCATCACGGCGATAAGGACGACGGAAAGCACCGCAAAGATTTTCTGGCTGGTGGTGCGCCGTGGTTTTTTGGATTGTTTGGCCATGTGAATCCCTTTCGAATAAGACGCGGCAATCTTACCATTAAGGCTCCATCGACCCGCTAACCCGGCCTAGGGCCGCAATTGGCCGATATGGCCGCAGTCAAACTCGCTTTCCGCAATGCTGAGCAGCACCTGGCCCTGGGAATTTCGGCGCATGTCGTAATCCATTGAGTTGAAGGCCTGGTTGTCCTCTAAGCGCTGCCAGGCGGCCCTGGCTCGCGCGCTGGACAAAGTCCAGCTCTGCCAATGGGCAGGGGCTGGATAGCTCTGGCTGCGCTCGGCGTGGCACAGCAAGCCCACGGCGGCATAGGTCATCAGCGCCTGGTCCTCCTCTGCTTCAGCTCGTTCACACTCTACCGCCAGCGCGGGCACTGCATCGCTGGACAGTGTGCCTAAATAACCCAAATCGACATGGTCACGGTCCACTTCATAGCGGCCGCCACCGGGCGCACTGGAATTGATACTCATATCGGCGCCCAGGCGAGCGCGCTCGAGATTGGCGTGGACGATAAAGCCATCAACATTGATGACGCCCAGGGTAGCCACAAAGCCGACGACCGCGCCGAGCATCGCCAGCCCGAAAGCCCGCTGGTTGCCGCGAATTTCCAGCACCACAATGGCGGCCAGCAGCAAGCCTAGCCAAATCATAAAGACATGCGAATAAACGCGGATTTGGCTGAAGCCATAGGCGCTTTCGTAGAGCAGGAGGCGCTGGAAAGCGGAGGCCAGAATGACGGCCACCAGGGCAAATAAGGCGATGCCCAAACCGGAGTAGGCCTTGCGCTGCCCGGCGCTTTCGCGTTTGGCGACCTGGCTGAGCACGATAAAGAGCAGCAGGACCAGGAAGGCCACGAAGACCATCTCGCCAAAGCCGCGCCGCGCGTACTCGGCATAGGTATAGCCGGCAAAGTTGATGTTGCGTTCGCCGCCAAAGAGGTACTGGAACTGGAAGGCCACGAAAGAAGCAAAGAGCAAATTAATTGACGCCAGGATGGTGGCAGATTCCCCGAAGCCCAGGAAGGGGTCGAGGATGGCTTTGTTCTCTCCCACCAGGCTCTCATCACGGCTGGCTTGGAGAGCATAAAAATAGGCGCCGAGGAGCAGGTTCGCTAGGATCAGGATCAGACCGGCTCGCAACAGGTATTCGGCCAGGTTTTCGATATTCAGGAAACTCAGCAGGTCCTCCAGCCAATCACCGAAGAAGGGATCGGCGGATGAAAGCAGGCTGCCGAGCACAATCAGGACCGGGGCGGCGAGCAGCAAGCCGCGCAACACCGGTGCCGCCCGGCGCCAGCCGGATTGCTCGCTTTCGGTCTCGTCTCGCGTAGCGCGGTAGCGTCCCAGGCCTTTCGGCACGAAGGTGACCAATTTATCAATCAGGTCGCCCAATCCGTACTCGGGCCAGCGGCCGCCGCGGAAGCTGGCGGCAAGCAATGCCATGAAGAAAAGTGCCAGCAAGCGGCTGAGGATGACGGTCATCTGTTCCGCGCGCAGGATGCTGACCAAAGCGAAGAAAGCGATCGGGACCAGCAGCCACAGGCTGCGTGGATGGGCTGCAACCTCGTCTTGGCGCGCCAGCCAGAAACCCAAACCCAACGTCAGGGCAATAAAGATCGGGAAAGAAATGCCGACCGACTTGTCCCAAAACAAGTAATCGGCCAGCCAGCCCAAAGCAACCGCCAACGGAAACAGGCGCGCCAGCCAGGGATTAGACATCATTTTCTCAGACATGGATACCTCCGGGTCTATGCGGCTTTGCCGCGGCGAACTGGGGCCAGTCTCGCCGACAGGGGCTTGCAAAAGCTATCTGTGCCCATCTCAAAAGCTATCTTATCTGGGATTAAGTGTGGCTTCAGCCGCGGCTGGCGAAGGCCTGGGCGATGGCGGCTTCCAACTCTTCAGTGCTAACCGGTTTGGAGACGTAGGCGTTGGCGCCCAGGTCCAGCACCTCGCTGACCTGCACATCGGTGAATTCGGAGGAGAGCATCACCACGGGCAGATGCTTGTATTCATCGCGCAGGCGCAGGAATTCCAGGAAGTCTTTGCCGCTCACTTTGGGCATATTGATATCCAGCAAGATCAGGTCCGGGTGCGGCCCCTCTAGCAGCGCCTTGCCGGCAGCCGGCGCAGTGAGAAAGGCGCGGGTCTGGAAACCCAGCATTTTCAGCATCAGCCCCACGGCGGTGCTCATTTCTTGATCGTCGTCGACCAGCCAGGCAGTCTTCATCAGCTAATCTTATGCCAGATGGCCCTTAATGTGCTCGGCTAAATCGGGGGTAATTCCGCGAATCGCGCTCAGTTCTTCCAGGCTGGCTTCCTTAACCTTATCAATGGACCCGAAGGTGGTCAGCAGCGCCTTGCGCTTGGCAGGGCCGATGCCGGGAATGGTATCCAGCTGGGAGGCGATCCCCTGTCGAGAGCGCCGTGCGCGGTGGGCCGTGACCGCAAAACGGTGGGCTTCGTCGCGCGCGCGCTGCACCAGGAAGAGCCCCTGCGAATTACGCGGCAGCATCACGCTGCGTTCGCGCCCGGGTAGGAAGATCTCTTCGGCTTGCTTGGCTAGGCCGGCCACCGGCACGCGTTCTTCCAGCCCAAAGGCTTCCAGCACTTTCACCGCGCGGCTCAACTGGCCCTTGCCGCCATCCACGATCAACAGGTCGGGCAGGGTGCCGAAGACCAGATCGGGGCGCTTGCCGGGCTTATACTGTTCTTCCTGGGCGGCCTGCCAGCGGCGGAAGCGGCGCACCAGCACTTCTTCCATGCTGGCGAAATCGTCGGGGCCGGCTACGCTGCGGATGTTGAATCGCCGATAGTGCTTTTTGTTTGGCTTGCCGCGTTCAAACACCACCATGGATCCCACCGCCGCGGTGCCCTGCGTGTTTGAAATGTCGTAGCACTCAATCCGCACGGGGGCATTCTCCAGGTCCAGGGCATCCTGTAAATCGGTCAGCGCCGCGGTTTGGCGGTGGCTGTCGGCTTCCCACTGGGCCTTCAGCGAGTTCAGGGTCTCAGCCGCGTTTTCGGCGGCCATGTCGATCAACTGGCGCTTCTGGCCGCGCTTGGGGATCTTGATTTCCACTTTTTGTCCGCCGCGCCGCTGGCTAAGCCATTCCTTGATCACCAGGCTTTCTTCGACTTCGCGGGGCAGCAGCACCTGGGGCGGCACGTTGGCGGCCTGGTTGTAGAACTGCTTGATAAATTCAGCCATCACATCCGCGTCTTCGCTGTCCTCGGTGTTTTCCATCATGAAGTATTCGCGGCCAATCAGCTTGCCATTGCGAATAAAGAAGACCTGCACGCAGGCTTCGCGGTCGTCGCGGGCCATAGCAATCACGTCCGAATCAATGTAGTCCGTGGAGACTACCTTTTGGCGCTCGACGATGTTCTCGATTGCCGCCAACTGGTCGCGGATGGTGGCCGCCTTCTCGTAACGCAGCTGCTCGGAGGCCTGCTCCATATCCAGGTGAAGGCGGCTGACGATTTCCTCCGTGCGACCATTCAGGAAATCGCACAGGTCGCTGATCATCTGGCGGTAGGTGGTTTGGTCGGTGACCCCGATGCAAGGCGCGTTGCACAGCTTGATGTCGTAATACAGGCAGGCGCGCTCGTCCTGGCCGGTGATCTCGCGGTCACAGGTTAAATAGGGGAAGACGCGCCGCAGCACATCCAGGGTTTTATGCACCGCCCACACGCTGGTGTAAGGCCCGAAATAATGCGAGCCGTCGTCCACCATCTGGCGCGTCACCGTCACCTTGGGGAAGGGATCGGCCCAGTGCACGCGGATGTAGGGGTAGCGCTTGTCATCCTTGAGGCGCACGTTGAAATGCGGCTTGTGCTTCTTGATCAGGTTCATCTCGAGGATCAGTGATTCGAGTTCGGACTCGACCACGATCACTTCAATGTCGTCGATATTGGCGGCCAGCTTCTGGGTCTTGATGTGGCCCACCGACTCATGGAAGTACGAACGTACCCGGCTGCGCAGGTTGACTGCCTTGCCAACATAAATAACCCGGCCCTTACTATCCTTCATCAGGTAGCAGCCGGTTTTGGTGGGCAGGTTATCCAGGATCGCCTGGACTTTCTCGGATACGTTCATCGCACATCTATTCTAACATTTGGGGCCTTTTGCGACGGGGCCAGCCTTTAGGATTGGCTGAGTATAATTTCGCTATGGAGACTACCCGCGAAGAGCAGATTGGGCCGCTGCTGCGCGCACGTACATTGCGCCTGGCCCTGGCCGAATCCTGCACCGGCGGCCTGGTGGGCCATCGCCTGACCAATGTGCCCGGTTCCTCGGATTACTACATGGGCAGCGTAACCGCCTATGCCAATGCAGCCAAAATGAAGCTGCTGGGCGTGCAGATGGATACCTTGCTGCAACACGGCGCGGTCAGCGCCGAAACTGTGCGCGAGATGGCGCGCGGCGTACGGGGCGCCCTGGGTGCCGGGCTGGGCATCTCGATCAGCGGCATTGCTGGCCCGGGCGGCGGCAGCCCCGAAAAGCCGGTTGGCCTGGTCTGGTTTGGGCTCAGCGCCGCGGATGGCGAGTGGGCGCTCGAACAGCATTTTGAGGGCGACCGGCTGGCGGTCAAGGAGCAGGCCGCCGAATTTGCACTGCAATTAGGGATCGATTACCTCGAAGGCCGTCTTGATGGAAGTGATTAAGGTCAAAGCCGATTCAGCCCCAAACGGCACGCTCTTTCCGCGCAGTTTTCTCTATCAGGGCCAGGTATTCCAAGTCGACTCCATCGGCCGCCGCTGGCAGTCCGAGAGTGGCGAGCATGTGCTGGTCATGATCCAGCCCAATGATCGCGTGTTTGAGTTGCTGTACAGCCGCGGCGTGTGGCACATGAGGCGCGGCTTCAGCCAAACGCAAGCCAGTTAATCAAAAAAAGACCGGACATTGTCCGGTCTTTTTGCTTAGTGCGAAAGAATTTGTGAAAGGAAGA
>OMJR01000084.1 GCA_900299355.1 Anaerolineaceae bacterium
CAGCGCTCCTTTGACTGTCGAGGTCTGGGAGGCTTATGCTACCGCAGCTTGCCTCTCTTTCAGACCGTCAAAGTTGCACTTGTGAGTTGAATCCAAGAAGAATTTACCATGTTATTAAACAAAATTATCACGCGTCTTTTAAGCTTGAGAAAAGGAGGATGCAATGAAAAACAAAATGGTAATACTATTTGTGTTGGCAGTATTATTTTCTGCTTGTGCAGCTAAAGGGGAAATTCATCGTCAGGATGTTGAAGTGCCAAAAGAACCTACTGTACCTTTGTCACTTCCACTCATCGCTGACGCTGTGTATAAGGATAATGGTTTAGTGCAATCTGTACATATCCCTTCCAATGAATGCACCAATGTCACTGCTTCACCAACAGTTATTGGTCAGTGGTTGGTGTATCCAATGCATGACTATGGACATGCATGTGAGGAACATAGCAAATATTATCGATCATTACTTGGTTATAATATTGTGGATGGAAAACTCTATCAGATCTATGATGGGGGTACAGGTGAAGCTCCGGTACTGTACCAACCCGATGAAAATCTAATTTATTGGAATGTTACATTTGGTGGTACAGTGTTGCTTTTTGATGCCCAAACATTTGAAATGGTCAAGCAAGTTGGGATTGGTACAACCAGTGATAGTGGTGGTGCCTATTTGGATGGGTACTATTATTTTGGAACTGTTAATACACCCAATGATAACTGCCAGTCCCCGATTAACTCGGATTGTGGTGCGCTGGTCGCGATTGATGCTGAGGGTACTGTTGTACATAAACTCAATACGGATGATGGTTTTCGCTCGTGGATTGGAACCAGCGTCACCACTGACGGGGAATATTTATATTTTGGCAGCGCTGCACAAACTGTCGGAGACAAAAGCGGGGATGAAACGGAATACCTATATGGGTGTTCAGTGATAAAGACCGATAAGCAACTTAATGTGATTGCTTCATTTGATCCGGGAGACTTAGCTTGCTATAAGCAGCCATTCGATGGTGCAAATATTGATTCAGTAGGTGGAGAGGTTGTGTTCGATGATGCTGGGCTGTGGGTGCAGTATGTTCGGCCAAATGATCGCGAAATGGTGTCAGGGTTATATCGTTTGAATTATAGTCTTGAGGAAATTTGTCGAGTGGAGTATGACTATGAGCCCCAAACGCAATCAGTGGGATTTTATACCGGGCCTACAATTGATAGAGGTGGTAATGCTTATGTTGTTATCAGTGTGCCAGATGATCTTTATGTCCGGAGAGGGCTTTTGCAAATGGTGTCGCCTGATTGCCGGACAACTACACTGGCTGAAGTGCCGGGGAGCTTTGCCCATGCGACTCCTACACTTGCAGATGACCAGTACATTCTTTTTGCGACGGATGGCCTATTACAGATTCTTGCGTTTGATGGTAATTTAGTACAGGAATATGTTTTAGCATCTCAGGCAAGGGTGCTTACAAGTCCTATAATTCACGAAAAAATTATCTATGTTTTGCAGGAAGATGGAACTTTGAATATCATTGAAAATACCGGAATAGAAGGGTACGGCGATGCGATTTGGCCGCGTTATAGGCATGATAATTATGCTGCTGCACAGCACTAATTGAGTTTGGAGGATGTCAAAAAGGAAAAGAATATTATTTTTAGCCTTAATTAGTTTGCTTTATTTGGCAGGATGTCAAAAGGGGGGAATGGAGGCTCCAAATTCTCGGGTGGATATACAACAACCTGGAATGAGTCGAGCGGAATTGCCAACCAGCGAGTCCCAATCTGAGGTAGCAAATGATGTTAGTAGCAACAAAACTGATTTGCGCGCCGTATTTATAACCTATCACATGGAAGTTGCAAACATGCAGCGGATAAATCAGTTGTGGCCACTTTTTGAACAACTCGTTGCTTTGGCAGACGAATATGATGTGAAGCTTACCATTCAGTTTGCTCCACAATGGGCTACATATGTGTATTCGCGGGACCTGCTTGAAACCGTGTATAGCTGGGAGCAAAATGGTCATGAGATAGCGCTGCATCATCATGGGCCAACACACAAATATTTTGATGGTTATACCAATCAGCCCGACATTATCCGGACAGATGGTTGGTATATTCAGGATATTCCTTTTGCTGGAGATATGGCAGATTTTATGGATTTATTTGCCCCCTTGTCACCACACCAGATTGTTACGGCCGGGATGTCCGATGAATCCATTGACTGGCCTGGCGGTAGTGTGCTGTATTTTGCAACGGATTCCGGTGATTCTCCTTCCAAAGATGATTTACTCAGTACACCTGTTGAAGTGATACACAATGGGTATACAGTAATTGAAATATATAATAGTGGATATGCGATTGATCATCTTGGTGGTGAAGCAGTTTCGCTTGTCGATGTAGAGCAAGCTCTGCATTCAGCCACTAGCGACCAGATTATGGGATTGGTGCTGAATGACAATACAATTGAAGCGCATTTTGATGAAGTTGAACCACTTTTCCGATTGCTCAAGGTATATGAACTCAATGTGCAAACAGTGAAGTCAATATTGGATTAATGAAAGCGTTGAAAGGTTAAAGGTGTGAATCTTATCAATAAATTTGATTACAAAAATCCTCATTTTGGTCCCATATGTGAGTGTGTTGATGTAATTGATTTCTTCAAATATGAATTTAGGGATACCAAATCAACTAACCAAACTTGCCTGACTTTTGTTCCTCGAATAATGTTGTTTCTTAGCAACCGCCGTAAATATTGGATGCTGTATCGTATCCGCTATATTGTGGCTGACCTGCCACATCCAACTCAATAATTAGCATAGTGTATGAAAATTAGAAAAACCGCTCAACAGTTGTTGAGCGGTTCGAGTTGTGGGCGGGATAGGACTCGAACCTACGACATCTTCCTTGTAAGGGAAGCGCTCTAACCAACTGAGCTACCCGCCCGCGAGGCCGCATTATATCGCAGCCCTATGCTATTTCTCTTGCAATACAAAATGCAGGAATTTGCTTTCCGCAATTTTCTATGCTATATTGACGCCCCATGCCGCCCGCTTCCTTCGCAGAGCGCATTCAGGACGCCCGTCCACGCTTATCCAAAAGTTTTCAGCGTCTGGCTGATTATATATTAGATTCCTATGTGCAGGCGGCGTTAATGACCGCCTCTGAATTGGCACACGAAGTGGATGTCGACTCGGCGACCGTGGTGCGCTTTGCCCAGGCGCTGGACTATACCGGCTTCCCCGAGTTGCAAAACGAAATCAAAGGGCGCGTATTGGAAGAATTCCATATCCGCGCCGAGGAGGAAGCCCGACCCGATTCGCTGGCCGCGCGGGTGGACCAAAGCCTGGGCCAGCTCAGCGAGGCGATTGAGCGCGCGCGGCGGGTGCTAGCCGCGGATGCGCTGGAGACTTTGGTGGGCCAACTGAGCGCGGCTCCGCGCGTACTGCTCTTGCCGGATGCGGCCGGCCGCAGCGCGGCCCGCGATTTACGCCGCCATTTGGCCGCGGTGGGCAGCCTGGCGCTAGTGTTGGAAATGGAAGAGAACGCCCTGGCCGCCGCCCTGGCTGCCGCTGCGCCGGGCGACATGCTGCTGGTGCTGGATATGTCCGGCGCCTCACCGCTAACCGCCAACGCACTTAAGCAGGCGGCCAGCTTCAAGCTGGGCACAGCGGCCCTGGTCGGCGGCGCCTCCTTTGAAACCGCGCGCCAGGCTGAGGTCGTGCTGGAGACCGGCCACGCCTACGACGCCGAGATCGGCGGCGTGGTCTTGGCCGCGCTGGTCAACGCCCTGGGGGCCGGCCTGCGCTGGCAGCAGGCCGAACTGGCCGACCAAATTGCCGACAAACTGCTCATGGCCCACAAGGGCCTGGCTGCAAAATAACAGGAGTCATTTTTATGCGTATTATCCGCTTCCTCGATGAAGGCGCACCGCGTTACGGTTGGGTGCTGGGGGGTGAGGTCGGCCTGATTGTCGGGCAGCCCTTCGGCAGCTTCAAACGCGATAGCGCCAAGCTGCCGCTGGACGGCTTGCAATTGCTGCCGCCGGTCAGCCCCAGCAAAATTATCTGCGTGGGGCGCAATTATGTGGCCCACGCTCAGGAGCATGACGCCGAGGTGCCCGACCAGCCGCTGCTATTTCTCAAGCCGCCGTCGTCCATCATCGGACCGGGTGAAACTATCCTGCTGCCGCCCCAATCCCAGCGCGTCGAGCACGAAGCTGAATTGGCAGTGGTGATTGGCAAGACCGGCCGCTGGCTGGACCCCGAAAGCGCGCTGGACGCCGTATACGGCTACACGATTGCCAATGACGTCACCGCCCGCGACTTGCAGCGCCGTGATGGCCAATGGACGCGCGGCAAGGGCTTCGACACCTTTTGCCCTGTTGGCCCCTGGATTGAAACCGACTTCGACCCGGCTGACTCGGTGGTGAGCTGCACCGTCAACGGCGAACTGCGCCAGATGGGCAGCACCCGCGATATGGTCTTCCGCGTGCGCCAACTGGTCGCCTACGCCTCTTCGGTAATGACGCTGGAGCCCGGCGACCTGCTGTTGACCGGGACGCCCGCCGGGGTCGGCTTGCTTCAGGATGGCGACGAGGTCGCGGTAAGCATCGAAGGGTTGGGGGAACTCAAGAACCCGGTCAAAGCTGAACAGCCGCACTGACAAAAAAAAGAGCGCCAAACGGCGCTCTTTTTTGATTCGGTGGAGGCTAAAGACTAGAACCCTTTTTGGGTCACGCCCAGGAAGAGCAGGATGTAGCCAATCAGCAGCAGCCAGTATTCATACTGGGCCAATTGGCCGACGCCGCCGAAGCGGCCCAACAGGCTGAGCACGACGAGACCAACAGAAATATAGAAGACATTACGGGTAGGGCGGCTCAGGTTCATGGGGACTCCTTCACGCGTGGTGGGGTGCTTAAACCGAAGGGCCGCCCAATGGACGGCCCAGTTTATAGCAAATTACTTGGTAAGGTCCTCAACTGGCGCAGAGGGGGCATTCTTCTTGACCGAGGCGATGCCGTTTTCCATGGCGGACGCAGAGGAATACATTTCGCTTTTGCCAATCGGTTCGTTGTTGCCGGCAATCAGCACAAAGTAGGCTTGCCCGCGTGAGGAGGTTTTGCGCTGGAAGCGGTCGTCCTTCTTGGCGTTCTTACGCACCGATTCAATGCCGTTCTTAGCGCTGCTCTTGGCCTTGTAGCCTTCGCTGGCCAGAATGGGTTCGCCGTTGCTGGCCCGCAAGCGGAAGTAGAAACTGCCATTCTTTGAAGTGAAGATTTCGAATTTTGCCATATCTTGTTTTTGCTCCTTAGCGAGAAGATTATTCGGTGATGTCTTCCACCGGCGCGATGCCGGCGACACTCATCACAGATTTGATGCCGTTTTCCATGCCGCTTTTGGATGTATAGCGTTCGCTTTTGCCGATTACTTCGCCGTTGCCTGCTTTGACGGTGAAGTAGTGTTGCTCGTCCTTGGATTCGTGGCGCTCGAATTGGGTGTCCCAGATGGCATTCAATTTGACGGATTGCACGCCATTCTCGGCGGCGCTTTTGCTGTTATAGGCTTCACTGCTCAGAATAATCTGGCCGTTGCCCGCCTTCAGGCGGAAGTAAAACTTGCCACCCTTGCCATCAAAAATCTGGTATTTGGGGTTTTGCATCTACAGGCCTCCGTTGAATCGTGAGAGGATAGCCTAAGTGTAGCATGTAAACGGGCTTGGGCGCCTGTGAACGGCCGGTTTCTTCTTTTATAGGTGATTCTAGGGATTCTGGATGGACGGCAGCAGCCAGAAGCCGTTGGCGTCGGCGTAATTCGTATTGAGGATTTCTACGCGCAGGATGAAGCGTACCGTTTGCCCCGCAATCGGGCTGAGGTCAATCTCGGTCAGTGATGTGTCGCCATCAAATTCTTCGGTCCAATCTTCGACGCTGTGGCGGTCGCCGTTGCTATCTAGGTAGAGCAGCACGAAGCGCAGCTGGCAGCCATCGCTATCCGCCAAGCAGCCCACGCGGCCGATAAAGCGGTCGCCGCTTTGCACCTGGTAACTGGGATATAGGCCCTCAATGAAACCATTGCTGGTGTGGTTGGGCCGCAGCAGCAACATCAGTTCGTCCTCGCCGGCATGCTCCAGCTCGGCGCTGGTGGTGAAGCGCACATAGCCGCGGGTGCCGTTGGGGTCGCCGGGGCAGGGCAGGCTGCCGCTGTTGTTGGCCCAGGTCGCCGAGCAGAAGTTAGCCGCAAAATCATATTCGGCATCCGGCGCCTGGCTGCTGACCACAATGCTGACCGACAGCGGTGTGTTGGCGCTGGCCCCGGTGCCAAAGTTGACACCTGTCTCGCTGCGCAGGTTCCAATTGCTTTCGTAATCGCCCACGCCACTGGGCGCAGTCATGTTGATGCTCAGGTCAATGCTGCCGCCTGGCACCACGCCCGCGGGCAGGTTGTAGCTGCTGCCGGCGGCCATGTTGGTGCCGCTAATAAATACCAGGCGGAAGCCGGTGGTCCAGGTGCAGGCGCCCGTGTTACGGATACGCCAGGTCTTGGTGAAGGTCTGGTTTTGGTTGAGGCGGATGCCATTGGGGATGGTCACGTCGGCCACGAATTCAGCGCGGTGGCAGGGCGCCGAGGGCGTGTCGGTCGGCGTGGCCGTCGGCGTCTCGGTGTTGGTCGCGGTCAGCGTGGGGGTTGGCGTCTCAGTCGCGGTGGCGGTCGCCGTCTGGGTTGACGTGGGCAGCAGCGCTTGCTGCGTGGCGGCTTGCGAGGTGGCCAGGGCGGCCAAATCGGGAGTTGGCACCGTGGCCCGCCCGCCACAGGCGGCCAGCAGGACCGCCAGCGCCAGGCACTGGTAGGTGTCTCTTCTCAAGCAGAAACGCGCTTCCATATGTATGCTTGTACAAAATTTTGTCGCGGCGCGCAATAGCCAAATGGGGTTAGTTAACAAAAAAGCGGGAGGCTGCCTACAGCCTCCCGCTTTTTTGGTTCGGATGTTTAGGGGTTTTGGATGGCGGGCAATAGCCAGAAACCATTGGCGTCGGCGTAATCGCTGTTCAGCACCTCAACGCGCAGGATAAAGCGCACGGTGCTGCCGGCCAGCGAATTCAAGTCGATGTTGATGAGGGCGGTGGAACCGTCTGCAAACTGGGTCCAGTCCTCAATCTGGTGGCGGTTGCCGTTGCTGTCCTGGTAAAGCACCACAAAGCGCAGGTGGCAATCCTTGCTGTTGGCCTGGCAGCCGACGCGGCCGATGAAGCGGTCGCCGGTTTTCACCAGGTAACTGGTGAAGATGCCTTCAATGTAGCCGTTGCTGGCGTGGTTGGGCCGCAGCAGCAGCATTAACTCATCCTCGTAGCCGTGTTCCAGCTCGGCGCTGGTGCTGGCGCGCACGTAGCCCTTGCTGCCGCTGGTGTCACCTGGGCAGGGCAGGGTGCCGTTGTTGTTGAACCAGGTGGCTGAGCAGACGTTAGCGGCAAAGTTGTATTTTGAATTTAGCGCCGAGTCGGTCACCACCACTTTGGCAAAGAAAGGCACACCGCCGTTGGCGCCGACACCGAAGTTGGTGCCGTTCTCGCTGCGCAGGTTCCAACCGCTCTGTACGGTGCCGTTGCTGTTGGGGGCCGTCATCGTGATGCTGATATCGATGGTGCCGCCTGGCTTCACCTCGCTGCCCAACTTGAAGCTGCTGGTGCTGGCCAGGTTGCTGCCGCTGTTGAACACGACCGTGTAGTTGGCACTCCAGGTGCAGGAGCCGCTGTTACGGACGCGCCAGATTTTGGTGAAGGTCTCGTTCTTGCTGACCCGCATGCCGTCGGGGATGGTGACATCGGCAATGAAGCTGGCCTGGTTACAAGCCACGGTCGGCGTGTTAGTCGCCGGCGGGCGGGTGGCGGTGGGCGTGCTGGTGCTGGTCGGCGTCTGTGTCGGGGTGGCGGTCTCGGTGGGGGTCGCCGTGGCTGTCGCGGTGAACTCGCTGGTCGGCGTAGCGCTGGGCGCCTGGGCCTGCAACGTAGCGGCCACCGAGGTGGCGATTACCGCCATATCCGGGGTGGGGGCCGCGGCAGATTGACCGCGGCAGGCGCCGAGGAGCAGCGCCAGGATCAGGCTGAGAACTATTCGGTTGTAGTGGGTCTTGTGTTCCTTCATCTTCGTAAAACTCGGTTGTCTCCCCTTAAGACAAGTAGCCGACTCTGCGAGCCAGCATGTTCAAGCTGGAGTATGTTTCGCGATTCTTGTACAACGAATCCAGCTTGGCCACATTAGGCGCGGGTAAGATATTTATGAGAGCTTTTATCACTCATGGAGATAAGACGAAGCTGGAAGAAAAATAGTTCCCGGCGCTTACTACGTAAGCGCTTGGCGATTGCTTTGCAATCGCTTTGTGCTGAGAAAAAGGCGTATTGAGTATGATGTAGCAAATCCCTGTATCAAAATGGCATGGTTAGCCCTAGACCCGAAAATACGAGTAGAGAATGGCGAAGTCATTCTCTAGAATCAAAAACAGCGACCAAAGGTCGCTGTTTTTGATAAGTCGGGGCGAGAGGGGCGCTTACTACGTAAGCGCTTGGCGATTGCTTTGCAATCGCTTTGTATTGACAAAAAGACGTGTGGAGTTTGGCTCTGCCAAACTCCTGAATCGAAACGGGATGGCTTTAACCATCCCGTTTCGATAAGTCGGGGCGAGAGGATTCGAACCTCCGACCTCTTGCACCCCATGCAAGCGCGCTAACCGGACTGCGCCACGCCCCGGAATGCGGCGGAGCCGCATTTTGGAGTTGCTACGCAACTCCAGTCTCTATTAATCCCTACAGAGCGGGGATTATATCGTGCTTTGCCGAGCGCTGGCAAGCCGCAATCCTGCGCTCCGCGCTTGACGCCGCTGGCCCAATCCCGTATACTCTGCTCATCTACCGACCGTTCGGTAGGGAGACGATGACCCGCGACGATATCTTTGAAGCTGCCGCCCAAATCTTCCGCGAGAAGGGCTTTCACGGTACCTCCATGCAGGAGATTGCCGCGGCGGTTAACTTGCAGAAGGCCAGCCTCTACCATCATGTTTCCAGCAAGCAGGAACTGCTGGCCGGCATCCTGGACCAGGCGCTGGACCTGCTGATTGAGCGCATGGAGCAGGTGGCCGCCCTCGACCTGGCCCCGGCCGACAAGTTAGCAAGCCTGATGCGCGCCTACCTGGAAGCCCTGGCTGAGTACCCCGATTTGGCCGCCGTGCTGCTCCTCGAACACCGCTCCCTCGAATCCCAATACCGCCGCCGCCACATTCCGCGCCGCGACCGCTTCGAAGCCATTTGGCGCGAAACCATCCAGGCCGGCGTGGCCAGCGGCGACTTCGCCACCGACGACCCCGATTTGGCGGCCAAGACCGCCCTCGGCATTGCCAACTGGACCGTAACCTGGTTCCGCCCCGGCGGCCGCCTGAGCGCCGGCGACATCGCTGAATTCGGCGCGCAGCTGCTGCTGCAAGGATTGCAGACCCGTGGCTGAGACGGCGTTGCGGCCCCACATTGCCAGCTACGAGAGTGGCGGCGGGGCGCAGGTCTACCGCCTGCCGCTGGAAGCCTTTCCCGGCTTCTGGGTGCATGCCTATTTGGTCTTTGTGGAAGATTATGTCGCCCTGATTGATTGTGGCTCCAATTTCCACAATGCCAACCAGCACCTGGAAGACGGCTTTGCAGCGGTAGGGGAACTGCGCGGCGGACCGGTCACTTTCGAAGACCTGACCCATATTCTGGTGACCCACGGACACATTGACCATTTCGGTGGCCTGGCCTTCCTGGAGAGCCGCACCTCGGCCAAGATCGGCGTGCACAAACTCGACCGGCGCACACTGACCAATTTCGAAGAACGCTTGGTAATTGTTGCGCATGCCCTGCGTGAATTCCTGCTGGAGAGCGGCCTGTCGGAGAAGGCCACCCAGGGCATGTTGGATATGTACCTGCTGCCCAAGGCGCTGATTACCTCTGTGCGGGTCGATTTTACTTATGAGCAGCTTAGCATGGCGCTCGGCCCCTTCGAATTCCTGCATGTGCCGGGCCACGGCGCCGGCCAGGTTTGCATCCGCCTGCATGATTTGCTCTTCAGCGCCGACCACGTAATTGGCGAGATCAGCCCGCATATCGCGCCCGAGCGCCTGACGCTCAACACCGGCCTGGCGCACTACCTGGCCTCCCTGGATGCGGTATCCGCCTGGGCCGCCGATGCGCGCCTGACCCTGCCCGGCCACAACGAGCCCATCGAAGACCTGTCCGCCCGCGTGGAAGCCATCCGCCAATCGCACGTCAAGCGCTTGCAACGCGTACTGGAGATCTTGGATACGCCCCAGACGGTGGCCGGGGTATCTAAGCAGCTGTTTGGCGCCCGCGATGGCTATAACGCCTTGCTGGCCGTTGAGGAAACCGGCGCCCACATCGAATATCTCTACCAGCGTGGCTTGCTGGCGATCCACAATTTACCCCAAATTCAAAGCAGCACCGCCATCCAGCCGATTGAATACCTGCGGCTGGGCGGTGCGGAAGTCCCTGTGCTATAGGAGCGAACATGTATTCATTTGATCCGACTGAAGAACAACAAATGCTGATTGATACCGTCAAGCGCTACGCCGAAAAGGATTTGCGCGAGGCAGCCCGCGAAGCCGAGGAGGGTGGCGCGCTGCTCGATAAGCTTGTCCAGAAGGGCTGGGACCTGGGCCTGCTGCAAGCTTCAATGCCCGAGGAGTTGGGCGGCTTTGGCGAATATTCCGCAGTGACCGGTGCGCTGGCCGCCGAAGAACTGGCCTATGGCGACCTGGCCGCCGCGCTGGCGGTGCTGACCCCTAACTTGTTCACATTGCCGCTGCTGCTGCAGGGCGACGAAGCCCAGGCCGACCAATACATTCCCTCGATCGTTGAGGGCGCCTGGCAACCTTACACGGCGGCTTTCATTGAGCCTTACTACGACTTCGATCCCAACGCCATGCGCGCTAGCGCCAAGAAAGAGGGCGACAGCTACATTTTGCAGGGCGAAAAAGCCTATGTGCCTTATGCGGCCGAGGCGCCGGCCATGCTGGTCTATGCCGACCTCGAGGGGGAAACGCAAGCCTTCATCGTGGAGGCAGATGCTGAAGGGTTGACCATTGGTGAACGCCAGAAGCTGCTGGGCCTCAACGCGCTGCCGTTGCACGAACTGCACCTTGATCAGGTGCAGGTAGCGGCTGGGGCGCGCTTGGGCGGCTCCGAAGGGCACGACTTCGCCCCGCTGCTCGACTCCATGCGGGTAGGTATGGCGGCGTTGGGGGTGGGGCTGGCGCGCGCCAGTTTTGATTACTCCCGCGATTATGCCAAGGAACGCGAAGTGCTCGGCTCGATGATTGCCCAGAAGCAATCGATCGCCTTCATGCTGGCCGAGATGGCGACCGAGATCGAAGCCACGCGCCTGCTCACTTGGGAAGCTGCCTGGCAACTCGATGAAGAGTGGGAAGAGGCCAGCCAGACCGCCTACCTGGCGCACAGCGGCGCGGCCGATATGGCCATGATGGTCACCGACCGCGGCGTGCAAATCCTGGGCGGCCACGGTTACATCCGAGAGCATCCGGTGGAATTGTGGATGCGCAACGGCCGCGGCATCACTTCATTGACTGGCCTGGCGCTGGTATAGGAGTAGACATGATTTCATTTGATAAGCAATCCGACAAAATTCAACAGACCCAAATGGTGGTGCGCACCGTCGCCGAGAATATGATGCGCCCGGTGAGCCGCCAGATGGACGAAGACGAAGGCGCGATCCCTTGGGACTACATCAACTTTATGCACACCGCGATGAAGTCGATGGGGGCCGCCTCGCTGGTGCCACAGCCCGAATCGAACGGCACGGCCGATAAACGACCGCGGGCCACCTACCAATTGATGGCCCACAACATTGAAGGCCTCTCCTGGGGCGACGCGGGTATGTATCTGTGCACGCCGCGTGGCGGCCTCGGTTCGGCGGCAGTGGAAGCGGCCGGCACGCCCGAGCAGAAGAAGAAATTCCTATCCCGCCTGAATGAAGAGGATCCGATTTTCACTGCCATGGCGATCACTGAGGCCCAGGCAGGTTCGGATAACAGCGCGATCCAATGCCGCGCGGCCCTCGACCCCGGGACCAACGAGTGGGTGCTTAATGGCGAAAAGATTTTCGTCACCGCCGGCCATAAGGCCATGGTCGATACGGATGGTTTCGTGGTGGTGTGGGCCACCTTGGATCCCGAAGCCGGCCGCGCTGGCATCCGCTCCTTCGTGATTGAGGCCGCCACCCCCGGAATCAAGATCACCAAGAAGGAAAAGAAGCTCGGCATCCGTTCCAGCGACACCGTGACCTTCACCCTGGAGGATTGCCGCGTGCCCTTCGAGAACATGCTGGGCGACCCGGAGATCAAAGAAAAGCAGGAGACCAAGGGCTTCAAGAGCGCCATGCAAACCTTCAACATCACCCGCCCGCTGGTGGCCGCCTCGGCAATTGGCGTGGCCCGCGCCGCACTGGAGGAACTGAAGCGCCTCCTCGCCGGGCAAGGTGTGGAGATCCGCTATGGATTGCCGCGCCAAAAGCTGACCAACGTCGAACGCGAAGTGATTGATATGGACTGCATGCTGCGTTCCAGTTGGCTGCTGGTGCTCAAGGCGGTCTGGATGAGTGATAACGGCCAGCCCAATGCCTTGGAAGCGGCGATGAGCAAGCTGCACGCTGGTGAGGTGGTCACCAAGATCACCCAGAAGGCGGTCGAAATCCTCGGCCCGCTGGGCTACAACCGCGAACTGCTGCTGGAGAAGTGGTTCCGCGATGCCAAGATCAACGACATCTTCGAAGGTACCGGCCAGATTAACCGCCTGATCGCCGCCCGCCAGCTGCTGGGCTACAGCGGAGCCGAACTGCGCTAGCATGCTGCGCCGGCGCCTGTTCACTTTCGTTGCTGTGTTGGCTCTGGCCACTCTGGGCTGCCGTGCCGCCGAACAGGCCGCCATCACCGAGGATGAACCTACACCCACCGTGGAGATCAGCCAGGATCTGCTGCCCGGCGACTATGACCTGACGGTCACCAACGGCGACGATAGCCGCCAGGTGATCGTGCACTTGCCGCCCGATTACAACGGGGAGACAGAACTGCCCCTGATTATTGTGCTGCATGGCGGCGGTGGCCGCGCCAGCCAGATTCAGCGCGCCAGCCGGATGGATGCTGCCGCGGATGAGTATGGTTTCATTGCGGTCTATCCCAACGGCAGCGGCCCGCTGGAAGAAGCACTCTTTACCTGGAACACCGGCCACTGCTGCGGCTACGCCCTGGAACATGAGGTCGATGACGTAGCCTTTCTGACGGTATTGATCGATTCGATGTTGGGCCACTTCGCTGTGGATCTTGAGCGGGTATTCGTGACGGGCATCTCGAATGGCGGCATGATGAGCTATCGTGCCGCCGCCGACCTCAGCCAGCGCATCGCCGGCATCGCGCCGGTTGCCGGCACGATTGGCGGCAGCCCGCCGGATAGCGATACCAGCTATGTGATCCCGCAGCCCAGCCAACCGGTGGCCGTGATTGCCTTTCACGGCCTCAACGATCAACACGTACTTTATGACGGCGGGGTGGGGCCAGACTCAGTGGAACCGGGCCGCTTTGATGTGTCGGTGGCTGACTCGATTGGCTTCTGGGTGGCCGCTAACGGCTGCGCGCCCGATCCCGAAGTCGAAACCCTCGCCGAGGACAACATCATCATTGAGCGTTACCAGGGCTGTGCTGCTCCGGTGGTGTTGGTCACCATCGTGGATGGCGGCCACGCCTGGCCAGGCGGCGCCGGGCGCCTGCTGGGCGATGCGCCCACACAGGACATTTCCGCCAGCGAAATGATGCTGCAATTCTTCCTCGGGTTAGGCGACTAGCGCGATGCAGGCATCCCGTATTCCTGTCACTCTGAGCGCAGCGAAGAATCATTCCGAATCACGGACCCTATCAGGCATCAATTCGCGAACGGAAACACAATCAATCATGGATTCGGGTGGATGCTTCATTAGCGCGCCAAGGGCGCGCACTCAGCATGACAGGCCAGTAATCATTGTGAGAAAGGCGAAACACTCATGAAGTCAATCAACCGCGCCGTGGTAATCGGCGCTGGCACTATGGGCGCCGCTATCGCCGCCCACTTGGCTAACGCCCGCGTGCCGGTGACCCTGCTGGATATCGTGCCGCGTGAACTCAGCGACGCCGAGCAGAAACTGGGTCTGACGCTCAAAGATAAGACTTTGCGCGATCGTATCGCCCGCGAGCGGCTGGAGCGCGCCAAGGCCTCCCGCCCGGCCAGCTTCGTCAGCGAAGCGCATCACGCCCTGGTCAGCGTCGGCAACCTGGAAGACGACCTGGATGTGGTTGCCGATGCCGATTGGGTTATCGAAGCCATCGTCGAGAACCTCGACATCAAACGCGAGTTGATGGCCAAGCTGGACGAGTTGCGCGGCGAGCACACCATCATCAGCACCAACACCTCCGGCATCCCGGTTGCGCAGATTGCCGCAGGCCGCTCGGCGGGCTTCCGTGCCCACTTCCTGGGCACCCATTTCTTCAACCCGCCGCGCTATCTCAAATTGCTCGAAATCATTCCCACGCCGGATACCAGCGACGAAGTCATCGAACGCATCAGCCGCTTTGGCGAGCGCTATCTCGGCAAGGGCATCGTGCTCTGCAAGGACACGCCCAACTTCATCGCCAACCGCATCGGCTCGGTGACCGGCGCCTTCGCGCTGGACTACGCCCTGCGGCATGGCTACAGCGTGCCCGAGGTGGACGCCATCTCCGGTCCGCTGATTGGGCGCCCCAAGACGGCTGTCTTCCGGCTGCTGGACTTGGTCGGTGTGGATGTCGCCGAACATGTGCGCCGCAACCTGGCCGCCGCCATCCCCGAGGACGAAATCGCCCAGCAAGCGCTGGCCTCCGAGCCGGGCAACGCCCTCACTGCCGCCCTGATTGAAAAACGCTGGCTGGGCAACAAGAGCAAAGCCGGCTTTTATAAGGAAGTGCGCGTCGAGGGAGAGAAACAATTCTGGCCGCTTAACCTGGACACCCTGGAGCATGAAGCGCCGGGCGACAAACCGCGCTTCGACTCGGTGGGGCAGGCCAAGGACCTCGAGGATTTCGGCGCCAAGCTGAAAACGCTGCTGGCCGGCGACGACCGCGCCAGCGAGTACCTGCGCGCCACTACCTACTACAGCCTGGCCTATGCCAGCCACATCATCCCTGAAGTGGCCGACAACCCAGTGGCGATTGACGAGGCCGTGCGCTGGGGCTTCCAGCATGACCACGGTCCCTTTGAGATTTGGGACATGCTCGGCGTCGCCGAAACGGTTGAAGCGATGACGGCGGCCGGGCACCCGCCCGCCGCCTGGGTGGCGCAGATGCTCGAGGCTGGGCACAGCTCCTTCTACCAATACGACGGCCCCAACAAAAGCGCGGTCTACGACCCGGGGCAGGGCGGCTACTTGCCGCTGGAGGCGCCCGCCAACCAGCTTTCGCTGGCCACCCTGCGCGCTAACGAGAAAGTAGTCAAGGAGAACGCCGGGTCCACGCTCTACGATTTGGGCGATGGCATCGCTGGAGTCGAATTCCACACTAAGATGAACGCCCTGGATGAAGACGTGCTCACCATGATTGACGAGGGGCTGAGCATCGCTGAAACCGATTTTGACGGCGTGGTCATTGGCAACGAGGGTGACAACTTTAGCGCTGGGGCCAACCTCTTCTTCGTGGTCATGGCCGCCCAAAGCGGCCAGTGGGACGACCTCGATTTCGCCATCCGTGCCTTGCAGGACCTCAACATGCGCATCCGCTATTTCCCCAAACCGGTGGTGGTGGCGCCCGCCGGCTTGACCCTGGGTGGCGGCTGTGAAATCACCATGCACGCTAGCCGCGTGGTGGCCGCTAGCGAGACCTACATCGGCCTGGTGGAGACCGGCGCGGGCGTTATCCCGGCCGGCGGCGGCACCAAGGAAATGATGCGCCGCCTGCTTAATCCGCCCATGCGCAGCGAGCACGCCGAAGCCTATCCCTACTTGGAACGCATCTTCACTCAGGTCGGCCAGGCCAAGGTCGCCACCAGCGCCGAGGAAGCCCGCGCGATGGGCATCCTCGGCCCTGAGGACCGCGTGGTCATGAACCGCGCGCACCTGCTGGCCGAGGCCAAGCGCGAAGCGCGGCACCTGGCCGATAGCGCCTACGCCCCGCCGCTGCCCGAGCCGATTTATGCCGCCGGCCGCGACGCATTGGCGGCCCTGCGAATCGGCATCTACCTCTTCCGCGAGGGGCGCTACATCACCGAATACGACACCGTGGTTGGCGAGGCCTTCGCCCGCGTGCTGTGTGGTGGCGACCTCAGCGGCCCGGCCTGGGTCAGCGAAAAATACATCCTCGACCTGGAGCGCGAGGCCTTCCTCTCGCTGTGCGGCGAGGAGCGCAGCCAACAGCGCATCTGGCACATCCTGCAGACCGGCAAGCCGCTGCGCAATTAGGAGTATCTATGAAGAATGGAAATGAAGCTGTCATTGTTGACGCCCGCCGTATCGCGGTCGGTAAAGCCAAACGTGGCGCGCTCAGCAGCACCCGCCCCGACGATTTAGCCGCCGCCGTGCTGGCCGACCTAGTGGCGCGCAACCC
This sequence comes from Anaerolineaceae bacterium, assembly GCA_900299355.1. Classification (GTDB taxonomy): domain Bacteria; phylum Chloroflexota; class Anaerolineae; order Anaerolineales; family UBA11579; genus OMJR01. The sequence continues at coordinate 16,642 of OMJR01000084.1, forward strand.
GCAGGTGGAACCGTCAACGATTGACGATGTCATCATCGGTTGTGCCATGCCCGAAGCCCAGCAGGGCCTCAACATGGGCCGCCGGGTGGCCATGCGCGCCGGCCTCCCGGTGGACGTGCCTGGCGAAACTGTCAACCGCTTCTGCGCCTCCGGCTTGCAGACCATCGCCCACGGCGCCATGGAAATCAAGGCCGGCATGGCCGATGTGGTCATCGCCGGCGGGGCCGAGTCGATGAGTATGGTGCCGATGCGCGGCCACAAATTTGCCCCCAATCCGAGCTTTGCTCAGGAATGCCCTGATGTCTACCTCAGCATGGGCCTCACCGCCGAAAATGTAGCCGAGGAATTCAACGTCAGCCGCGAAGACCAGGATGAGTTCGCCATGCGCAGCCAGCACAATGCCGCCGCGGCTCAGGCGCAAAACCTCTTCGCCGATGAAATCCTGCCCTTCGAGGTCGAGTTGGTCGAGGCTGGCCCCGAGGGCCAGACCACCCGCACCTTCATTCACCAAGTGGATGAAGGCGTACGCCCCGACACCAGCCTGGAAGGTCTGGCCAAATTGCGCCCGGTCTTCAAACAGGGTGGCACGGTCACCGCGGGCAACAGTTCGCAGATGAACGATGCCGCCGCCGGTGTGCTGCTGATGTCGGCCACCCGCGCCGACGAACTGGGTCTCAAGCCGCTGGCGCGCTTTGTCAGCTTTGGGGTGGGGGGCGTGCCGCCCGCTATCATGGGCATCGGCCCCGTTGCGGCGGTGCCCAAGGCGCTCAAGCGCGCCGGCCTGGACCTCGAGGATATCGATCTCATCGAGCTCAACGAGGCGTTTGCCGCCCAGGCGGTGGCCGTGGTCCGCGAGCTGGGCATGGATTTGGACAAGGTCAATGTCAACGGCGGCGGCATCGCCC
>OMJR01000085.1 GCA_900299355.1 Anaerolineaceae bacterium
GGCCCAGGTCCAGGTCGGTTTCTGCGCCGTCGTCCAGCACGTACACCTCGCCATGCTGATAAGGGCTCATCGTGCCGGGGTCGACATTGATATAGGGGTCCAGCTTTTGGATGGCGACCTTGAAGCCACGCTCCTTGAGCAGGCGTCCAAGGGCGGCGGAGGTCACACCCTTGCCTACTGAGGAGACCACCCCACCGGTAATGAAGATGTACTTAATATCCATAGCAACCTCGCTGGCGTACCAGGTCCTTTAAAGAATTTCGGGGAGGGGCATTTGCAGGGCCCTTCCCCGAAGAGTGTCAGAGTTTGGTCGGGAGTTTTGCCGCGCCTCAGGCGACATAGGTTTGTAAGTCCTCGGCGGCGCGCCGCATTTCCAGGAATATCAACCCCAGGCGGCCCTCGTTGCGCGAGAGCGCCGTCAGCACCGCTTCCTGGCCCACGGCGGTGAGCAGCACAAAGCCCTCTTCGCCACGGATATAGACTTCATCTAGGTCGCCGCGCTGCAGCTCCGAGGCGATGCGTTCGCCCAGGCTGAGCATGGCGGCGCTCATCGCGGAGATGCGGTCTTCATCAATTTCAGAAGGGAGTACGGAGGCCAGAGTCAGGCCATCCACGGTGACCACCGCGGAGGCGATGATGTCGGGGGCCGTGGCCTGCATATCGCGCAGGCGGCTGACCATTTGGGAAGAACGAGAGGCGTCCATAAGCTTAACGAGGACGTTGCCGTCCTCTAGGGGCAGTATACCCTATCGAGCCATGCGGATGAAAGTGTTAAAATAGGTTGTTTGCTAGGCAAAACCACCGGGGTTTGCACCCCGGTGGATAGACGTATTTAAGGAAGCTATGTTCAAACGAAGGAAGCACAGCGAAGAAGGTACAGCCTTCTTGATTGTCGGCCTGGGCAACCCCGGCCCGGAATACAAACTGAACCGGCATAACGCCGGCTTCATGGTGCTGGATGAATTGGCCGCCAAACTGGGCGAGAGCTTTCGCAAGGTGCAAAACCAGGCGCTGGTCTGCCAGGCGCGGCACGGCGAAGCACGGCTGATACTGGCCAAGCCGCGCACCTATATGAACCTCAGCGGCCAAGCCGTTGGCGCCCTGGCGCGCTTCTATAAGGTGCCGCTGGAGCGCATCTTGGTGGTCTACGACGATGCCGACCTGCCCTTTGAGACCCTGCGCCTGCGTCCGGAAGGCGGCGCAGCGGGCCAAAAGGGCATGCGCTCAATTATTCAGCAATTGGGCAGCCAGGCGATTCCACGCCTCCGGGTCGGAATCGGCCGCCCCAAGGGGCGCATGAGCACCCCGGCGCACGTGTTGCAGGATTTCTCCAAGCAGGAACAGGATGACTTACCCTTCCTGCTGGGCCGCGCGGTGGACGCGATTTTATGCTTCGTGGACGAGGGCATCGAGGCCGCCATGAACCAATACAACGGTGGCGAAGGATGAAATCGGTGCTGGAACGCATCGCGGCGCTGCCTGAATTTCAGGCACTGGTAACTGCGCCAGCAGGGCAGCGGCTGGGCCTGATGCGGGCTGCGCGCCTGCCGCTCACGGCCGCCTTGCAGGCCGCGCTGGAGCGCCCGATTCTGCTGCTCACCCACCGGCGCGACCGCGCGCTGGCCTATTACGACGAACTGGATTTGTGGTCGCCCGAGATTGAGCGGCTGTACTTCCCCGAGCCCAGCGCGCTGTTCTACGAGAACGCGCCCTGGAGCGAAACCGCCCGCCGCGAACGCTTGGCCGTGCTGGCCCGTCTGAGCCAGGGCGGCGGGGCGCCAGTGATTACGGCCACCGCCCGCGGACTGATGAGCCGCACCCTGCCGCCGGCGGACTTTTCCGCCGCCAGCTTCAGCGCCCACAAAGGCGCCCGCTTGGACCCGGTGGAGTTGGCCCAGCGCCTGGTGGCCGGCGGCTACGAAGCGACCTACACGGTCAGCGCGCCGGGCACCTTCGCGCGCCGCGGCGGCATCCTGGATGTGTGGACCATGCAGAGCGAATTGCCCGCCCGCCTGGAATTCTTCGGCGATGAGATTGACGGGCTGCGCGTCTTCGACCCGGCCAGCCAGCGCACGGTGGCGCCGATTGACAGCCTGCAGATTCCGCCCGCGCGTGAATACCTCAGCGAGCGCGCCGCTGATATCGGCGTCGAAAGCCGCGACCTGAGCGAATTCCATACCCCCCTGCTGCACCCGCATACCGCCAGCCTGCTGGACTATTTACCGGCCGACACCTTGGTTTTGCTGGACGACCACCAGGCGCTGCGCGAAGGCATTAGTGAACTCGAAGAGCAATCGCTGACCCTGCGCGAAGAAGCGCTGATTCACCAGGAGATTGCCCCGGACCATCCCCTGCCCTACTTTACGCTGGCCGAATTGGAAGACGCGCTGCAAAGCTGGCAGCCGTTGGAACTGGGTCCAACCGCTGCGCTGGATGCCGCCTCGGAACTGGCCCAGCATTTTCGTCCGGGGCGGCGCTTCGGCGGCCAGCTCAAAGCCGTGATGGAGTACCTGGATGAATTGACCGCCCGTGGAGAAGCGGTCGAAGTGATTTCGCGCCAAGCTGCGCGCCTGCAGGATTTGTGGGCCGAGGGCCACGCCCAGCAGAATGGCAACCTGCGCCCGGCCTTTCGGCAGGGCAGCCTGGGCGCGGGCTTCGAGCTACTCAATCCGGGCCAGCCCAGCCTGCACATTTTAAGTGATAGCGAAATTTTCGGCTGGGAGCGGTCGCAGCCGCGCCGCCGCCCCCTGGTGGAACGCGATGCGCCCGAAGCGCCCTATGTGGATTTGGACGCCGGCGAACTGGTGGTGCACATCGACCACGGAATCGGCACCTTCAAGGGCCTGATTAGCCGTGTGATTGAGGGCGTGGAGCGCGAATTCCTGACCGTGGAGTACGCCGGCGGCGATCAACTCTATGTGCCCGTGCACCAGGCCGACCGGCTGACCCGCTACGTGGGCGCGGCCGGCGAGCGCCCGACCCTCAGCCGCCTGGGCGGCACCGAATGGCGCAGCAGCAAATCACGCGTGCGCCGCGCGGTGGAGGCCATCGCCGAAGATTTACTCGAACTCTACGCGCTGCGTGAGAGCGCCGAGGGCTACGCCTTCAGCAAAGATACGCCCTGGCAGCGCGAACTGGAAGCCAGCTTCCCCTATATCGAAACCGAAGACCAGTTGCGCGTGATTGCCGAGGCCAAAGCCGATATGGAAAGCAGCCGCCCGATGGACCGGCTGGTGTGCGGTGACGCCGGCTATGGCAAGACTGAGGTCGCCCTGCGCGCGGCTTTCAAAGCAGTGATGGATGGCAAGCAAGTCGCCCTCTTGGTGCCGACTACGGTACTGGCCCAACAGCATTACCAAACCTTCAGCGAGCGGCTGGCGGCCTTCCCGGTGCGGGTGGAGATGCTTTCACGCTTCCGCAGCGCGGCCGAACAACGCGAAATCCTGACCGAGCTGGCCCGCGGCGAGATGGACATCGTGATTGGCACCCACCGCCTGGTGCAAAAGGATGTGGAGTTCAAAGACCTGGGGCTGGTGATTATCGACGAGGAACAGCGCTTTGGCGTGACCCACAAGGAACACCTCAAAAAGCTGCGCACTGAGGTCGACGTGCTGACCATGACCGCCACGCCCATTCCGCGTACGCTCTACATGGCGCTCACCGGCGTGCGCGACATCTCCACCATCAGCGCCCCGCCCGAGGAGCGCCTGCCGGTGGTCACCCATGTCGGCCCCTATTCACCCGATATCGTGCGCCAGGCAGTACTGCGCGAACTGGACCGCGGCGGCCAGGTGTTCTTCGTGCACAACCGGGTGCAAACCATCGAGGCGATGAAGGCCCGCCTGGGCGGCCTGCTGCCCGAAGCGCGCATCAGCGTCGCCCACGGCCAGATGGGCGAACAAGACCTCTCCACCCGCATGCAGCAATTCACCCGCGGCGATGTGGATGTGCTGCTGACCACCACGATTATTGAAAGCGGCCTGGATATCCCCAACGCCAACACCCTGATAGTGGACCGCGCCGACAATTTTGGCCTGGCCCAGCTCTACCAATTGCGCGGCCGCGTGGGCCGCGGCGCCCAGCGCGCCTACGCCTATTTCTTCCGCCACGGCGGCCAGCAGCCCACCGAAGAGGGCCGCCAGCGCCTGGAGACCATCGCCGAGAACACCCAGCACGGCGCAGGCTTCAACGTGGCCATGCGCGACCTGGAAATCCGCGGCGCCGGCGACCTGCTGGGTACCCGCCAGCATGGCTTGATTGCCGCCGTCGGCTTCCACCTCTATACCCGCCTGCTGACCAAGGCGGTGGCTGACCTGCGCCGGGGCAGCGCCTTCGGACCCGAGGCGGCTGCTGCGCACCTCAGCCTCTACCACCCGCTCATCAACGTCGACTTGCCGATGGAAATTGGCATTCCGCCCGAGTACGTGCAGGATAAAGCCATGCGCCTCAAGCTCTACCGGCGTCTGGCTGATTTACACGACTTACGCGAAATCGAGGCGCTGGACGAGGAGTTCCGCGACCGCTTCGGCCCGCCGCCTGAGGAAGCGCTCAATTTGCTCTTTCAGTTAAAGGTGAAGGTGCTGGCGGAACAGGCCGGGTTGAACTCCATCAGCGGCGAAGGCGGCAAGCTGGCCTTGCGTTTCCCGGCCCAGGCCGAGGGTCAGCCGCCGCGGCGCTACCCGCAGCTGGGGGCAGGTGTGCGCACCAGCAAGAATCACGTCTGGCTCTCCGGCATGGACGAAGCCGACTGGCAGCACCGCCTGGTAATGGTGCTGGAAGCCTTGGTAGGCGACGCAGCCGGGCAACCCGCCTAAATCAACCCACATCAAAGTACGGTTAAACAACAAGGGCCGCAGCACGCTGCGGCCCTTGTGCTAGGCAATCACGTTTAGTCGGCCAGGGCGACAAAATCCATTTCCAAGCGCACGATTTCATCCACACCGGCCACCTGGGGCACATTGGGAATCACCAGGTCAAAGGCCTCCCGGGCAATTTCAGAGCGCACGCTGCCCTCAATGCGGTCTTCGGCCACCAGCGTCAGCGTGACGTCGAAGGTCACTTCCTGAGTGATATCGCGGATCGTCAGGTCACCCACTACCTGGAAATCAAAGCTTTGACCGATCGAGCCGCTTTCGGGCAGGCCAATATAGGCGGTGGGCGTAAAAGTGATGAATTCATAAGTGGTCCTTTGCAGGATGCGGTTATTAATCGCTCCGTTGCGCGAACCACTGTCGGTCACAAAGCTGCGCGCATTGATTTGCACCACGCCCACCTGGGAGTTTTGCGGGGCATTGAAATCCAACAGGATTTGGGCGGCGAACTGCTGGTTGGTGCCGATTACCGTTTTAGGCTCACCAAAGAGAATCTCGCCAATAATGAAGCGTACTTCGCTTTCTTCCTGGACGATGGTGTAAGTACGCTGGCCCTTAACAGCGCCATCACCTTCAGTCGACGGCTCGGCGTCGGCGGCACTGGTCGCTTCCGAGGTGGCGGTGGGTTGCGGGTCGACTTCGTTGCCGGCCGCGACCGGGATGGCGGTGACTTCACCGCTGGGCTCCGGCACACTGAACAGCATATTCCAGGCCAGGGCGCCGGTGGCGGTGAGCGCGGCGGCGATAAGCACGATGATGACGATGGCGCGACGTTGCATCTTTTCTTCTCCTATTAAGCGAATGAGGCTGCCGCCATTATATAGAGCGCCCGCTACCCCAGGATGAGGCACGGATGAAAAAGCGGCGCAGCGGGCCCGCGCCAGGCTCGCTTTACAAATGTCTATGGCTGGGGTAAAATTCCTCCTTGTGTGAAATGAGTAACAATGTGATCTTGGAGTGCCACCGTGGCCGATACGAATTCCCAAACCGAACTTAAGAAAAAAGACAAAGTCAGCGGTAAAATCCTCAAGGCAACCCTCGCGGGGGCCGTGGTGGATATTGGCCGCGACCGACCGGCCGTGATTCCGATTTCTCAATTGAGCAAAGAAGCCGTGCGCCGCGTCGAAGACTTGGTGAAGCCCGGTGATGAAGTCAACGCCTGGGTACGCCGCATCAACGAAGACAAGAACCTGGTCGAGCTGACCCTGGTTGAGCCGCTGGCCATGGAATGGCGCGACATCAAAAAGGGCATGAAGCTGACCGGCACGGTCAGCCGCATGGAAAGCTTTGGCGCTTTCGTGGAAGTGGGCGCCGAACGGCCTGGCATGGTACACGTCAGCGAAATGTCGCACGATTATGTGCGCAAGCCCGACGACGTAGTTAAGGTCGGCGAGGAAGTTGAAGTGCAGGTTCTGGCGGTAGACCGCCGCAAGAAGCAAATCAAGCTGAGCATGAAAGCCCTGACCGCCCCGCCCGAAGAGCTCATCGAGGAAATTGTGGACCACGGCCCCGCGCCGACATCGATGGAACTGGCGCTGCGCAAGGCCATGGAAGGTGGCGGCGATGCCGCCCTCGGCCAGGACCAGCCGGCTGCCAAAAAGAAGAGCAGCAGCGAGATGGAAGACATTCTGAGCCGCACGCTGGAGAACCGCGTTCGCTCGAAGTAAGCTCCAATAAGAAATAGGAAAAACGCCCGCACGGGCGTTTTTTGTTTTAAAGGTGCTGAATGATTTCGCTTTGCAAAAACGTATGGGTCAGTTGGTGGATGCCGTAAATCGGATCCATCACCGGGCCGCGCAGTTCGAGCAACGAACGCGTAATCAGTTGCTTCACCGCGCGATGCAAGGTGGCATCCGCTAATCCGGTCATTGCTTGCAATTGGTGCAGGCGCACATCCGATTGCGCAGCCGTGGGCATCGCCAGCAGCAATTGCTGCGATTCCGGCTCCAGGGCCTGCCAGGCCCGCTGGTAGACGAAACGGTACATGGCCTCCACATCGCCGCCTGGCCCCTGGCGTAAGGCCTGGAGCACGGTGGGCAGCGGCAAGGCATCCAGCAAGCCGACCACCAGGCGTAGCACCAAGGGATTGCCGCCGGTAATCTCCAGTACCGAACAAGCATGCTCCTGCAAAGCACGCGCCGCCTCGGGCAAGCCGCCGGCCAGCGCCTGCTCTACCATCAATTGCACGGCATCCTTGTCAGTCAACTCCGGGACGGTGATGACTTGCAGGTTGGGAAACTGGGGCGGTCGCACGCGGCTGGTGAGCAGAAATTTGCTAGGCCGATTAGACCCGCAATGTGCACCAGCAAATGGGGATTAGCCAACTCCTCTTCCAGGTTATCAATAACGACTAAGTGTGGCCGCTGGTGTAGGCGGCGCCGAAATTCCGCCACTGAGAGCTGTCCGTCGCGATCCTTGGCGCCCATTTTCTCTGCCAAGGCAAACACCAGCCCGGCCGCTTGATCAGCTTGCCTTTTGACATCCTGAGGCTGATCTACGCGCAGCCACAGTAGCTCCTCAAAGGCAGAGGCCTCAATCACCCGGCGCACCACGCCATCGGCCAAGGCGGTTTTGCCAATACCGCCTAATCCCACCAGCGACAGGATCTGGTCGCGTGGCGAGTTCACCAACAGGTCGAACAGGGTTTCTTGTAAGGCGTTGACCCCGACAAGGCGCGTGTACGGCCGGACGGGCAAGCCTGCCAATTGAGTTTCTCGATGGTTGGCGCGCAGGCTTTCCTCCTGGCCCAAGACCATTGATGAAAGCGTTTCGATGGCTTCGCGCTGCAGGCGGTTCAGTTGGTCTTCGCTGACATTTAAGTCGCGGGCTACACGAATTATCAGGTCGCCATCCATAAAGCGTCGGGTCAACACGCGCGCATAGGTCGGCTCATGCTCGCCCAGGCGTTCAATGCTGTCCGCCAGAAAGCGATTGAAGGCTTGTCGCCTTTGCATCGGGCTAAGCGTAGGCAGATCAAACTGATAAGGACGCAGTGAAAGCAAGCCGTCAAAGAGATCCAGCCCGGTTGCATCAATTTGTTGCCAGGCACGCAGGGCCTGGTGGATGGCGGAATATAGGTCTTCAGGATTGATGGTCTTCAGCGCTGACATACCCGCCTCATCTCTGTTGTAAGCGCATTGTAATATAGGCCGCATGCTCGATTCCTGGCCGCCTTTGTTGGTAAAATGGCTAATCACCTTTTTTTCTGCCGCTTAGTAAAGGAGTCCTCCATGCCGCAAGGATGGGAATGGATCATTATTTTGTTGATTGTGGTGCTCGTGTTTGGCGTTGGCCGCCTGGGCAAATTGGGGGAAGAACTGGGCAGCGGCATCCGCGCCTTTCGCGAAGGCCTCTCCGGGGGGGATGACAAAAAAGAAGAGGACACAAAAGACGAATAATCCTGCCCTGGCATACCACATTGGTTGTTGCCATGGACTTTGATTTAGAGTAAAGTACCTCGTAAGTGTGACCTTATTCTCACTTAACATCGCTCATCTTCTCTAAGGAGGAAGACACATGCAGAAAGTACGTTTTGCACTGTTTCTCGCCCTGGTTGGTACCCTGGTGCTGGCCGCTTGTGGCGGCGGGGGATCCGCAGACGCCGAGGGCTGCCTGGGCACCGCCGCGGACGCCATCGTGGACCTGGACTGCCGCGAAGTGACCATCGCCATTGAGAACGCCTACCTGCCCTTCAACTACGTGGACGCCGAAACCGGCGAGCCCGGTGGTTGGGATTACGACGCCTGGAACGAGATCTGCGTCCGCCTGCACTGCACCCCGGTGTACGTGGAAGCTGCCTGGGAAGGCATGATCCAGGCCGTCGCTGATGGCCAGTTTGACGCTGCTGCCGATGGCATCACCATCACTGAAGACCGCGCCGAAATCGTGGACTTCTCGATTGGTTATGTCAACATCGATCAGCGCCTGCTGGTCCGCCTGGACGAGGACCGCATCAACAGCATTGAAGACATCGTCAACAATGAAGAGTTGCGCCTCGGCACCCAGACCGGTACCACCAACTATGAAACCGCCGCGCAGTACCTGCCCGAGGATCGCATTCAGGCCTTCGAGCAGTTCCCCTTCGCGGTACAGGCCTTGCTCTCCGGTGACATCGACGCGGTGATCATCGACGAGACCGCCGGCCAGGGCTACCTGGGCGAGAACGCTGATCAGCTCAAGCTGGTTGGCCCCTCTCTGTCCAGCGACCAGCTCGGTTTCATCTTCCCCAAGGGCAGCGATCTGGTTGGCCCCGTCAACCAAGCCCTTGAGGCAATGATGGCTGACGGCTTCCTGGCTGGAATCAACGCCGAGTACTTTGGCCCCGACTTTGACGTCACCTACGACGACATTGGGCCGGGCGCCTACGGCGAAGACGAATAAGCTTCACTATCGTCTCTAGCTTTTAGGTAACACAACAGCGGTGTGCAGGATCCAGATCCTGCACACCGCTTGTTTACCCTCAAATTAAGGTGGATTCTTTGGACGGCCCACACGGCGACGCGACCATGCTGGAAGACCTCGAAAGCCTGGATACCCAGCAACGCGACTGGCGCCAATTCCCCTGGTGGTTACTTGGCATTTTCCTGATTGCGGTGTACGCAATCTATATCTTCCTGACCCGTCCCAGCTACCAGGAAGCCTTCCAATTCATCATGATTGGCCTGGGCATCACAATCTCGACGAGCTTGTATGCCTACCTGATTGCCCTGGTGTTGGGCTTGCTGGCTGGTCTGGGCCGCATTTCAAACAATATCGTTATCAAGAATTTGGCCACCCTCTATGTGGAGTTGGTGCGCGGCATTCCAATTCTGGTGCTGATTTTCTACCTGGCGCTGGTGGCAGTGCCGGGGATTGCCGATGCAATCCCCGGCATCAGCAACGACAACATCTCGCTGAACTTCCGGGCGATCATTGCGCTGTCGGTAACGTACGGCGCTTTCCTGGCCGAAATCTTTCGGGCGGGGATCCAATCCATTGGCCGCGGCCAGATGGAGGCCGCCCGTTCGCTGGGGATGAGTTATGGTCAGGCGATGCGCCATGTGATCCTGCCCCAGGCGATCCGCAATGTATTGCCCGCTCTGGGCAATGACTTTGTAGCCATGGTCAAGGACTCCTCACTGGTGTCCGTGCTAGCGGTACGCGATATCACCCAGGTGGCGCGCCTGTACGCCGGGCGCACATTCCGTTTCGCCGAAGCCTACACCGTGCTGGCAGTGATGTATCTGGCGCTGACCCTGATCCTGTCTTTCCTTGTCAAGCGCCTGGAAAGCCGATTGGAGGCCAAGGGTGGCCGCTAAGCCGATTATCGAAGTCAAGAACCTCCACAAGCATTTTGGCGAGGTTAGAGCGCTCAATGGCGTTAGCCTAAGTGTGGACCCTGGCAAAGTGGTCGTGATTGTTGGCCCCAGCGGTTCCGGCAAATCCACCCTGCTGCGCTGCTTGAACCATTTGGAAGTTGAGAGCGCCGGCGAAGTGTGGATTGATGGCATACGCCTCACCCGCGATCAGAAACAAATCAATGAAGTTCGCACTGAAATTGGGATGGTCTTCCAGCTCTTCAACCTGTTCCCGCACCTCACCGCTTTGGAGAACATAACACTGGCCCAGAAAGTCGTTCGTGGGCGCAGCGAAGCCGAGGCGGAGCAGATTGCCCGCGCGCAGTTGGCCCGGGTGGGGATCGCCGACAAGGCCGATGTACACCCCGGCCAGCTATCCGGCGGCCAGCAGCAGCGCGTAGCGATCGCGCGCGCGCTGGCAATGAATCCAAAAATCATGCTCTTTGATGAACCGACCAGTGCGTTGGATCCAGAAATGATCAAAGAAGTGCTGGACGTAATGCTAGACCTGGCGCGCGAAGGCATGACTATGGTGGTTGTCACCCACGAAATGGGCTTTGCGCGCGCGGCCGCTGACCAGCTGATCTTTATGGATTACGGCAAGATCATTGAACAGGGCAAACCGACCGAGATCTTCAACAACCCCAAAGAAGACCGCACCAAGCTGTTTCTCTCCCAAATTCTGCAACACTAATTCACGAACGGTTGTCTATACCAGGTCAACAAGCGCCAGTTGACCTCGCTTCGGCGACTCTATATAATGGACGGTCAACCCGTTAGCCATTCTCAGGAGGTGTTGTTATAGAAATGGAGTTTTACGCCAAGTTTGGATGGAGCCACCCACTCAGAGGAGAGACTACATGACGAGTAAAAAACTGTTTAATCTTCTCGCGCTTCTCCTGATCGCCAGCATGGTGCTGGCCGCCTGCGGCGGCAGCACTGGCGATGCAGACAGCGGAGATGACGGCAGCGCCGATAGCGGTGAATTTGAACCGATGTCGCTCGTTGCCCCCGATTGTGACTATGGCGGCAAGATCCAGTCCATCGTCGCGGTCGACCGCCTGACCGTAGAGTTCACGCTCTGCAAACCCGATCCGGCCTTCCTGGCCAAGATCGCCTTCACCCCCTTCGGCATTCAGCCGGCGGAGTGGATCGCTGAGACCGGTGGCACTGGTGAGTTGCTTGAGCACCCCGTCGGTACCGGCCCCTATATGGTGACGGAATGGGTTCGCGGCGACCAGCTGGTTTACACCCGCTTCGACGATTACTGGGGTGAGGCCGCTCCCGCGCAGACCGCTGTGTTGCGCTGGGCTACCGAAGGCGCCGCCCGCTTGCAGGAACTGCAGGCTGGCACTGCCGACTTCATCACCAACCTGAGCCCGGATGATTACGCCACGGTTGAGGACGATCCCAACCTGGTGCTGATTCCGCAGGACAACCCCAATACCCTGTATATCGGTTTCACCAACACCTTCTCCCCGTGGGATAACCCGCAGGTGCGCCAGGCCATTGCCATGGGCATTGATCGCCAGCGCATTGTGGATAACTTCTTCCCGCCCGGATCCGAGGTGGCTTCGCACTTCACCCCCTGCTCCATTGTGAACGGTTGTGAAGGCGATGAGTGGTATGAATTCGATCCCGAAGCTGCCCGCACCCTGCTGGCTGAAGCCGGCTATCCGGATGGCTTTGAGACCGCAATCTACTACCGCGACGTGTTCCGTGCTTACCTGCCGGAGCCGCCCTTGGTGGCCGTAGACCTGCAGGCCCAACTGGAAGAGAACCTCGGCATTACTGCTGAAGTGGTTCCGATGGAATCCGGCGAATTCATCGCCCTCTCCACCGATGGCCAGCTGGACGGTATCTACCTGCTGGGTTGGGGTGCGGATTACCCGCACGTAACCAACTTCCTGGACTTCCACTTCGGCGCGAGCAATCCGCAGTTTGGTGATGCTCACCCCGAAATCTACGAAGCTCTGGCAGAAGCCTCCGTGATCGCTGATGCGGACGAGGCTGCCCCCCTGTATGCTGAGGCGAACAATGCCATCCGCGAGCTGGTGCCCATGATCCCTGTGGCCCACGGCTCCGTGGCGCATGCCGCCCTGGCTGACCTGGGTAACGCGTACTATCCGCCCTTCGGCGCCAACGAGTTCTATCGCATGGACCCGGGTGACGACGATCTGGTATACGTCCAGAACGCCGAGCCCATCAGTCTGTACTGCGCTGACGAAACCGACGGCGAATCCTTGCGCCCCTGCCAGCAGGTTGTTGAAACCTTGCTGGACTACGCGATGGATTCCGGCGACACGGTTCCCGAGTTGGCGACTGAGTGCACTTCCAACGCGGAATCCACCGTGTGGACCTGCACCCTGCGCGATGGCGTTGTCTTCCACGATGGTTCGGCCTTCGATGCGAACGACGTAGTGGCTTCCTTTGCCGCTGGTCTGGATGCTTCGAGCCCCTATCACGTGGGTAACACAGGTGGCTTTGACTACTTCGCCTACCTGTGGGACGCGCTGATGAATGCGCCGACCGAAGAGTAAATCCTTCGACTCCATCCGCACAAAACTCTGACCCTTAGAGTTTGAACGGGTAGCGCGGGATGGGGAAATCCGCTTCGGCGGCCGAACCCATCCCGCGCTTTTTTCTCTACAAAGACGACCGATGACACGATACATCATCCGCAGAATCTTATTGGCGATCCCGGTAATCCTGGGCATCCTGGTGGTTACCTTCGTGATCGCCCGCTCGATCCCGGGCGACCCATGCACGGCCGCTCTCGGTGAGCGGGCCACCCAGGCCGCCTGCGAGGCCTTTAACGCCCGCATGGGCCTGGACGAGTCCATTCCAGTCCAACTGGGCATCTACATGTCCAACATTCTGCGCGGGGATTTTGGCAACTCGATCCGCTACAGCCGTCCAGTGTCCTTATTCCTGGTGGAACGCCTGCCGGTTACGATCGAATTGGGCGTGGCGGCGCTATTGATCGCACTAGCCATCGGTATTCCCGCCGGCATCATCTCAGCGGTCAAACGCAATTCCCGCGTGGACGTGGCTACCATGGTGGGCGCCAATATTGGCGTCTCGATGCCCGTCTATTGGCTGGGCTTAATGCTGGCTTACGTGTTTGCAATCCTGTTGAAGGACACGCCCTTCTGGCTGCCCCCCAGCGGGCGGCTCACGCCCGGCGTGATCGCCACGCCATTTTATGAAGTCTGGGGACTCAACCTGAACTCCGGTTCCATGGTCGAGCGCATCGCCGATTTCTTTGCCAATTTGGCCTTGTTCAATTCACTGATCAGCGCCCAATGGGAAGTATTTGTGGACGCGATCAAACATCTGATTTTGCCAGCCTTTGCCTTGAGCACGATCCCGCTGGCGATTATTGCCCGTATCACCCGCTCCAGCATGCTGGATGTGCTGGGCGCCGAATACGTGCGCACGGCGCGAGCAAAAGGCTTGCGCGAGCGCCCGGTGGTGCTGAAGCACGCTTTGCGCAACGCATTGCTGCCGATTGTGACCGTGATTGGCTTGCAGGTCGGTACGCTGTTTGCCGGCGCGGTGCTGACCGAGACGATCTTTAGCTTTTCCGGCGTGGGCCGCGCGCTATTTGACGCCATCACGGGGCGCGATTTCCCCGTGATCCAGGCCTTCACCGTCGTTATTGCGATTGGCTATGTGGCGGTCAACCTGATCGTGGACGTATCCTACGCCTTCATTGATCCGCGGATCAAACTAGACTGAAGCCATGACCGCCAACACCGAAGCCATGTCCGTGGAGCAAAAGGACTATCGCTCTAACAGCCTCTTCTTCCTCACTTTTCGGCGCCTTCTGAAGCAGCGCAACGCAATCCTGGGCTTGAGCATCCTCGGCTCCTTGCTGCTGGTGGCCATTTTTGCCCCTGTGCTGGCCCCCTACGAACCCAATGAAGATTTGATCGGCGTGGAAGATGTGGTGCGCCGCCAGGCACCTTGCATTCACTTGCTCGGTTGCCCCGAAGACCAGCCCCAACACATCATGGGCATCGACGGCAATGTGCGCGACCAATTCAGCCGGGTCATCTTCGGCACGCGGGTATCGCTCTTTATTGGTTTCACCACTATCGGCTTAGCGGTGGTGGTGGGCACGCTCATCGGCGCCGTCTCCGGTTACATCGGCGGCTGGTTCGACAACGTGGTCATGCGCATCATGGATGTCGTGCTGGCCTTTCCTTCCTTCCTGCTGGCGATTGCGATTATCACCGTGCTCGGACGCGGTTTGCAAAACGCGCTGTATGCGATTGCAGTGGTTAACATCCCGGTCTTTGCGCGGCTGGTGCGCTCCAGCGTGCTATCCCTTAAGGAACAGGAATTCGTGGCCGCCTCGCGCGCGCTGGGCGCCAGCCACATGCGACTGCTCTTTGTGCGCATCCTGCCCAACGCGATCCCGACCCTGATCGTGCAGGCCACCCTCAGCATTGCCGCGGCCATCCTGGAAGCCGCCGCGCTGTCCTTCCTGGGGCTCGGCGCCCAGCCGCCCACCCCCGAATGGGGCAGCATGCTGGGTTCGGAGCGCGGCCAGGTCTTCACCGCGCCCCACCTGGTATTTTTCCCTGGTATCGCAATCATGATTACGGTGCTGGGGTTCAATTTATTGGGCGACGGCTTCCGTGATGCGATGGACCCGCGCCTGGCGCAGTTAGGCGACGAATAATGAGTAAGCAAACGAAGCCC
>OMJR01000086.1 GCA_900299355.1 Anaerolineaceae bacterium
CCCCTTGATCATTCTGACCCTGGGCCTGTTCACCCTGGTGGTGAATACCCTGCTGTTCTACATCACCGACATGATCGGCGACCTGTTCAATGTGGGCCTGCAAGACTTTGGCTTCTGGTCGGCCTTCCTGGGCGCCTTGATCGTCAGCATCATCAGCTTGATCCTGACTTCGATCATCAAGGACGACGATAAGCCGGTAGTCCGCAAGACCCCCAGCTAAGACTAGATTCTCAAGAAAAGGCCGTCCATGGGACGGCCTTTTTTCATTAACGCTGCTTCGGCTGTTTCTGTGGGGTCTCCGACCCCACCCCCCGCCGGGGGAGAATTGTTCTCCCCCGGACCCCCGCCAAGGTTGGTTCTGTACGGCTAAATAGATCTGCGGGCGCTGCATAGTGCAGCACCCGCGCTTTCACCATAAACGTACACTTGCCCTTCTGCGAGCAAGCAGTATGCAGATAGTGACGAGTCTCTATCTAATTTTTTCCCAAAAATTCTTCCATTGCGGCCAGTAGCTCCTCGATATCGCTCAGACCGAGTTCGCCCATGTGGCCGATCCGGAAGGTTTTATCCTTTAGCGGACCATAGCCGTTGGCGATACGCATGCCGCTTTCCATCAGGTGCGCATTCAGCGCCTTGATATCAATGCCCAGCTTGTTGTCCACCGTGGTGACCGTTTTGGAACGGTAGCCATCCGGCGCGAAGAGCGCCAACCCCTGCTGAATGGCCCAGCCCTGCACCAATTCCGCCATAGCCGCGTGGCGCGCAAAACGAGCATCCAAACCCTCCTTCAGAATGCGCTGCAATTGGTAATCGAGGGCGTAGATCAAGCTGATCGCCGGGGTCGCCGGAGTCGAATCCTTGACGCGGTGTTTTTCGAGACGTACAAAATCGAAATACCAACCGCGGTTCTCTACTTTTTCAGCGCGCTGCATGGCGCGATCATTCACTGCGCCGAGGCTGAGGCCGGGCGGCAGGGCCAGCGCCTTCTGCGAAGAAGTCAGCACCATGTCCAGGCCCCAGGCATCCATCTCGATCTTGTCGCCCGAAAAAGAAGACACCGCATCCACACAGATCAACGTATCCGGGCTGGCCGCTTTGACGGCGGCGGCAATGTGCTTGATCGGATTGACGATGCCGGTGGAGGTCTCGTTGTGGACGACCAAAATCGCTTCGTAAGATTTGGCCTTCAAGGCCTCGCTGACCAGTTCCGGCGTGATCGGCTGCTGCCAGTCGGTCTCCAGTTTGGTGGCTTGCTTGCCGTTGCTGGCGGCCACCTCGAACCAGCGGCTGCCAAAGGCGCCGTTCACGCAGCACAGTACATCCTGATTTACAAAGTTGCGCACGGCGGCCTCGTGCAAGCCGGTGCCGGAGGATGCGGTGAGGAAGACGCGGTGCTCGGTGTAGAAAAGCTGGCGTGCATTCTCCTCGGCGCGATGAAAGATCTCTTCGAACTGGGCGCTGCGATGGGGCAGCATGGCGGCGGTCTGCGCCTGGGCTACCTCGTCGGCGACGTCTACGGGTCCGGGAATAAATAAGTGTCCCATGGGGCTCCTTGGATTGATAACTGCTGGGATTCTACCAATAGGGAAAGCTGCCTAAAAGAGACAAACGCCCCGTCCGGGGCGTTTGATTGATTCTATCGACAGGCGGGGATTAAACCGCCAAATACGTCGCACCACAGGAAGTTGGCATCCACGTACCACAGGAAGGCAATCGCCCCGCAGGCGCCGAGCAATAACAAAATCAAGCAGCCGACTGCCCAGCGGTTTTCCAGGATAGCCAGCCGTGAACGCCGTTCACGGCGCGGGGCGGGCATCTCTGCCGCGGGGGCTTCCATGGCGCCGCGCGGCTGCGGTTCCGGGTCCGCTTCGGCGAAGGCTTCGCGGTAGGGGTCGGGCTCGAGCCGAGCTTCGGAGACAAGGGGCTCGGGCTGCGAAGCGGCCGGGGCAGCACCCCGCCGTTGAGGGCTGGCGGGCAGCACGGGGTCGGTGTCGGCCTCTTCCACCACTTCGGCCTCGTACATAAAAGTAATGTTCTCGCCTAGGCGCACGCGCGTGCCGGGCCGCAAGGGCAGCATGGCTCGGATGCGCTCCTCGTCCACATAGGTGCCATTGGTGGAGCCCATGTCCTCAATCACATAGCCGCCGCTTTGCGCGATCAGGCGGGCATGTTTGCGCGAGACTTCGATATCGTCCAGGACAATGTCGTTGGTCGGATCGCGGCCGATCACAATACTGCCGCCGCGCAAATCGAAGCGGCGGCCGGCATCCGGCCCGGTTTCAATGATGATGTAGAACGCTTTGGCCATCGGTACTCCACACAGTTGACTTGCGGAATAGTGTAGCTATTCTGGGTTGTGCGGGCAAACGCTGATTGGGGTGAATTTAGAGCTGCAGAACGCCTTCGTTATGGCGCATACGATACCCAAAGACGTCACCTAAAGCATCCGTAATCTCGTCGGCTACCTCGTCCAGGCTGGGCGGATCATCAAAGAGCAGCGCCAGGCTAATCTGGTTCTGGTTATCCAGCCCACAGGCTTTGATGCCCTCCCAATAACGCATATCCGGCGCCACATTGAGTGCAAAGCCATGTTGGGAGATGCCGCGCGCGTCGACCTTGACACCGATCGAAGCGATCTTGCTGGGCGCCTGCTTCAGCTCCGGCGGGCAGTGGCGGCAGCGCGAAGCCACATCGGGTTGCACCCACACGCCGGTTTGCCCGGCGATTTGGCCGGTGGGCAGGCCCAGGCCGGCCAGCGCTTTGATCAGGGTCTTCTCGATATTGCGCAGGAAAGCGATGTAATCAATCTGGGGCAGGCGCGCTTTGCCAGTCTGCGGGTCGGGGCTGACCGCGCCCAGAGGCAGGATCGGATAGCCAACCAACTGGCCGGGGCCGTGATAGGTTACATCCCCACCGCGGTCCACCCAGTGCACGTCCACCTGCTGCGCCTGCAACTGGGCCTGCTCCCAAAGCAGATTTTCCGCCTGGCCTTTGCGGCCAAGGGTGTAAGTGTGGCTGTGTTCCAGCAGCAGCAGCGCGGGCGGATGCAGCCCGGCGGCCACGTCGGCGGCCAACTGCTTCTGCAAATTCCAGGCTTTCTGGTATTCAATCACGCCCAAGCGGTAGACCTGGCAATCCTGTTTATCCATAGCGAAATTATAGCGGTGGCCGGGAGCGTTTTATAATCAGGGCATGCCCGTTTACCAAGACTACGCCTCGCCGGAGATTCTCGATTGGCTGCTGCAAGGCGACCCAGCGGTGCGCTGGCAGGCTCAGCGCGACCTGCTCGACGCCAAGCCGGCGGTCTACGAAGCCGAACGCGCCAAAGTCGCCACGGAGGGCTGGGGCGCGCGCTACCTGGCCGAGCAGGACGCGGCGGGCACCTGGGCCGGCGTGCTCTATTCCCCCAAGTGGACCTCCACCCACTACACGCTGTTGACGCTGCTGCGCATCGGGCTGCCGCCAGAGAACCCGCAGGCAATTAAGGCAGCGAGGATATTGCTGGATAGTGGCTTCATGCACGACCACGGGATTAATTTTGCCCGGGGTGATGCATCCCGGGCCGAGACCTGCATCAGTGGCATGTGTCTCAATATGTTTTCCTATTTTGACGTGGAAGATGAACGAGTCCACCAGTTAGCGCAACACATGATCGACCAGCAGATGGAAGATAAAGGCTGGAACTGCCGCAGCCATCGCGGGGCCACGCACTCATCTTTCCACACCACCGCCTCGGCGCTGGAAGGCTTGCTGGCCTACGACCTCAGGTACGGCGAAAACGGATTGCCGATTGCCACGGCCCAGGCCCAGGCGCGCGAATTCTTGCTGCAGCATCGCCTATATAAATCCCATCGCACGGGCGAAATCGTCAAAGACAGCATGACCCGCGGGGCTTTCCCGCCCTTCTGGCAATACGACTTTATGCGCGCACTGGATTACTTCCAGGCAGCGGAGGCGCAGCGTGACGAACGCGCCCAGGACGCGATCGACTTGTTGCTCAGCAAACGCGATGCGGACGGCTATTGGCCGCAATACCGCGGCCCCAGCGGTAATTATTGGTTACAGATGGAAGCGGTGGGCAAGCCCAGCCGCTGGAATACGCTACGCGCCTTATGTATCTTGCGCTGGTGGTACGGGGATTGACTTAGAGCGGGGCGACCAAATCCCAGGTGACACCAAAGGGGTCAGTCAGAATCGCCATGCGCACGGGTTCATACATCAAGGTATTTTGAGGCGCTTCGCCAGTGGCGCCGGCGGCGATAAAAGCCTCGTAGATTCGGTTCAACTCCTGGGCATTGGCTAGATAAATTGGCACTTCAATATTGGTCGGGTTGCCGCCCTGGGATGGAAAAAGGGTCAGCCAACTGCGTCCCAGCCGCCAGCCACGGGTGTGCGCGGCCTCCTGGTAGACCGGCTCGCCAAAGACCTGGGTCACAAAATCCAGGGCCGCCTGATAATCCGCATAATACAGCGTAGCGCCGATTACACCCTGGGCCTCAAAGCGCTCCCGGGGCGGCGGGTCCTGGAAATACTTTTGGCGATACTCTTCGTAGTCCATAGATTGTCCTCACTCGCGAGTCGTAGAGAATGCGAAGCATTCTCTTAAACTATTAGCCAAAGCAAAGCTTTGGCTAATAGTCCCGCATAGCCCAACCGGCGGTCGGCTCCTGCTCCCAGGGATACATAATGTAGGCATCCGTGCTGGCCGCAAAATAATCGGGCCGCGCGGAACCAAACAAATTGCGGTGGGGATTGAAGTGCAGCACGCTGGTGAAGGGCATGCCGCCGGCAGCCGAGACCTTGTTCTTAACCGCCGAGCTGGTGCGGCCTGAGCCCCACACATCGTCGACGGTCAGTACCCGCCGGCCGCGCAGCAAATCATCATTGGGGAATTGCAGGAACTGAGGCCACACCAGCATGTTCTGGCTCTTATCGGCCAGGGTGGCGGGAAAATTTACCGCCGCGGTAAGGATATCCTGCAGGCCCATGCGCTCGGCCAGCATACCCCCGGGCACAATCCCGCCGCGGGTGATCACCAGCATGGCTTCAAAGTCGTACTCAAACTGGTCGATCAGGTGGTCAATCAACCGTTCCACCTCATCCCAGGTCACCAATTCTCTACGCAAATAATCACTCCGTAATTTATTCTTTCGGCGCAAGCAACCTAAAAGGTAGAGAATTGCTCTGCAATTCTCTCGAATCAAATCGGCGAGGCCGATTTGATAATTATAGCAATCCCGGCGGGTTCAACTCCACGCGCCAGCCAACCAATTTGACGTCCTTGACCACCGCCGCCGGATCAGGGCCGCGCAGCAGGATCTGCCAGCGGTATTCGCGGTTCAAGCGCGCATAGAAGCAGGGCACCGGGCCGATCAGGTCGGTGGCGCGCCGCTCCTGTTTCTCTAGCAAATCGGCCAGGCTTGCGGCCATGCTGCGCGCATCCTGCTCAGCTTTGCCGGGATCCAGGTGGCGGTACTCCAAGCGCAGCAGTTGGGCAAAGGGCGGGTAGCGCAACCGGCGGCGGTGGCCGCTTTCGGCTGCGTAGAAGCCCGCGTAATCGTGTTGGGCGGCAGCCTGGATCGCGTAATGCTCAGGATGGAAAGTTTGCAGCACCACCTGGCCGCCCAGCGGGCTGCGCCCGGCCCGCCCGGCCACCTGGGTCAGCACCTGGAAGACGCGCTCGGCGGCGCGGTAATCAGGCAGGTGCAGGCCGACATCCGCCAACACTACGCCCACCAGAGTTACCAGCGGCAAGTCCAGGCCCTTGGCCAGCATCTGGGTGCCGACCAGCACGTTGGCTTCCTGGGCGCCAAAGGCCCGCAGGATGCGATCATGGCCGCCTTTTTGGCGTGTGCTCTCGCGATCCCAGCGCAGGGTGCGCATCTCCGGGAACATCTTCTTTAACTCCGCCTCGACGCGCTCTGTGCCGGTGCCGTAGTGCTTGATGTTGGCGCTGCCGCAATTGGGGCAGGTCTGGGGCACATCGCGGGTGTAGCCGCAGTGGTGGCAGACCAAAGCGCCAAAGGCGCTTTGCTTTAAGGGAAACGCTTCGCGTTTCTCTACGTGTAAGGTCAGGGGGGTTTCGCAGTTGGGACAGTGCAGACCTTCGCCACAGTCGCGACAAAAGACGTAAGTCGCCGAGCCACGACGATTGAGGAAGAGGATCGCCTGCTGCCCGCTATTCAGCACCTGCTGCAGACCGGTCTGCAGGGCGCGGCTGAAAATCGAGCGGTTGCCGGCGCGTAGCTCGCGGCGCATGTCCACCGTTTCTACCGGCGGGAGATCCAGCGCCTCCACCGCCCCACCCAGATCCTGGTAGTGGGCGCGATCCCCAAATTTGGCCAGATGGGCCTCGGCGGTGGCGCGGTGGGCCAGGATGCGCGCCGGCAATTCCAGCAACTGCCACTGGCCGCGCTGCGCCTGATAGTAGCTGGTAATCTCCGGGGTGGCGCTGCCCATCAGGCACACCGCCCCGGCCAGGCGCGCGTAGGCCACCGCCACCCGGCGGGCGTGATAGTGCGGCGCCGACCCGGCTTCGTAGTAACTGTCATCGTGAGACTCGTCCACCACAATCAAGCCCAGGTTATCCAGGGGCGCAAACAAGGCGCTGCGCGGCCCCACGATTACATCCAGTTGGCCGGCCCGCGCCCGCCGCCAGGTATCGTAGCGTTCGCCAGCGGAGAGTTCGGAATGCAATAAGCCTACCCGGCCGGGGAAGCGCGCCTGGAAGCGGCGCACAGTCTGCGGCGTCAGCGCGATTTCGGGCACCAGCACGATGGCGCGCTTGCCCTGCGCCAGGGTATTGCCGACCGCCTGCAGGTAAATTTCGGTTTTACCGGAGCCAGTCACTCCGTGCAGCAAAATCGGCTTGACCGCCTCGCCGCTGTGGGCGCGGGCCAGCGCCTTGTGCACCTCGTCCCACACGCGCTGCTGGTCGGCGGTCAAGTCCAGCGGCTGGCTGGGGTCGTAGGCGATATCGGCCAACGGGTCGCGGTAACTCTCGCGTTCGCTCAGGCGCAGCAGGTCTTGTTCTTCCAGGATGTAGAGGTCCTGCAAGTTGCCGCCACTTTCGGCGTAGAGCCAACTGGCATCCACCGGACCGCCTTCGCGCGCCAATGCGCTCAGCATAGCGGCCCGGCGATTGCGGGTGGCCTCAGTGTTGCCCAACTCTTCATATAAGGTGCTGGCGTGCTCGGGGGTGATAATCAATTCGGCGGTGCGCACAGTTTTGGGGCGCGCGCTGGGGGTCGGCAGCACCGGCTGGGATGCAACCAAGTCAAGCTCGCGCAGTTTTGCCATCGAGGCGCGCCAGTTGCGGCGCGGCAGGGCATGGTCCAGTTGGCGGCCGCGCAGGGGACCGCGTTCCTTCAACGTGTCCAGCACATGTTGCTGGGCCGTGCTGAGCTTGGCGCTAGCTTCAGTACCGGTCAGGCTGTATTCCATGTCAGCCTGCTCACCAATCCCGGGCGGCAACATCAGGTTGACCGCCGCGGCCAGCGGCGCCAGGGTGCTGTCGGCGATGTGCTGGGCTAACTTCATCTGCAGCGGGCTGAGCACCGGTTCCGGTTCCAGCAGCGCTTCCACCGGCTTGGTGTCCGGCACCTGCGACTCGGCCACCTCGCCCAACACGACTCCCTGTACCACTTGCTCACCAAAGGAGACGAGCACGAGATGGCCCGGCTCCAGCCGTCCCTCCAACTCGGGCGGCAGGTGATAATGAAAAACCCCCGATACGCGGGGGACGTTGACGGCTATCTCGACGAAGCGCATCGCCGCCCCTAGGGCAGGAAGCCGATATAGATTTGGTTGTCGAAGGCCAGGAAGAGCGCCCGGTTGGGGCTAACCGTGAAGGCGCTGACCACCGCCTCGGGCAGCGGGTTGGTCGAGCGGAACTGGCGCACCAGGTTGAGCCGCAAGCTGAACTGGTAAATCGCGCCGTTTACGGCATCCGCCAGATACACCGAGGGCTCCGGAGGCTCGGTCACCTGCAATTGCAGGAAGTGCGCGCCCTCCACCGTCGGGCCGCCGCTGCGGCCGGGGCGCGTATCGCTGTAATCCAGCGGGTCGCTGCAGGTAGTCGGGTTCTCCAAGTCGCCGCTGTATTCGCAGTAGGCAATCTGGCCATCCAGGCCTAATACGTACAACTCCCCGTCCTGCACCCCAAAATCGAGGCCGTTGCTCAGCGTGGGCACTTCCTGGGCAAAGAAGAAGCGCGGCTCATCCACGAAGGCAAAGTCCTCGCCAAAGTAAATCCAGACCGCATTGGTCAGCGGGTCCAGTACGTACAAGTTTTCGTTAGCCACCGTAATCGCGGCGGGGCGGCCCCAGTTGCTGTCTGGCGGGGCCAAGGGGGTGGCCAGCGGGCGGCCATCCACCACGCAATAAATCAGGTTGCCATTCGCATCCATCGCCACCACGGCGGCATTCTGGGGATTCTCACGCGGCAGCAGGGCCACATCAATCAAGGCGCTCACAATGTAGCCGCCATAAGGGCCGGGGCCGCAATCGAAACCCTCGTCAATCGAGTAGCCGCCACTGGTTAGGAAGGCGCGGATTACGCTGCCGTCCGTCTGGTTGAGCATATACAGGTCGGTGCTGGTCGCGACCATGCGGGTAATCTCGGCGCTATCCGGCAAAGGACCAAAGAGCGCCAGTTGGAAATCCAGCCGCTCGACGTAATCCAATTCATCCAGCGCATCCTGGGCCTGCAGGCGCAGGGTGGTGGCCTCGTCGGCTTCCTGGTAGGGTTCGGCCTGCCCGGCATAATACAGCGCCAACTCCCAGGCCTGGCGGGCGTCGCTGGAATCCTCCAGGGCTTCGGCGCTGGCAGCCGCGCTCTGGGCTTGCTGCATGTAATTGGTATAGAGCTGGCCGCGGCCCAACTGCAGATAGACCAGCGAAACAATCACAACCACCACCACCGGCACCGCGATGGCGATTACCGCCATGGCGGAGGCCGGCAGGTTAAGGCTGGTCTCCTCGGGCAGCAGGCGCAGCAGCAGGTTGCGCAAGCCGGGGGTGAAGCGCCCGAAGAGTTGGCTGGCGCGTTCAGCCAGCGCGCCCAGCATTTCCAGCGGCGGGGTGCCCGCATCCTCGACAGGGTCCGCATAATCGTAATCGATGTATTCGTCGTCAGCGCGGGCCGGCACTTCCGCGGCCATCGCAGGCACCGGCACCGGCGAGGTGTCCTCCACCTCCTCCGCACGCTCGTCCGCCTCCTCGGGCGGCACTTCAATCGCTTCCCAGGAACGCTCGTCAGGGGCAGCCGGCGTGGGTTGCGGCTCCGCTTTTATGGGCGGGTCGGCCCGCCGTGGCGTCGCCATGGGTGGGGCTTCAGTGGGCGCCGGTTCCAGGTCCTCCAGCGCGGCGCGCTCGTTGACCACATGGAATTTGCCCTTGCCCGGTTGGGTTGCCACCAGCGCCGCGGTCAGGTCGGCGCCCGCCTGGCTCAAAAAGCGGCGGCGCAAGCTGGCCGGCTGTTGGCCGTGCACGCCCAGCAAGGTCTGCTCGTTCCAGCCGGTGGGCACCTGGGTCAGGGTCAGCAGGGCCGCCCCCAGGCCAAGTTCCGCCTGGAAAAAGCGCACCTGGGTTTGCTGGCTGAGGCCCAGCCCGCGGCCCGCGCCGGCCGGATCGTAGAAATGTTCGATGTTGTCGCCATCCAGCAGGAAGCCATGCATTGGCCCGCATTGGGCAATCAGAGCGCG
Source organism: Anaerolineaceae bacterium (assembly GCA_900299355.1). Lineage (GTDB taxonomy): Bacteria > Chloroflexota > Anaerolineae > Anaerolineales > UBA11579 > OMJR01. The sequence goes on from OMJR01000086.1 coordinate 9,705, forward strand.
GTCGTCTTTGATCACGATCATGCCTAGCAAGGCGCGTGCGGGCGGCTGCACCGCCCCGCTCTGGTTTTGTTCCAGCAGGTAGCTGTTCAGGCGGTCAGCCTGCCCACGCAGCGCCGAGGTGGCCGAGCCTGAGGTGCCGAAGTAGCCATCCGCCATATCCTGCAGCAACTTCGCAATTTGGTCGCGGCGCAATTCAAGGCTGCCCTGGAATTCGACCAGCAGCACCAGGCGCTCGTCCTTGCGCCCGCGCGCAGCACGCCGCGGCGTCTCCATCGCCAGGAAATTGGGCAGGTAAGATTGATCCTGCCCATCACGACGAAAGAGTGGGATTGCGTACAGATCAAATGGAGAATTCATAGATTGGCTCTAGGCCCTTACGTTGATGAAAAATTATACTGGTAAACTGTTTTAGGCTTTTAAATGGCCCAACCCCAATCCCCTGATAAAACGATCCAAGCCCGGCGGAGGCCGATGCACATCACCACCATCACTGACGCGGCCGAGTGGCCGGCCTGGGCCGAGCGCTGGAATGCGCTGCTGGCTCACAGCCACCTACAATCCCCTTTCCTCACCTATGAGTTTCAGCAGGCCTGGTGGCAGCACCGCGGCGGCGGCGAATGGCCGGATGCCCAGTTATACCTGGTGCTGGCCTTGGACGATGACGAACAGCTCCTCGGCATAGCCCCCTTATTCAGCGCCAGCGAGGACGGAGAGCGCCTGCTGCTGCCGATCGGCAGCCACGAGATCGCCGATTTCCTGGACCTGATCGTGCGCCCTGGCGACCACGCGGCCTTCACCGCCGCGCTGCTGGAGCATCTCAACGGCCCGGATGCCCCGGATTTTGAGCGCCTGGATTTCTACAACCTCTTGGATGAATCCGCCAGCCTGGCCCAGCTTGAAAGCGCCGCTGGGAAAGCGGGTTGGGACTTAGACAAGCAAGTCTTGCAACCCAGTCCATTTATCGACATCCCGGCAACCTTTGGCGATTATCTGGAACGCCTGGATAGCGGCGACGCCCGCGAACTGCGCCGCAAGATGCGCCGCGCGGCGCGCTATGCCGTGCCGGTATCGATGGAACTGGTCGAGAGCGACCACCCGGAATTCGAGCAAGCCCTCGGCGATTTCTTCGGCCTGATGACCCAGGAGGCCGACAAGGCCAGCTTCCTGAGCACCGGCATGCGCGACCAGATGTTGGCGATTGCCCGCGCGGCAGCCGCAGGCGGTTGGCTGCAGTTGGCCTTCCTCAAGGTCGGCCATGAGCGCATTGCCGCCTATCTCAACTTTGATTACGGGAACCGAATCTGGGCCTACAACTCGGGCTTTGCCAACCAGTATGCAGATTTGTCCCCCGGCTGGTTATTGATGGCCGAGCTGATTGATTGGTGTATCGAAAACGGGCGCAGCGCCTTTGATTTTATGCGCGGCGACGAGGAATACAAATACCGCTTCGGCGGCGTTAATCGCTTTGTGCTCAAAGCCAGCCTAAGCCCCGCCTAAATAAGGCTATACTGGCCTCCCCACTGACCATCCCGGGAGGGCCATATGGGCAAAGACTTTGAAGTCGTTGACCTCAACTACGTCAGTCTCTACATTCACGATTACGAAGACGCGATCAAGTTTTATACCGAGGTGTTTGGCGCGCCCGACACCGCCATCCACGACGCGGATATGGGCGCCATTCACGGTTGGCGCATGGGCGCCACCTGGTTAACGCTCTTTCCCAGTGAGCAGGGCAGCGCCCCCGAAAGCAAACCGCGCAATAGCGAATTTGCGATCCAGGTAGCCAAACCGCAGCAGGTGGACGCGCTGTATGCGGCGCTGGTGGCGGCCGGGGCCAACGCCGGCTGGGAACCCAGGGACACCGAAATGTACGACCCGATGCGCTTTAGTTATGCCGATGACCCCTTCGGCACACGCATTGACATTATTTGCTTGCTGCTTAAGGAAGAATCGGAAACTTAGGGTGGCGTGGAGTTTGCTTCGCAAACTCCGATAAAGCAGACAGCCCGCTGAAGCGGGCTGTCTGCTTTAAAATGACAAGCGCCCAGGTGAGGGGGGCACCCAGACGCTCGTCGATTGGGACTATAGCGCATCCCATTTTAGTGTCAAGGCTTTGTGCCTCTCTGCACAAAGATTAATCTTTGCACGTCATGTGCACTTCAGGCAGGGACGGCCAGCGCTTCTTCCTCGAATTGGTTCAAGGCTTCCAACGCTTCCACGCCGTAGACTACGGCGGGGCCGCCCCCCATCAGTAGCGCCATGCCAATCGCATCCACGATCTCTGCGCGGGTAGCGCCGCTCTCCAGCGCATCGTGCACGTGATAGGCGATGCAGCCGTCACAGCGCACCACCACCGCGATGGCAAGCGCGATCAGTTCTTTCACCTTTACTGACAGCGCACCAACTTGAGCGGCGGCCTGGTGCAGTTGGCCGAAACCATTCATCAGGGCTGGCGCTTCTTCGCCCAACTGGCCCATCAATTCCAACAAGTGTTGATAGTGTTGCGGGTAGTTCTTAACCATTGTCGCTCCTCGCTACGGGTTGATGCCCATTCACAACCCTAGGATAGGCGCGACAAGGCAAATCGGATAGTGAAATTTATCACTTATAGCGAGGGACAAAGTGGCAATTTGTTCTGCAAAATGATACCCCGGGCGGGACTCGAACCCACAACCTTGGCGTTAGGAGTGCCTTGCTCTATCCAGTTGAGCTACCGGGGTATGCTGGCAGTTTACCATTTGGCCGGGGCAAAAACCAGTCGGCAGAAGCGCTGTCAAATCCCTTCCTACATTCTTCTAACGCTTTTCTAGCACTCCCCGAAAGCCATTCCTCTATAATTGACCTACTGCCCTTCCCGGGGCATGAAAGCAGGTACTGACTATGATGCGATTTGATCGTTTTACCGAGCGTGCCCAGGAAGCGGCCCAACGTGCGGCCGAGATCATCCAACGCTATGGGCACAATCAAATTGATACAGAACACATTTTGCTGGCCCTGATCGAACAGCCGGAAGGCGTGATCGGCCAGTTGCTTGAGATCCTCAAGGTGGATGCCGACAACCTCAAGGAGCGCCTGGATTACATCCTGCGCACGAGCCCCAAGGCCAACATCTTTGGCGGCGGCGCCGGCCAGATTTTCATCACCCCGCGCGTAAAGCGCATTATCGACCTGGCCAACGAGGAAGCCAACCGCCTGAAGGACGAATACATCTCCACCGAACACATCTTCCTGGCGATCCTCAGCGAGCGCAGCACACCCGCTGCCCGCCTGTTGGATGGCGCCGGCATCACCCGCGAACGCGTCTACGACGCGGTGCAGCAACTGCGCGGCGGCCAGCGGGTCACCGATCCGCAAGCCGAGACGCGCTACCGCACTCTGGAGAAGTACTCCCGCGATCTGACCCAGATGGCCCGTGAAGGCAAGCTGGATCCCGTGATTGGACGCGATACCGAAATCCTGCGCGTGATCCAGATCCTTTCCC
>OMJR01000087.1 GCA_900299355.1 Anaerolineaceae bacterium
GGCGGTGAGGCCACTACCGGCACCTGGCTGAAGTCGCCAAGTTCGGTCACCAGGCTGTTCGCCAGCCAGCAGGAGATGCCGTTGGGGTCGCTGACCAGCCACCAACTATCATCGGCCAGCCGTCCCTGCACCAGCGCGGATTGCCCGCCATCCAGCCCGCCAGTCACATCAAAGACATTTGCGGGGCCAAAGAGGCAATTCGTATTCTGGTTGGCGATGACGGTCGCCGGGATGGCGGTCGGGGTGGGCGTGGCTTCGCCTTGGTCGGGCACGATTGCGTCCGCTTCGGCCTCGCCCACAATAACCTGTATGGGTTCCGAAGAAAGCGTAAGACCATCCGCGGTATTCAGGAAGGTTTACAAGGTGTAGGTGCCGGCTTCCAAAGGCTGCCACAACTGGTTGATGCTGCCGCTGACCACCGGCGAGCTGAACTCATCCGCCCGCGTGCTGCCCGGAGAGACTTGCAAAATCACGCCGGTCGCGCCGCTGGCATCCGAAAATTCGGACAAGATTTCGATGCTGGCTCCCAATTCAAATTGGGCGCCGCCCGCCGGCTGCACTATCTGGATGCTGCCTTCGCTGCCGGAGTCGCCGGCTGCTGTTGGGGCGCAGGCTGCGCTAAGGACCAGCAGCAGGGACAAAAAGGTCAATACAGTGTGCTTGCTCATGGGAACATGAATCCTTCGCAGGTGTTGTTGTGGTCATCGCTGTTGCTGCCATCCGGGCAGATGGTGTTATCCCAGGTGGCATTGCCAAAAATGCCGCCCAGCGTGTGCGCCCCCAGCAGGTTGGCATTCGTGAAATCCGCAAAGCGGAAATCCGCATCGCGCATAGTGGCCGCAATCAACGTCGTACCGGTGAAATCGGCCCCGCGTAGGTCGCGGCCCTGGAAGTCAGCAGCGGTCATATCCAGGCCGCTGCAGTTGCTGAAAGGCGGTTGAGGATACTGGTTATCGATGACGATGACGCAGCCCTTGATGGCGAAGGGCGCCAGATTGGCCACCGCGCAGGCGCCGCCGTTGTCGTCGCTGTTCGTGCCGTCCGGGCAAATCGTGTTGTTCCACACGATAGCGTTCCACAAACCGGCTGGTAGCTGCCCGGCCTCGGGCCGGAAATTGGCGCGGAAGAGGTTGGCGTTGCTGAAATCCGCCCCGGTCAGGTCGGCGCCGAGTAGATTGGCGCCCTCCAGCTTGGCGCCCACCAGCGTGGCATTCTGCAGGTTGGCACCGCTCAGGTTGGCCCGGCTGAGGTTGGCGCTGTTGAGATTGGCGGCGACCAATTCGGCATTGCTCAGGTCCGTTTCGACCATCATCGCGCCGCGCAGCCATATGTGGGCCGAGCGGATATCCTGCATCAAGGCGCCGCTCAGGAAGGCGCTGTCCATGCTGGCGCCGGATAGGGTCGCTCCATTGAACAAGCCCAGGCGCCCTTCAATGCGGTCGAGCTGAGCATTGCTCAGGTTGGCGCCGCGCAGGTCGGTCGCGAAGAGCCGCGCCCAAGCCAGCCGCGCCGTGCTCAAATCAGCCTGGCGCAGGTCGGCGCGCTCAAAATCCGCACCGCGCAGGTCCAGCCCGGACAAATCCTCGCCGCTCAGGTTGTATTCCGGGCATTCGGTAACTGGCGGAGCAGGGGGGCTTTCGGGGGGCAGCGGTACTATGATCAGGCAGCCGCGCACCTCAAAGGATTCATCCCGAGCTTGATCGGGTTGGCCGATACCATCCAAAGCGAAATCAGCCATGATGTCTTCGAAATCCAGGATGTCTCCGGATACCAGGGTATCCCAGAGTTCACCCTGCACGTCCAGAATTGCCTCCAGAATATCGGCCAGGGGATCACGCCGCTCAGCAATCGAACAATCGTCGCCCGCACCCGCGCCTTCGCACAGGATCTGGCGGGTGGTCAACTCCGGCTCCGAGGCTTGCGGCACCAGATCAAAGGCCTGCAAATGGAATACCCATTCACCACTGGAGCCGAGGGCGTAAGTGAAATCAGCGTTGCATACCGCGCGCTCATCGCAAGGTGCAATGAAGACCTGGTTCTCGCCCGCTGACCCAGAGATGCTCAGCCGCAGGAAATCGAGAGCCACATCGTCAGCGCCGTTGGCGGTGATTGCGGCCACCAGGCCGGCAGGCGTGCGATCTATGTTCACAATCAACTCGGCCCCGGGCGGCGTGTTGTCTTCGATCTGCGCGTCTTAGGCTACCGCGGCATCTTCAGCCGGTTCGCCCTCATCCTCAGCCGCTTCTTGCGCCTCAACATCCTCGGCTGCAGCATTTTCATCGCCAGGCGCGGCTTGGTCTGCTTCATTTGGCTCAGCTGGCGGGCTGCCATCGGCGGGCAGGCCAGCCGCCGCCGCGCGTTGAGCTTGCTGCTGGTCGGCGGCGGGATCCTCTTCGGCGGCCAGGATGACCGCATCCTCCACCAGGGCCTCCCGGTCGAGTCCGACGACCTCAACCGCCAGGCTGGCGCTGGCCAGCGCTTCGCCGTTTTGGTCGTAAGCCACCACCTGCAGGTTACGGTTTCCCGGGCTGCCGCCAAACCAGGCGAACAAGGCCTGCACCAGACCTTCACCGGATATTTGCTTTTGTTGCAGCGGTATGCCGTCAGCCAGCAAAGCAATACTATTCACTGCCTGGGCTGGGCCGACTTCGACGAGTAAGACCAGGCCCTCACCAGAAGCGACTTGCGTGCCGCTGCCCGGCTGTATGATCTCGATTGTTGGGGCTGCCATGCCGCCAAAGAGGTCGCTGCGGTTTAGCACGGCGACAATTAGCAAAGCTAGGGCGGCCAGGCTTCCTAAAACAATATAGATGGCTCGACGCCCTTTGGCGATTGGTTTGGATTGCTCGTTGCTCATAAGTGACTACCTTTTCCGGTGAAGTCGGTTCTGTGCAATATTAGATGCAGCAATTGCTAAACTGCTTCAGATTTCGCTAACGAATTTTTGCCCCTTCACCGGTCCGGAAATCTATTCTAAAAGGATTTGCAGCGGAAAGACCGGCCCGTCTGCACAGCACAGTTGTGCACCCTTTGCCGTCTCAATCGCGCATACGCCGCAATCGGCGCTCCCGCCGCAAGGCATCAGCGCCAGCACCAGCGCCTCTCCCGCCGGCAGCGGGTCGCCGGGCGCCAGCCCCAAGATCGCGGGCAAGTCCTCCTGGCGTTGGTGGGGCAGGTCAAGCGCCAGGAAATCGGCCCAGCGCAGCGCTTCGGGCAGGGCGGCCAGCGGGCGGATTTCCACATCCAGCGGCAATTCAGCTACATCACCTTCGGCGAACAGGCTTACCGCGCATCCGCGCTCCAGGGCTGCTGCCATCAGGGGCAGCAGGCGGCCGGGATGGGCATCCAACGCCACCAGCGCCAGCCGCTGGATCTCCTGCGGCAGCTCGAAGCCTCGTCCCAACGGCCCGCGCAGGTGCAGCTCAAGCCCGGGCTGCCAATAGGCGGGCAAGTCGCCGGCCACCGGCAGCAAGATGTCCTCTGAATTGCGGATCGCTTCGGCGTCGCCGGCGGCGAAGAGGCTCACCGGCAAGATTTCGTCTGGGTGCTCGCTGTGGGCTTGCAGGTATTGGCCGGGTTGGGGCAGGGCGGCTTTGGGTAAACGCAGGCGCGCGGTTGCGTTTTGATATCTTTCTAACAGTAGCTCAACCAGCTCGCCCTTATAATGAAGCATACGAGCATGCTACCATGCTCGGTGAGTAGAAATCGACCCCTTACATTTTGGAGGAAAACGTGGCTCTCGTAACCCTTTTGCGAGTATTGGCCGGCTTTTCGTGGCTGGCGGTACTGGCGATATTGGCCGTGGTAGTGCTGCGCCAGGCCCGCGGCCGCCCCATGCGTGGCGCTGGCGGCATGATCATTGCTGTGATTGTGTTTGCCTTGCTAATTAACATTGCTTCAGCGGCGGCGGTCTTTATCCCACCCGAGGAGCGCGGTGTAGTCGTTACCATTCGCGAGAATGGTGTACGTGATGAAGCACTGCAGCCTGGGTTGAACTGGATCATTCCCTATGCTGAAAATGTAGTGACTTATTCCATCGCGCGTGAGACTTACACCATGTCCATTGCCCAGGAAGAGGGCCAGGTACGCGGAGACGACTCGGTCGAAGCACGCACCTCGGATGGACAGGTGGTGCGCGTGGATGCTTCGGTGATCTTTTCAGTCGATCCCGATGCGGTAGTGGATGTGCACATCCGCTGGCAGGATCGCTACATTGATGGCCTGGTGCGCGCGCTTTCTCGCGGTGTAATCCGCGACGCGGTGGCGCAATTCGGAGTGGAGGAAGTCTACAGCTCCCGCCGCTTGGATATGACCAACCTGATCCGCGAAGAACTGGCAGTGGGTTTTGAAGAGAACGGCATTATCTTGATCGACTTTGTGTTGCGCAATATTGCCTTCTCGGATGAATATGCTGCTTCGGTGGAGCAGAAGCAGATTGCTGAACAGTTAGCTCAGCAGGCCGCTTTTGTGGTGGAGCAACGCCGCCAGGAAGCCGAGCAGGCCCGCCAGATTGCTCAGGGTGAAGCCGATGCCGCCGTGATCGCGGCTCAGGGCGCCGCTGAAGCCCGCATCATTGAGGCAGAGGCAGAGGCCCAGGCGCTGGCTTTGCTGGGTGAGGCGATTTCGACCAATCCGGATGTGCTCACGCTGGAATACATCCAGAAGTTGGCTCCCAACATCTCCGTCATCCTGTTGCCCTCGGATGCGCCCTTCATCCTGCCCGGGAACATCATTCCGCCCCAATAAGCAAAACGCGTAAACTTCAACACAGGGCAATCGGCCGCATGTTAGACTAGCGCGATTGCCCTGTGTTTTTTAACAAGAAGGTTTTTATGGCAAGCCAAGTGGACCCCAAAACCATTCGATTAACCGAGTTGGCCACCTGCGCCGGCTGTGCCGCCAAGCTGAAGGCCGAGACCTTGGCCGATTTGCTGCAGCCAATCCAGGGTATTTTCGACCCGGCCGATAGCCCCGACCTGCTGGTCGGCCTCAGTTCGCCCGATGACGCCGCCGTATGGCGCCTGGACGAGGACCGCGCCCTGGTGGTCACCACCGATTTCTTTACTCCAGTGGTGGATGACCCCTACGACTTTGGCGCGATTGCCGCCGCCAATGCCCTCTCGGATGTCTTTGCCATGGGCGGCACGCCCTTCCTGGCGCTCAACATTGCCGCCCTGCCCAAGGATTTGCCCACCGAAATTGGCACGGCAATCTTCCGCGGCGGCGCTGACAAGGCCAAGGAAGCTGGCGCGGTGGTGGCTGGAGGACACACCATCCAGGATGATGAACCCAAATACGGATTGATCGCGTTGGGTTTCGTGGACCCACGCCAGGCAATCAGTAAGCAGGGCGCGCAGCCCGGCGACCGGCTCTTCCTGACCAAGCCCCTGGGTTTCGGCGTGACCAATACCGCCGTCAAACAGCAAAAGGCCAGCGCCGAGGATGAAGCCGAAGTGGTGGAGTGGATGACGCGGTTGAACAAGACCGCCAGCGAGCTGGCCCGGCGCTTTGAACTGCGCGGCGGTACCGATGTGACCGGCTTTGGTTTGCTGGGTCACGCCTGGGAAATGGGCAAGGGCGCCGGGGTGGGTATCCGTATCGACTATGAGCAGGTGCCTTTCACCTCGGCGGCCAAGCAATTCGGTGAGGCGGGCACCTTCCCGGGCGGCTCGATTGACAATGCCAAATACTACGGCCCGCATGTGCGCTTTGCGGACGGCTTTGAGCGCTGGGAGCGCACCTTGCTTTTTGATGCGCAAACCAGCGGCGGCTTGCTGCTGGCGGTTCCGGCCCAGGCGGCGGATGAATTCCAGTCCGCAGCCGAAGAAGCGGGGCAACCACTCTGGGAGGTGGGCGAAGTGGTTGCGGGCCAGGGAATAGATGTACTCAGGTGAACTTAATTTTCACCCTGGTTGATATTCGGTTATAATTAAGGCACTTATCGATATAGAAGAGAGGAAGCATGTTAATCAGTAAGGAATTGGAAAAAGCGATCAACGCCCAAATCGGGCGTGAGATGGGCGCCGCTATGCAGTACGTGAACATCGCCAGCTACTTTGAGGCGGACGACATGTTGCATTTTGGCCGCTTGTTTTTTGACCAGGCCTATGAAGAGTACGGGCACGCAATGAAGTTTGTGCGCTACGTTCTGGACGCGGGCGGCCAGATCGCCGTACCGGCCATTGAGCAGGCGCGGGCCGACTTCAAATCTCCCGAGGATGCCGTGCGCGCTGCCCTGGGCTGGGAGGAAGAGGTCACCAAGCAAATCAACGCCTTGATGGATATCGCCGTCAAGGAAAAGGATTACATCGCCCAGGAATTCCTCGGCTGGTTTGTCAAGGAGCAGCTCGAAGAAGTGGCCAAAATGAGCACCATTCTGACCGTCCTTAAGCGCGCCAATGGCAACTTGCTGATGGCCGAGACCTATGTGATGAACGCCCTGACCGAGATCGAAGATGTAGAGGGTGGGGCGGGCTAGCTCTCAGCTATCAGCCTTAATCTGTATACGAGGGAGGGCTGGATTTCCGGCCCTCTTTTTGTTTTCGGGTTCCCGTCTCAAATGAATGGGAAACGTGCTTGGTATAATCGATTCACAACTAAATAACCTTCGGGGCATGGTGAGTGCCGGTGCGGCGAAGCCGCACCTTGGGGAGTTTGCTTTGCAAACTCCACGGCGCAACTCCTGATCGGTGGTATAGCCCACGAGCAGGCCATAGAGCTTGCATGATCCGGTGAAACTCCGGGGCCGACGGTATAGTCCGGATGAAAGAAGGGCGTCGTTCGCCTGTGGCGAACGACTAGGGGAATTAATATTGTCCTCCGCACAAAATTAATTCCAAGCGCTGTGCTTGTGCCAGTGCGCTACTGCAACGTCCCGAGAACATTCGTTGTCGGGATTTTTATTGCTAGCGACTACGCTGCACAGCGGCCTTTGACGCATCCTGCCCCGATCACTATCGGGGCTTTTTGTTGCCCCAGGATTGGGTATGGCACAAGCAAATCGGCAACTTAGGAATTGGCGGCCGGGCCGCCAGGGCGCCGGCAACTGGGCGCTGCTGGCCTTCACCGTCGGCCTCGGCATCCTCGCCTGGTACCTCCTGGTCGAGATCAGCCAGCTGCCGGCCTTCATCATGCCTGGCCCGGGCCAGGTCTGGGATCGGCTGCTGCGCTCCCTGGCCGACGGCACCCTGGCGCGCCACGCCTGGGTCACGATTCAGGAAGTTCTCGGCGGCCTGGCCCTGGGCGCCGGGGCGGCCAGCCTGCTGGGTTACTTGTTGGCCAAGTCGCCGCGCCTGGAGCGCTTTCTGGCGCCCTATGTGGTCGCCAGCCAATCCGTGCCGATCGTCGCCATCGCGCCTTTGCTGGTGATCTGGTTCGGCCCCGGTCTGCTTAGCAAGGTCTTGATCTGCGCCCTGATCGTATTCTTTCCGGTACTGATCAATACCATCGTCGGCCTGCGCTCGGTGCCGGAGGATTTGCACGACCTGATGCGCTCATTGCGCGCCACCCGTTGGCAGACCCTGCGCCTGCTGGAATTCCCCGCGGCGCTGCCGGTGCTACTCGGTGGCCTGCGCATCGGCGCCACCCTCTCAGTGATTGGCGCTGTCGTGGGCGAGTTTGTCGGCGCCGACCGCGGCCTCGGTTTCCTGATCAATGTCGGCCGCGGCGAATACGATACCGCCCTGGTTTTTGTCGCGGTCTTCACCCTGATCGCCCTGGCCCTGGCGCTATACGGGCTGGTCTTGCTGCTCGAAGCCCGCTGGTTGGCCTGGCAAAGACCTGTTGATAGTAACCAAGTAGACAAGATAGTCAAGGATTGATAGGTGATTGAATGATTAAGCGAATGTTCCTTATGGCCATTGGATTGGGATTACTCACCGCTTGCAATGCGACGCCCGCGGCCACCGAAACCATCCGCTTGCCGATGGGCTACATCCCCAATGTGCAGTACGCGCCCTTTTATGTTGCGGTCGAGCGGGGCTACTTCGCCGAGGCCGGCATCGAAATCGAGTTCGACTACAGCTTCGAGACCGATGGTCTCGCCTTGGTTGGCGCGGGTGAATTGCCCTTTGCCGTCGTCTCGGCTGAGCAGGTACTGCTGGCCCGCGCCCAGGAGATCCCGGTGGTCTATGTGGCCGCCTGGTACCAGGATTTCCCCGTGGCGGTTGTGGCTAATGCGGAATCCGGGATTGAGACGCCCGCCGATCTGGTGGGGCGGCGCGTCGGCCTGCCGGGCCTCTTTGGCGCCAATTATGTGGGCCTGCGCGCCATGCTGAGTGCGGCCGGGGTGGCTGAAGAAGACGTGATCCTCGACTCGATTGGCTTCAACCAGGTGGCCGCCCTGGCCGCCGGTCAGGAAGATGCCGTGGTCGGCTACAGCACCAACGAACCCATCCAGCTGCGCGCTCAGGGCTATGAGGTCAGCGTGTTACCGGTGGCTGATTACGTGAAGTTGGCGGCCAATGGTTTGATTGCCAGTGAGATGGTGATCGCCGAGGACCCGGAACTGGTGGCCGGCTTCGTGCAGGCCTTCCTTCGTGGCTTGGCTGATACGCTGGCCGACCCTGATGCAGCCTACGAAATCAGCAAGCTCTATGTAGATACCCTGGCCGAAGCCGATGAGGCGGTTCAAAAAGAGGTCCTGGCCGCATCGCTGGATTTCTGGCAGGCCGACCAGCTTGGCTTCAGCCAGCCCGCCGCCTGGCAGAATATGCAATCCGTCTTGCTGGAAATGGGCCTGCTGGCCGGGCCGCTGGATTTGGATGCAGCTTACACGAACCAATTTGTGCCATGATGGTAACTAGTAACTGGTTAGTGGTAATTTTCTTATTTCAGTTCCTAATCACCAATCACTGATCACTAATCACTAGTCCCTCAATCATGACCGACACGCTGCTCTCACTTCAATCTCTCTCCGCTTCCTTCCACGACCGCGGCATCCTGCATGTACTTGACGATATCTCGTTCGAGGTGCCGCGCGGCCAATTCGTGGCTCTTATTGGCCCTTCGGGCAGCGGCAAGTCGACCCTGCTGCGCTTCCTCGCCGGACTGCTGGAGCCCAGCCAGAGCCGAGTGGACTTCCGCGGCCAGCCGCTGCGCGGGCCTCAGCCCGGGGTCGGCTTGGTCTTCCAGAATGCCAACCTGATGCCCTGGCGCACAGTGGCCGAAAACGTGAGGCTGCCCCTGGAGGTGGCCGGATTGGAAGCCGCGGCTGCCGTACCGCAAGTGGCGGCCATGGTGGAGCTGGTCGGTCTGTCTGGTTTTGAGCACACCCGGCCGGATGATTTGTCCGGCGGCATGGCCCAACGGGTAGCCATCGCTCGAGCGCTGGTGCAGGACCCTGACCTGCTGCTGCTGGATGAACCTTTCGGCTCATTGGATGCCATTACCCGCGAGCGCATGGGGGAGGATTTACTGCGTATCTGGAGCCTGAACCATAAGACCGTGTTCATGGTCACCCACGACATCAGCGAAGCGGTCTATCTGGCTGACCGTGTGCTGGTACTCAGCCAGCGCCCGGCGCACCTGAAACTGGACCTACCGGTGGACTTGCCGCGCCCGCGCCAGCCCCAAATGCGTTACACGCCCGAATTTGGCGCGCTGGCCGCCCAAGTGCGCGCGGCGATTGAAGAATAAGTCAACAGCATCCACCTGATACGA
>OMJR01000088.1 GCA_900299355.1 Anaerolineaceae bacterium
ACTGGACGCGATGCACGCGCATCTGATGCGCTGGCCGCGCGACGCGATGAAGCGCCAATTTGGGGCTTGGCCGAGCGTTGGCTGAATTCGCGGGCAGCCTTTATTGCGACCCTGATGGTGGGCGCGCTGAGCCTGCTGCTAGTGTTGCATCGCCACATTGCGCCTGCGGCCTACGCTGCAGAGGTTAGCCGCCTGCTGCCGGTGGCCGTTTTCGCGACGCTTGCCGCTGGTCACATCATCTTGCTTGCGCTGTTGGCCGGCGACCGCGACTGGAAGCTGCGCGCAGTTCTGATGGCGCTTCTGCCAGTGCTGCTGATTTTCTATTGGGATGCGGCCAACTATTTCTCGGCGCTGAACCATGACTGGAAGAATAGCGACCAGGGCATTTTTATCAATTTTGCCTATGAGGTGGCTGCCAGCGGCTATACCTTCACCGGTGGGCGCAACTTTATGCCGCTCTATCCCTTTCTGCTGGCCCCGCTGCTGGCTGCCAGCCGGGCTTTCTTCGAAAATTTCGAGCTGGTCAAGACCTTCAACATCTTGCTCTCGCTGGTGCTGCTGGCGGGCTTCTCTTGGCTGGTCAAGGCGCATTTGTCGCGAGGGGAAGCCCTGCTGCTGACCTTGCTGGCCGCTTTCTCGCTGTACATTTACAAGGCGCCCTACAGCCAGCCTGAGGTACTGTTTTACTTCCTGTTCTTCGTGGCCTTCTTGCTAGCCTGCCGCTTGCTGCTACGCTCGCATTGGGCCACCGCCGCCTTGCTGGGGCTAGCGCTGGCGGCGGCCCATCTGACCAAGGCCTCCGCGCTGCCGTTGGCGGCGCTGGTGTTGGTTACCCTGGCGGGTTTAGCCGTGGTGGCGGCAATCCGGCGCGGACGTGAGGGTACCTTCAGATTCGCCAGTCCGCACAGCTACCTGCTAAGTCTGGCGCTGGTGGCGTTGGTCTTTGTGGCCGTGCTGTGGCCCTATATCAGCGAGTCGAAAGCGCGCTATGGGCACTATTTCTACAACGTGAACACCACCTTCTACGCCTGGTACGACAGCTGGCGCGAGGCCACCGAGGGCACCCGCGCACATGGCGACGGGGTCGGCTGGCCCGACTTGCCCGAGGACCAGATTCCGTCGCCCAGCCGTTACCTGCAAACCCACAGCACGGCCGAGATTGGCGCGCGCCTGTGGCGCGGCGTCCAAAACCAGGCCAGCAACCTGTGGAACACCTTTAGTTTGGTCAGCTATCCAGTGCTGCTGGCCGCGCTGGTGGCGCTGGCGGCCTGGGCCAACCGGCCGCGGGCTCGCGAATTGTGGCGGCGTTATTGGCCTTTGATTGGCTTCGTGGCATTGATGTGGGGCGGCTACCTGCTGGCCTATGCCTGGTACGGGCCGATTGCCGATTATGCCGACCAGCGCTTCACCTACAGCCTGATGCTGCCGATGCTCTTCGCCGGCTGCGTGGCTTTGCGGCATTTGCTGGATGGCGATGAAGTCGTCGAATTGTTCGGGCGCGCCGCGGCGGCCCGAGTCTGGCGGTCGCGGGCTTTCGGGGCGGTCGCGCTTGTATTGGCGCTGGACATGCTCTTCTGGGTGCCGGTGAAGCTGGCCGAGTTTGGTTGGTATGGCAAGTAAGCTAAGCGCACGTTTGGCCGCGGCGCGCGACTGGCTGCTGGCTCGTCCAGTGGCGGCTTATTGGCTGGCAGGCGCGGGTGCGCTAGCCTACCTGGCGCAAAGCTATCACTACCTTTCCAGCTTGCGGTCCATATTAGATGAAGGGCTCTACCTGGTGAAGGGCTATTACTACGCCCTCGGGATTTACGAACCCTTCCAGGATTACGGCTTCCTGACCAACCATATGCCGCTGAGTTTCACCATTCCGGGCTGGGTGCAGGCCGCCTTTGGCCCGGGCCTCGCCACCGCGCGCTGGTATGCCTTCGTGCTGGGAGCGCTGGCCTTGGCGGGCCTGTGGCTGGCGGCCCGGCGGATGGGCGGTCGCTGGTGGGCCGCGGCGCTGGTGTGGGCGATTGCGCTCAATCCTGCGCTGGTCAAGGCCTACAGCGTAGCCTTTTCGCAGTTTCTGGTCGCCGCTTTGGTGGCGTGGACCCTGGCGTTGGCGCTTGGGCGCGAGCAGCCAGCCTGGCAATCGGTGCTGGCCGGCATCCTGGCCGGCATCACCGTGATGGTACGCATCAACATGGCCCCGCTGGTGGCCTTGTTGGCGCTCTACACTTTCTGGCAGCATGGCCGCCGCGCCGGGCTTGCATTGGCGCTCAGCGCTTTTGCCGCCCTGGTGGTGGTGCATGCGGCTTATTGGCCGGGCATCCTGCGCCTGTGGGCCTATTGGATTCCCGAAGGGTTGCTGCCCTTCCTGGAACCCTTCTATTCGCCCTGGCGCAAATACGAGACCTTTGTGGCCAGTCCTTTCAGCTGGTGGATAAGCCACCTGGACGACCCGATGTGGGATATGTTCCAGGCGGCCGCGGATGGCCTGGCCTTCAACTTCCTGGCTGTGGCGGGCGTGCTCACCAACTTGTTCCTATGGCCGCGCCGCCGGGATTGGGGCGATTGGGCCTTCAAGCTGGCGGTCTTCCTGAACGCCGCCTACCTGACGCTGTTTGGCATCCATGCCTGGGCCGCCCTGAGCGGAAATAGCTGCACCTTCTTCTGCTTTTCAGGCTATCTGGCCTTTTTCAATGGGATTGCGCTGCTGGCCCTGGTGGCCACCGCGCCCTATTGGCGACGAAATCCCGCGGGCTGGCGCCGGGCCGCCGTGCTGGCCCTCATCATTGTGCTGGGCCTGATGCTGGGCCACGCCGCCGCCGACCAAATTGGGTTGGCGCTGACCGAGTTGCCGCTGCCGCGCCCGGGCGGGGAGCCTGTGCCGCTGTGGGGGCCGCTGGAGGCGAAGTTCGGCTGGAGCATTGAGGACAGTACGGTGATTGTGCCCAGCCTGCTGGGCTTGGGGCTGGGCGTGCTGCTAGCGTCGATGGCCTGGTGGCGGGCGCGGCGGGGTACTAGCAGTTCGGCGGCTTACGCCGTGATAGCTGGTTTACTCCTCGCCAGCCAGGTACTGGGGCCGACGGTGCTTTTTGGCGGCGGCGACCAGACTCTGGATTGCGGCGGCGATGTGGTCGCTAACTACGCCGCGGCGGGTGAGGCGTTGGCCGCGTTCGTGCCGACGGATGCCACGGTCTACTACGATGCGGCCAACTCGCCGGTCATCCTGCTCTATCTGGGTGGGGTGGGCATCTATCCACCGCAGATGAACAACGTGTTCTACTTCGCCGATATCGGCGGCCCGCAGGTCAACGATGAATTGCTGCGCTTCGGCTACTGGAACGCCGATTGGGCCGCGCAGTGGCGCGCCGAGGCTGACTTTGTGCTGGTCGAAGGGCGCCACTATGCGGATTGGGAAGCCGACATCGAAGCTGGCCGCTACGATATCCGCTATGTGAGCGACCCGGTGGAAGAGTGCCGCGGCAAAGATTCCGAAATCGTCCTGCTTGAAGCGCGGCCTTGAGCCCGCATCTTTACGCGCCAAGGCCCGCATGGTAAAATCTCGCCTGCTCCCGACACCGGGAGCTTTTACATCGCTGACCTTTTTGCGCCCTGGAGTTTTGGGGCAGCCGAAACTCCTTGAGCGCATTTTGCGCAGAAAAATGCGCCCTCATCGTCTAGTGGCCTAGGACGTGGCCCTCTCAAGGCCAAAACCGGGGTTCGACTCCCCGTGGGGGCACCACAAAAAAAAGCCGTTGGCGCAGCCAGCGGCTTTTTATTTATGAACCCAGCAGCCGAGATGGCGCCACCAGGAGGTTTTTCTGTGTCTACCAATCCCAACAGCGACTTTAACGATATTCCCGGATTGTCAAATCCGGCCAAACGCCCTGACAGCGGCCGGTTATCGGCGCTTGGGTGACTTGGATGGCGTGTCTGCCAAAGAGGTCTTGGCCCTGCATGGCATGGGGCCCAAAGGCATCCGTATTCTGCGGCAGGCGCTGGCCGCCGCAGGACTGGCCTTCAAGGAACAAAAAAGGTCGCGCAACGCGCGACCTTTTTTGTTGGGCTGGAAAGATTAGGCGGCTGAGACGACCGCAGCCATGCGGCGGCCAGCATACCAGCGCGCCAGCGCGAAGCCCGTAATCAGCATCCAGATCGAATACAGACCCGGGATCACGGCCATCTCGTTGTTGCCCAGCACCGAAATCGCGATGGTGATAGCGATGGTGCCGTTTTGGATGCCCGTCTCAATCGCGATGGTGGTGGATTGCACGCCATCAATCTTGGCCGCGCAAGCGACCAGATAGCCAACCGCCAGCGCCACAAAGTTCAGCACGATAAAGGCGGGGGCAAAGCGCGGTCCTTCGTTGAGGATCGTGGCCCAGTTTTGGATCACCAGGGCAATGATCACCAGAAAGAGGAAGCCGGTCGCCAGGGTTTTGCTCTTGTCCTGGGTGCGCTCGGCGAATTCGGGATTGCGGTTGCGGATGAACATGCCGATGATCACGGGCACGATGGTCAGTGCGGCAATCTGGATCATGGTATCCACGACCGGGAACTCGATGGTCTGCGCCTCGCCGCCGAAGCGGGCAAAGGCGATGCTGAGCAGGAAAGGCATCGTCAGCCAGACGACAGAGTTTGATAGAGCGGTCAGGGTTACGGAGAGCGCCCGGTCACCGTCAGCGGCATGCACGATCACGTTGGAGGTGGAACCGCCGGGGGCAGCGGCCAGCAACACGATACTGATCGCGTACACCGAAGATAAGGCAAACAGGGTGGCAACGCCAAAACCGACCAGCGGCAGCAGCACCAGCTGGCAGAGCAGGCCGATAGCAACCTGCCGGGGCTGGGCCAGGACGCGACGAAAATCGTCCGAAACCAGCGACATACCCATGGCGACCATGATCACAAAAATGGCCAGGGGCAGGAAAACACTCGAAATGATGCTTTCTTGCATTGGATTGTCTCCTCACTAGATGGGATGGGCCGCGGGACGGCCACCGACATTGTAATCGGATTTGTTAGTCGAAAAGGCAAGCCAACCGATTTTATGTAAATCCTTGTACAATCGGCATACTCTCATCCATGCACTGATAGGAGACATTGAGATGAAATCTCGCACCCTCATGGCGCTGCTGCTTGCGGCGGCCCTACTTGTTGCTTGCGGCGGCGAGGCGGCGGACGCTACGCCCACCGTTGCCGTGAACGAAAGCCAGTTCGAACCCGCGCCGATCGAAAGTGACGAAGGCGGCACGGTGAATATCACTGGCGAATTGACCTACAGCTTTCCCTTCTTTACCGATGGAGTGGCTGAACCCCTCGTAATTCTCGAAGACCAGGCTGGTTTTATTGACCGCGACCTCGGCTATTTGATGCCGACCGAGTCACAAACGATCGGCCAGATCACTTCGGACTTCTTTACGTCTCCTTTTAGCTACAGTATTTCACTGCCGATTGAGCCGCAGGGCGGTTATCGCGATGTCGATAACGACGGCGAAGAGGATCAAGGCGTACAAGTGTTTGCGGCGGCCTATTGGACGAACAACTTTGGTGATCCCTTCCTGGAAGAGCGCGACCTGAGCGGCGGTGGCTGGTCCACCGCGTATGCCTCTACCGAGGTGAGCGAATTGCCCGAAACCGAAGGCGAGTATGTGGGTGGCAAGATCCTGGTGTACGCTCCCAATGGGGAGCAGGGTTTCCCGTCAGGCTTTGGCGACGATGGCCTGTTATTCACCGAGGATGACCCAATTGTGGGCCTGCCACAGGGCTACACCACGGTCATCATGGATACTGACCCCTTTACCTTTGATCGTTCGCGCCACATCGTCATGGACCTCTATGAGCCCGAGGGACTAGCGCTGGATGATTTTTCTGGCCTTTCTTACTCTGAGGCCTTTGAGGAGATGTGGGCCATGATGTCAGAAGAGTATTCCTTCACTGAGTTGAAGGGTATTGATTGGGATGCTTTGTATGATGAATTCGCCCCGAAATTTGCCGACGCGGAAGCGGCTAATGACGATGCCGCCTACATGTTGGCCCTGCGCGATTTCTTGTGGTCAATCCCCGATGGGCACATCGGCTTTAGTTTTGATGAAAGCCTGAATAACGCCTTCCAGGAAGAAATTTCTGGCGGCATTGGCCTGGCCATTCGCGATACCGACGATGGGCGCGTGATCGTCAACTACCTAACACCCGGTGGACCGGCTGAGGAAGCGGGCATCCAACTGGGCGCCCAGATCGTGGAGATCAATGGCGTGGCCATTGACGACGCGGTTGATAGCGTCGTGCCCTGGTCTTCGCCCTTTAGCACCCAGCACACGCTACGATTGCAACAATTGCGTTATGCGGTGCGCTTTGTGCTGGGCGAATCAGTGGATCTCACATATCAAAACCCGAATGGCGCTGCGCGTACCGTTACCCTGGATACTGTGAACGAGTATGAATCCTTCTCGTCCTCTTCATTCTTTGCGGGTGTCACCGGCTTGGAATTGCCCGTGGAGTTTGAGATCATGGATAACGGCTATGGCTACGTTTCGATCTTTAGTTTCCTGGATAACCAGTTGCTCACCGTCCAATTGTGGGAGCGCATGATTCAGACCATGAATGACAATGGCGTCACTGGCTTGGTGATTGATATGCGCAATAACGGCGGCGGGTTCGGCTTCATGGCCGACCAGATGGCGGCCTACTTCTTTGACGAGCGTCTGGAGTTGGGCAATACAGCTGTTTGGGACGACAGCGTCGATGATTTCTATGTCAATCCCGATGTGGTTGGTGTCTTCTATCCGCCTGCGGAAGAGATGCGCTTTCATGGCAAGATTGCTGTCTTGGTTGGACCTAACTGCTCCAGCGCCTGTGAGTTCTTTGCATGGGATATGACCCTGCAGGAACGCGCGATCATCGTAGGTCAATATCCAACCGGCGGCTTGGCTGGCGCGGTCAAGGACTTCCAAATGCCCAACGATGTCACCGTGCGCTTCCCGATTGGGCGCCCGTTTGATATGGAAGGCAACATCATCATCGAAGGCACTGGTGTGGTGCCGGATGTGGTGGTTCCGGTGACTGAAGAGACCTTGCTGGGTGGCGGCGATCCGGTTCTGGCCGCGGCGGTTGAGGCCCTGGATAAGCCACGCGGTGGAGGCGTGACACCGGCAAGCGAACCCTCGGTGAGCGCCAGCTTTAACCTGATTGGTGAGTTGAACGCCGGAACGCCGTTGATCCTTGATTTGGTTCGCGAGGACTACAGCGATGAGGAAGAAACCAATCCTGGGATACTGCCCTACACCGTGGTGCTGAGCGAAAGCGAAGACATGATTGCTGGGTACTTCTGGTGCACAACCACCGAGGAAATCCTGGAAGACAATTGGGAACGCATGGAATTTGCCTTCGAACTCAACGGCGAAGCACTGGCCGTGGAAGACATGCAGTTAGACCTGGTGTCTTCGGCCAATGGTCCCTGCTATGTGCTTTCGGTTTTGATCGGAGATTGGGCTTACGGTGAGCACAGCTTCGTGGTCGATGTAAACTTCACCAGTGCTTTGAATGATGGCTTTGGCGACTATCCCGCCGGCCATTATGTGTCTGAATACAGTATCTACGTGGAAAGATAAGTAGGGTTATCCCAGCCAAAAAATACAGCCCGCCGAAAGGCGGGCTGTATGCGTTAAAAGCGCGAGTACAATAAATCAACGTCCACTGCTAATTGAAGGAAACCCCATGCCCACATTGAAACGCGCCGATGCCCCCCTGGAAGCTACCTGGAATCGCGAAAGCACCTTTGAATCCTGGGCGGCTTGGGATAAGCAATTTGAAGAGGCGAAGGCCGCATTACCCGAGCTGAAGAAATTCAATGGCAAGATCACACAGAGCGCGCAAGCGCTGGCAGATTGGTTTGATGTCTATGGGCAACACACCACCCGTATTTATGAGCTGACTGGTTTTGTGGGCTGGGCCGGAAATGTGGATAGCAGCGATAAGGAAGCCACCAGCCGCATGGGGCAGGCCAGCGCGCTCGGGGCCAGCCTGCAGGCAGCCACCGCCTTTGTGGAGCCGCAACTGCTGGCCAAGGGTGATGCGTTGCTTGCCTGGGCCAAAGAGGAGCCCCGCCTCGCTAAATTTGAGCACTATTTCCATAATCTACTGCGCATGCAGAAAAACACCCGCTCGGAGGAAGTGGAAGAAGTGCTGGGCATGGCCCAGGATCCCTTCGGGATGTTCTACCGCGCTTATAGTGAGCTGACCAATGCTGACCTCAAATTCGAAGACGCGGTTGATTCTAAGGGCGAGGCGCATCCGGTCTTCCAGTCCACGTTAAATACATCAATGCAATCTACCGACCGGGAGCAGCGCCGCAGCGCCTGGGAAAATTACCACGACGGTTACCTCTCCATGGAAAAGACACTGGCGGCGCTCTACCAGGGCAATATCAAGCATATGGACTTCCTGGCCACGGTGCGCGACTTTGATAGCGTGCTGGAAATGCGCCTGGCGCCCAACAACCTGCCGACCCAGGTCTTCCATAACCTGATTGATGTCTTCAAAGAAAATTTGCCCGTATGGCATCGCTATTGGGCGGTGAAGGCCAAGCTGCTGGGGCTGGAAAAAATGGCGCCCTATGACGTGTGGGCTCCAATTTTGAAAGATCCGCCGGTGATCCCCTATGCCCAATCGGTGGAGTGGATTTGTGAAGCACTTAAGCCGCTCGGCGAGGAGTACGTGGACATTATGCGCGCTGGCAGCCTGGAAAACCGCTGGGTGGACTGGGCTCCGAATGTTGAAAAGCGCCAGGGCGCCGCGTCGTCGCGCATGGTGGGGCGCAAGCCACCGTATATTTTTATGAGCTATGTGGACAGCGTGTATAGCCTGAGCACCCTGGCCCACGAACTGGGCCACTCAATGCACAGCCACGCCTTTGCGATGAACCAGCCGATTGTCTACAACGACTATGGCGCGATTTCGTCAACGGTAACCGAAACAGCCTCGAACTTCAACCAGGCAATGACGCGCGCCTATTTGCGCAAGATCAAAGGCGACGACGATAATTTCCAGCTGGCGATGATCGACGAAGCCATGTCGAATTTCCACCGCTACTTCTTCGTGATGCCCACGTTGGCACGCTTCGAACTTGAGGTATATGACCGCGCCAAGGCGG
Organism: Anaerolineaceae bacterium; assembly: GCA_900299355.1. GTDB lineage: Bacteria > Chloroflexota > Anaerolineae > Anaerolineales > UBA11579 > OMJR01. Next base: position 9,137 of record OMJR01000088.1, read on the forward strand.
GCAAGCCGCTGACCGCGGATGTCTTCAAGGAGATTATGGCCGGCTTGTTTGCCGAGGGTTATGGCGACACGATGGATGACGACCCGGAGCGCACGGCGATCACCTGGGCGCAGTTCTTGCATCTCTACATTCCCTATTACCCATTCCAATATGCGATTGGTATCAGCGCCGCGCACGCCGCGGCCGAACGGGTACTGGCTGGCGAGGATGGCGCCGCGACCGGCTACCGCGATATGCTGGCGGCCGGTGGTTCACGCTACGCGATGGACCTGTTCAAGTTGGCCGGTGTGGATATGAGCAGCAAAGCGCCGATCGAATCGGCCTTCGCTGAACTGGAAGCCAACGTGGCGAAGCTTGAGGAGTTGGCGGGCTAGGGGACTGCGCATGGCTGCCAAAGTCCTCTTTGTCGGCGGAACCGGCATCATCAGTTCGGCTTGTTCACCGCGCGCGTTGGAACATGGCCACGACTTGTATCTCTTTAATCGAGGCAGGTCCCTGCGGCCCTCTCCGGCGGACGCGGTGTTAGTGCCGGGCGATATTCACGCTAATCCTCAAGTCTTACAGGAAGTTATCGATGAGCATCACATCGACGTCGTAGTCAACTGGATCGCTTTTCATCCCGACGATGTTCGCCGTGATATTGAGTTGCTGCGAGGGCGAGTGGGGCAGTACATTTTTATCAGTTCCGCCTCGGCCTACCAGAAGCCGGTCCCCAGTTTGCCGATCACAGAAGCGACCCCACTGGGAAATCCCTATTGGGAATATTCGCGCAACAAGCAGCGCTGCGAAGAAATCCTTATGGAGGCTTATCAACGGGAGGGGTTCCCGGTGACCGTTGTGCGCCCGTCGCACACCTATGACAGAACCCTGCTGCCCTTCAGCCAGGGCTACACCATTTTGCGGCGCATGCTAGCAGGAAAACCTGTGATCGTGCATGGCGATGGCACCTCGCTGTGGGTGCTGACCCATCACCGAGACTTTGCCCGGGCTTTTGTTGAATTGTTGGGCAATCCGGCGGCAATCGGTGAAGCCTATCACATCACCTCGGATGAGGTACTGACCTGGAACCGGATCTATTCAGTGGTGGCGGAATCCGCCGGAGTTGAACTGCGATCGGTGCACATCGCCTCGGAAGCTATTAGTCGTTATGATGCTGATTGGGGCGCCAGCTTGCTGGGGGACAAAGCTCACAGCGTGATGTTTGACAATAGCAAAATTCGCGAAGTGGCGTCTGAATTCAAAGCCGAAGTGCCCTTTGAAGAGGGGGTGCAAGAAATAGTCGCTTGGTATGAGCAAAATGAGGGCCTATATGAAGCCAATCCTGACTTTGATGCTCTCCAGGATCGGATCATCAATGATTTGGGGCGGCCGTCCTAACCCTTGACCCTGACACTATGTGAGCTTGTACAATCCAGCTATGTTTAAGATCGGTGATTTCGCCCAATTCAGCCGTGTATCGGTGCGTATGCTGCGACAATGACGAGCTGGGTTTGCTGAAACCGGCCCATGTAGACCCTTATACGGATTACCATTACTACAGCGCCGACCAGTTGCCGCGCCTGAACCGCATCCTGGCGCTGAAAGAGTTGGGCTTTACCCTGGATCAGATTGGCGGTTTGCTGGACCGTGATGTATCTGCTGAGGAGATGCGCGGCATGCTGGAGTTGCGGCGTGCCGAGCTGCAATCCAGGCTGGCCGAGGATGTAGCCCGGCTGGGCCAGATCGAAAGCCGCATCCAACAAATTGAGAGCGAACAAGGGGCGCCAGCCCATGAGGTGGTGCTGCGCAGCCAGCCCGCTCTGGATATAGCCGCGATTGCCTGCGGGCCGGAAGATAGTTTTACGGACGCCTTCGAGTCGCTGGAGGCCTTTGTGGCGGCCCAGGATGCACGCGCTGCCGGGCCGCCCTTGTCGGTTTTTGATGAGACCAGCGCCCAGGGTGGGGCTCTGGTGGCGGTGCCAGTCCGTGGGCTGTTGGCGGCGGGCGGCCGTGTGCAAGCGCTAAGCTTGCCTGCAGTGGAGCAGATGGCCTGTGTGGTATTTCATGGCGACTACGATGAAATCCATGCCGCCGGCCAGGCGCTGCTCACCTGGGTCGCCGCCAATGGCTATAAAATCGATGGCCCCAGCCGGGAAGTCTATTTGCGCTTTGGCGCCTCGGAGGATGGCTACCGGCTGCCGGAAGCCTATCTGGCGCAGCAAGCCAGCGATTTTGTGACCGAGTTACAGATTCCCGTAAAGCGAATGGAAGGAGAGAGTTATGGCGCATTATTTGGTGACCGCCAAACCGGATCGGGCGCGGCTGGGCGAACTGAAGCAACGGCTGGATAGCGGCGAAATCGAAGCCATGCGGCCCTTCGGCAGCGCGTTGCACTACAGCTTGCTGAATGCCAAGCTGCAGGATCAGACTACCGCCATTTGGGAGGAAGAGGATTACTGTATTCCGCCGCTGGCCCAGGAGCGGGCGGCGGTCTTGAATGATTACTTCAGCGAACTCGAAGTTCAGCGCGTGGAAGCCGGCCAGGGTTGGGGCCAGCTGAATGGCCTGCCTGATTTGTTTCCAAGCGATTGAGATTCCGGGCCGCCACCAGGCGGCCCTTTTCTTTTGACCAGACCCTTTTATAATGCGCCTAACCTAAGGAGGTCTTATGTTACAAGAGTTTAAGGATTTTGCCATGCGTGGCAACGTGCTGGATTTGGCAATCGGTCTCGTGATCGGGTCGGCTTTTACGCCGATCGTGGATACCCTGGTCAATGGAATTATCATGCCGCCGATCGGCCTGCTGTTGGGTGGCGCTGATTTCACCGACTTATTCATGGTGCTCCAGGCGGGGGACCCAGCTGGCCCCTACGCCAGCCTGATCGAAGCTACCGAAGCTGGGGCGGTTACGATCAACTACGGTCTCTTTATCAACACAGTCGTAACCTTTATCGTGGTGGTCTTCGCCATGTTCCTGCTGGTCAAGGCCATCAACCGCTTTTACAAAGAAGGCTCTGTAAGCGGAAAGAAAAACTAATCTGGATAAAAAAAGCCCCGC
>OMJR01000089.1 GCA_900299355.1 Anaerolineaceae bacterium
CACGCCCACGGCGGTGATGGTGGGTACCGGCCGCGGCGCCGAAATGGGCGTACTGATCAAATCCGGCGAAGCGCTTGAACGCGCATCCGGGATCAGCGTGGTGGTGCTGGATAAGACCGGCACGATTACCCGCGGCCAGCCAGCAGTCACCGATATTTTCCTCAGCACCTCGGCCGGTAGCGAAGACGATCTGCTGCGCCTGGCGGCCAGCGTGGAGGAGGGCAGCGAACATCCTCTCGGCGAAGCGATTACGGCTGAGGCCCACAAGCGTGAGCTGGCGCTCAGTAACCCGGATGGATTCCAGGCGGAGGTCGGCCGTGGGGTCAGCGCCGAAGTAGACGGCCAGCGGGTGCTGGTCGGTAACCGCCGCTGGCTGGAAGAGAGCCAACTCGAATTGAATGGCCTCGGCCCGCAAATGGATGCGCTGCAACAAGAAGGCAAAACCGCCGTTTTCGTGGCTGTGGATGGCCAGGTGCGCGGTCTGGTCGGCATCGCCGATACCCTAAAGGACAGTTCAAAGCAGGCGATCCAAAAGCTGCGTGCTATGGGCTTGAAAGTGGTCATGCTGACCGGTGACAGCCAGGTGGTGGCGGATGCGATTGCGGCCCAACTAGGCCTGGAAGATGTGATCGCCGAAGTGCTGCCCGACCAGAAGGCCGCTGAAGTGCGCCGCCTGCAGGACGCCGGCGAGGTGGTCGCGATGGTCGGTGATGGCATCAACGATGCGCCCGCGCTGGCCCAAGCAGACTTGGGTATCGCCATTGGCACCGGTACGGATGTGGCCATGGCCGCTGCGCCGGTGGTGCTGATTACTGGCGACCTGCTGGCTGTGCCGCGCGCAATCGCCCTGGCGCGCCGCACACTGAGCACGATCAAGCAAAATCTGTTTTGGGCCTTCATCTACAACATTCTGCTGATTCCGGCGGCTGCTATCGGCTTGTTGAGCCCGATTTTGGCGGCTGGTGCGATGGCTCTCAGTGATGTATTCGTGATTGGCAACAGTTTACGGCTGCGCGGCTTCCGCACCAACCCATAATCTGCAATTCATATTCACAAGCAGTGCCAACGGTACAATAATGAGTGGAGCCTAAGCTCCGCTCCTTGTTTATGTAAGGAAGCCAGACACGAGGAAATCTAGCAAGCAATGACCGCTAAGCCAATTTCACGACGCGAATTCCTACAGTTGGGCGCCCTGGGTGTCGGCGCCGCCGCGCTGCGGGCGCCCTCCGCTGCTCCCTATACGGGCACCGTGGCGCACTTGCCGCAATTTGCCGAAGGCGACCGCCTGGGCCGGGTGGCCGAGGAGATGGATAAGTTCATCAACCTGCGCACCCAACCCAGTTCGGAGGCGCCGCTGGCGGGCGAGGTGGCCGGCGATACGGTGCTGCCCTGGCTGCGCGAGGTGGTCGGTTACACGCCGTACCGCAACCAGCGCTGGGTGGAAACGCCCCAGGGCTATATCTGGTCGCCGCTCTTGCAGCCGGTGCGCAATATTGAGCACGCGCCCCTGGACGCGCTGCCGGATTATGGGGATGGCCCGGGTATGTGGATGCAGGTCACTGTGCCCTATGTCGAAGCTCAACTGGAGGGCGGCCTGGCACGCGGTTTCCGAGTGTCCTACCTAGTGACCAATAATTTCCCAATCCGCTTCTATTATGGCCAGGTGATGTGGGTTGACGGCCTGCGCACCAATGATGCCGGCGAGACTGAGTATCATGTGCGCGAATTGCACGGCAGTCGTGGCGACCAGTTTTGGGCGCCGGCGGCAGGCTTCAAGCCGATTTATCCGGAAGACGTCAGTCCCATTTCGCCCGAAGTCGAAGACAAGCAAGTTGTAATCAATTTGGCCCGCCAGACGATGTCCTGCTATGAAGCCGGTCGCGAGGTCTTCTTCTGTCGCGTTTCCACTGGCCGTTTCGGTGAGGAAACGGAGACGCCGGTGGGCGATTATCTCCGCATTTTTATGAAGTTCATGTCCACCCATATGGAGGGCGGCGCCAGCGGAGCGGGCTATGATCTCTCCGGGATTGGCTGGGCGACCTTTATCGCCACCGGGGGCATCGCCATCCATTCCACCTACTGGCATAACAACTTTGGCGAGCGCACATCCGCTGGCTGCGTCAACGTGACTCCCGAAGACGCCCAGTTCATCTACCGCTGGACCTCCCCGGAAGTGCCCTACTACCCAGGTAAAGAAGACCAGGTAGCCGGAACCGCCGTGCGCGTTATAGAAGCCTAGGAGCAGAGCCGCATGGATTCTGGCAACCTAACCGTCGGCCTGGCCTTTTTGGCCGGGCTGGCTTCGTTTTTATCTCCCTGTGTGTTCGCGCTGGTCCCGGCCTACATCGGCTACCTGAGCGGCCGCTCGGTGGCGCTGGGCGAGGAGCAGCAAAGCCGCAGCTGGCACACGCTGAGCCACGGGCTGGCCTTTGTGCTAGGTTTCAGCGTGGTCTTCGTGCTGCTAGGCCTGCTTTTCTCGGTGCTGGGCCGCTTGCTCTACGACTTTTCCGAATTGCTCACTAAAGTCGGCGGTCTGGTCGTCATCATCTTTGGCTTGCACATGCTAGGCATTTTGCGCATCCGCCTCCTGGAATACGACCTGCGCCCCCAGGGCGACCCGGACCGTAAGCGCGGTTATCTGTCCTCGGCTTTGATGGGCGTGTTTTTCTCGGCTGGTTGGTCGCCCTGTGTCGGCCCCATCCTCGGCGCGATTTTGACCCTGGCACTGAATGGCGGCTCCCCGCTGCAGGGCGCAACCTTGCTCACCGCGTATTCGGCAGGGCTGGCGATTCCCTTCCTGTTGGCGGCCACCCAAATCGGCTGGGTCACCACCATCCTGCGCCGCTATGGCAAGGTAAGCCTCTACGTGGAGCGGGCGATGGGCGCCGTTCTGGTCGTGATTGGTTCGCTGCTGTTCAGCGGCCGTCTGGCCAATCTGGCCAACCTGGGCGCCTATTTCGATATTTTGGACGAAGTGATGGTGGGCCAAATGTTGCTCGTCGCCCTGCTGGTGTCTTTGGTGTTAGGCTTGCTGCCTGGCTACCTGGCGGCCCGCCGCGGCAAAACCTTCCTGGACTGGTGGTTTATCGGCACCGGCGCCAGCTTGGTGCTGCTCGCCGTACTCTATTCTGTGGGAGCCTTCGCTTGGCTGCCCCTGCTCAACTAATCCGCCTTACGCTGGCGGCCTTGCTGCTGAGCGGCTGCGCGGCCCTATCCGCTGAAGCGCTTCCGATTGAAGGCGGGCGTGCTCCCGAATTCACGCTGCAAAACCTGGATGGCGAGACGGTCTCGCTAAGCGATTTGCGCGGCGAGGTGGTGCTGGTCAATTTCTGGGCTACCTGGTGCGGCCCCTGCGTGGAGGAAATGCCCACGATTGAGGCGCGCTACCAGCAGGGTGGCTTTGAGGTGCTGGCCGTCGACTTTGACGAGCCAGCCGATTTGGTGGCCAGTTTTATGGAAGAAATCGGGGTGGACCTGCCGGTCCTGCTTGATCCGCATGGGCTGGTCCAGCGCCGCTACCAAGTGCGCGGCTATCCGACTAGCTTCTTCATTGATGAGCAAGGTATCATACGCATCTTACAGATCGGGCCGATGAACGCGGCCCAATTGGACGCCCACCTCGCCGAAATGGGAGTTAGCCCGTGATCACGGTCACCCTCTACACGCGCAAAGATTGTTCGCCCTGCGAGCAAGTTAAAGCTGACCTCGAGTCGCTGCAATCCGAGATCCCGCACACCCTGGCTTTGGTGGATGTGGATGAAGATCCGGATTTGCAGGTTGCTTATGGCGAGCGGGTGCCGGTACTGCAGGTTGGTCCCTACACGGTTGAAGCGCCGATGGATCGCGCCAAGATCAGTATGACCCTGGCGGCCGCGCGTGACCGCATGCAGCAAACCAAGGGCGACCCCAAACTGGCCGCCCGGCGCGAGCGCGGAGCCAGCTTTAGTTCTGCTGACCGCATCATTCACTGGTTCAGCCGGCATTTCATGATGGTGCTAAACTTGTTTATCTTCCTCTACGTGGCCTTGCCCTTTATGGCCCCGGTCTTTATGAATGCCGGCGTGCCTGCCCTGGCGCGCCCGATCTATAGCGTCTACGGCGCCCTGTGCCACCAGATGGCCTTCCGATCCTGGTTCCTGTTTGGCGACCAGGTCGCCTACCCGCGGGCCTCGGCGGGCGTGGAAGGCTACGTCACCTATGGCGAAGCCACCGGCCTGGATGAAGATGATTTATTGGAAGCACGCCGCTTTATTGGCAACGAAGAGGTTGGCTACAAGGTGGCCTACTGCGAACGCGATATTGCCATATACGGCGCCATGTTTCTTTTCGGGCTGCTCTTTGTGGCTAGCGGGCGGCGTATCCCGCCGTTGCCCTGGTATTGGTGGGTGATCATCGGCATTCTGCCGATTGGTATTGACGGCTTCAGCCAATTGCTCAGCCAAATCCCGGGTTGGCCTTTCTGGGACTATCGCGAAAGCACACCTTTGTTACGCACCCTAACGGGCGCCCTGTTTGGTTTTAGCACGGCCTGGTTCGGCTTCCCGCTGATTGAGGAATCGATGGCTGAGACGCGGGTGAATTTTGCCGCCAAGAAAGCCCGCCTGGACGCCAAAGCCCGCGCCGAAGACCATTAGTCCGCTTGATGCCCTTTACCCAGCACGACTCGATTTGCTATTACACCTTCGATAGCCTGGCGGGCCAGCCGCTCACCCAGGCGGCCTTCACGCGCCAGGGCGGAGCCAGCCGCGGCGATTTCGCCAGCCTCAACGTAGGCTCTACACTGGGCGACGAACTGGCCGATGTGCAGGCCAATATGCAGGCCGTTTTCGAGGCCGTCGACCGGCCGCGGGGCTCGATTTTTGATAGCTGGCTGGTGCACGGCGACCGGGTGCTGGTGGCTGACGCCCCTCGCGCCCCGGAAGTGCAGCGCCCGGAGCAAGCCGATATTATCCTGACCGACAAGCCCGAAGTTAGCCTGTTTATGCGTTACGCCGATTGTGTGCCGCTGCTTTTCTACGATCCGCGGCAGCATGCGATTGCGCTGGCCCACGCCGGCTGGAAAGGCACCGTCCTCAAGGTCGGCGCCAAGGCGGTGGCCGCGATGGCCGCAACCTACGGCAGCCGCCCCGGCGACCTGATCGCTGGCATCGGCCCCTCGATATCAGCTGAGCACTACGAGATTGGACCCGAGGTCGCCGACGAGGTGCGCGCCGCCTTTGGTGCGCAGGCCGAGGATCTGCTGCCGGGCTTCGGCGACAGCACCCATTTCGATTTGTGGGCCGCTAATCGCGTGACGCTGGAGCACGCCGGGGTGGGGCGGGTGGAGATCGCCGGGCAATGCACCTATGCTCACAATGAGGACTGGTTTTCCCACCGCGCCTCGGGCGGCCGTACCGGACGCTTTGGCGTGCTGCTGGCGCTGGAGCCGCAATGATCCGCCAGGACGCCATGCAGGCCAACCTGGAGGGCGTGCATGACCGCATTGCGCAGGCTGCCCGCCGGGCCGGCCGCAACCCGGATGAGATTAAGCTCGTATTGGTCAGCAAGGGCCACCCGTCTGATTTAATTGAAGAGCTGGTCGAGTTGGGCGTCACTCGGCTGGGGGAAAGTTATGTGGATGAAGCCTTGCCGAAGCAAGCAGCCCTGTCTACCTTTCCCAATCTGGAGTGGCACATGATTGGCCATGTGCAGAGCCGCAAAGCGGCCGACGTGGCGGCCCATTTTGATTGGATGCACTCACTGGGGCGCCTGAAGGTGGCCCAGCGGCTGGATGCGGCGGCCGAGGCGGCGGGCAAGCGCTTACCGGTGCTTCTGCAGGTCAATGTCAGTGGCGAAGGCAGCAAGTATGGCTTACCCTTGCCGGATGCCGCCGCCTGGCAGGCTTGGCGTGATGAGTTGGAAGCGATATTACAATTACCGCATATTGAGATGCGCGGCCTCATGAGTATGGCGCCCTATGTGGATCAGCCCAGCGAGGCCCGACCCTATTTTGAGCGCACCCGCCAGTTAGGCGAATTGCTCGCCCAGGCCTACCCGGCGCATCGCTGGGATGAACTCTCGATTGGCATGAGCAACGATTTCGAAGCGGCCGTGTTGGAAGGGGCGACCCTGCTGCGTATCGGCAGCGCGATCCTGGGGCCGCGCCCCGACTAGAAAGTGAGCAGTATGGATATTCTGATAAGCAACCTGATCCAGTTTTTTACCCTCCTGATTATTGTGGATGTGCTGTTGGGCTACTTCATGGATCCCTATCACCCCGTGCGCCAGGCGCTGGATTCGATTGTGGAGCCTTTGCTGTCGCCGATCCGCAACATGATGCCCTATATGGGCGGCATTGATTTCAGCCCCTTGATCCTGATCTTGTTGTTGCAGTTACTGGGCAGCCTGCTGTTCGAGTTGTTTTAACTCATTTCTATGGCAGGCAAGCGCAGGCTAAGCGACGGGCATCAGGGATCGGCGCTGGCGATCCGCGTTACCCCACGGTCGAAGCGCAACAAGATCGTGGAGGTGATGGCCGACGACACGATCAAGGTGCGGCTGACCGCGCCGCCCGTGGAGGGCAAAGCCAATCAGGCCTTAGTGGATTTTTTAGCTGAAGTCCTGGGGGTTAACAAATCCCGCATCGAAATCGTGGGCGGGGCCACCAGCCGCGATAAGCTGGTGAGTATTCTGGATATGCCTGCCGCCAAAGCGCAGGCAATCATCCTGCAACAGATCGAAGAGAACTAACCGGCGTATAGAATGCGCTTGCAACTGGAGCAATAGCTGAGCGTATCCGGGGAACGCGCGGCCTGGGCCAGCGCATCGGATAGCGCACCCGCGCAGGCGCCACAGCGCTTATCTTCAACCTTGGCAACCGCCAGGCCACCCTTCTTGACGCGCACCTTGTCGTAGGTTGCCAGGGCATCCGGGCTAATGCCGCTGAGGGCGGCGTTGCGTTCTTCATCCAGGCGGGCGACTTCACGGGTAAGCTGCTGCTGTTCCTCGCCCAGGGCGCCGTGTTGCTTGGCGCGTTCGGCGCGCAGGCTGTCGAGGCGCTCCTGGGCGTTCTCCAGCTGGGCGGCGGCTTCCTCCAGTGCGACCATCTTCTCGAGCTGAACATCCTCCAGGTCGCCGAGGTGGCGTTTGAGCGCCGCGGCTTCCAATTGCAGGTCCTCAAGTTCCTTCGGATTTGTGACCCGTCCGCCATAGAGCGCATTCTGATTGTGCTCAATCTTGACCTGCTGGGCTTGCACCTCTTCTTCGGCGCGGCGCAGTTGCTTCTTCGCCTCGTCGCGGGCGTCGGCGCTATCGCTTTGCTGGGCCTGCGCAGCGCGCAAGGCTTCGTCTTCGCCCAGGATGCGGTCGATCTCGGCCAGGCGGTCGCGGGCCGCATCCAATTGCGTATCTACCTGCTGCAAACGGAAGAGTTTGAAGGGGTTGCTCATGGCCCGCATTATAGGCCATTCGCCGGGGTGTGGGCGCCCGGCCCAAGCTACAATACGGCATGCCCCGATACCGTGAACGCCTGTGGATCCTGGGGGTCAGCGCGCTGGTGCTGGCCCTGATCGTCGGGCCATATGTGTCTGTCCAGGGCACCCCCATCCGAAGACGACAACCTAAGCCTGGTGATTGAGCAGGGCGACTACCTGATTTATGCCGAGAATGATCGCTGAGTTGGAGCAAGATATGAGTGTGCAACCTGACTTCAAACCTTTAGCCGATTATCAACGCTACCCGGAAGGGGAAATGCGCCAGCGGGCTGCGGATTTCTACGCCGATCTGGGCCGCCGGCGCACCGTGCGCGACTTTAGCGACGAGCCAGTACCGCGCGAGGTGATTGAGGATGCGTTGCGCACGGCTGGAACGGCGCCGAATGGAGCTAACATGCAGCCCTGGCATTTTGCCGTGGTTGCCGATGCGCAGATCAAACGCCAGATTCGCCAGGCCGCCGAAGAAGAGGAACGCGCTTTCTACAACGAGCGCGCCCCAGAGGAGTGGCTGGAGGCGCTGGCTCCGCTGGGCACCGATTGGCGCAAGCCTTTTCTTGAGACGGCGCCATACCTGATCGCGATTTTTGCCCAACGCTACGGCATGACCGAATCGGGCCGCAAGGTGAAGAACTACTACATGCAGGAATCGGTCGGTATTGCCACAGGCTTCCTGATCGCCGCCTTGCACCATGCCGGCCTGGCCACCCTGACCCATACGCCCAGCCCGATGGATTTTCTGGGCCAGATCCTCGGCCGTCCCACCAATGAGAAGCCCTTCCTGCTGTTGGTGGTGGGCTATCCGGCCGCCGATGCGCAGGTGCCCGCGATCAGCAAGAAGCCGCTGGAGGAGATTGCCAGCTTTGTCTGAGGCCTGGCGCGCCGGGGTGGGGCGCTTCCTGCGCAGTCCGCGGATCCTGGTGCTGCTGCCTTTTATCTTGACTGCCCCGGTTTGGATAACGGTTAAAGCCCTGTACTGGGGAACGCCTTCGACCCAGTTTGTGCCCTGGTGGGCCCAGGCCTACCGCAGCCTGGCGGGCGGCGAGCTGCCGCTATGGAATTCACTGGTGGGTGGCGGCGCGCCCTTGTTGGCGAACTATCAGTCCGCATTGCTCTATCCGCCGACCTGGATTTGCTTTTTGCTGGCCGCCATCGGCGGCGTGTCGCTGCTGGCCTGGGGTCAGGCGCTCTTGCTGGCGGCCCACCTGGCCTGGGCCGGGCTGGGCATGAGCCGCCTGGTGCGGCGTCTGGGCCACGGCATGATAGCCCAAACGGTGGCTGGTTTGGCTTTTGGGATGGGCGGCTACCTGGTGGCCCGCGCCCATTTCCTGAGCATCAATGCCGCTGTGGCCTGGCTGCCCTGGATCCTGCTGGCAGCCTACAAACTGGCGAAGGAACCAGGCCGGCGCAATCTGCTCTGGCTGGCGGCGGCTCTAGCGCTGCAATGGCTGGCTGGCCACGCCCAAATCGCAGCCTATACGCTTGTGCTGGCGATCGCCTGGCTACTGTATTGGCGCTGGCGCGAACCCCAGCGCACGCGCATCTGGCAGCTGGCCGCTGGGGCCGCGGGTTTGGCCTTGCTGCTATCAGCGGCCCAATTGCTGCCCACGCTGGAATACATGCTCAATTCGCAGCGCGCGGCCAGTGTGGATTTGGCGGAGGCATTCACCTATTCCTTCTGGCCCTGGCGCCTGATCGGCTTGTTGGCGCCAAATTTCTTTGGCAATCCCGCCCAGGGAACCTATTGGGGCTATGGCAATTTTTGGGAGGATGCGATCTACGTGGGTCTGTTGCCGCTGCTGCTGGCCCTGGCCGCGATGTGGTCGCTGCGCCGCCAGCCCGGGCAACGGCCCCTGCTGGCCTTCCTGGGCACCCTCAGCGCACTCAGCCTGGTGCTAGCTTTGGGCGACAACACCCCGATTTTTCCCTGGCTTTTTAAGCACGTACCCGGCTTCAGCTTGTTCCAGTCTCCGGCCCGTTGGACGATCTGGCTGGTCTTCGCATTGGCGCTGCTCGCTGCATATGGCGCCGAGGCCTGGCGGCGGCCCGCTGGGCGCGCTTTGTATTGGTCGCGGCTGGCGGCAGCCAGCGCAGGGGCGATCATCATGGTGGCCGCGGCCGGGCTGTGGTTGGGGGCGCAAATCGGCCCAGAAGTCCCACTGACGTTTTTCTCGGCCAGCCTAAGCTTCGGCATCCTGGCGCTGGCGGCCGCCTTACTGCACCTCAAAGCGCCACCCGGAGACGAAGCGCCGCGCCCCCGATGGGCCTGGCTGGTGGCCCTGCTGCTGGCCGCCGACCTGCTGTACGCCGGCTGGGGGCTGCTACCCGGCGCGCCGCGCGAGTTGTATGGGAGTCAACCAGCCAGCTATGCTGAGGCGCAGACCATGCTGGACGGTGGTCGCCTGTACTTACCAGATGACGTGGAACGCGAACTGAAATTCGAGCAGTTGTTTCGCTTTGATGGCTTTGCGACGGGCGCTGAAGCTGAAGCCATTTTCACCAGCCTGCTACCCAACACGAGCCTACTCGCTGGTATTCCTTTTGCCAATAACTTCGATCCCTTTGTACCCGCGCGTTATCAACACTGGCTGGATGCGCTCGCCGCCGCTGGGCCAGCCCAACGAGAGGGACTGCTGGCGCTGTTGAGCGTAGAGGCAGTCCAAACAATCACCAACTATCAACCGCTGGATGTTGGGTTTGAAGCGCATCGCGCGCTACCGCGTGCCCAGTGGTATGCGTGTGCACAGATCGCCAGCGGTCCGGACGCGGCATGGCGTGCGGTGAACGACAGCTCCTTTGATGCGTTTGAAGACTTGGTGGTGGAAATTGGGGATGCCAACCCTTACGAAATCTGCGGGTCTGGCGAGGCAACGAGTACGGCCCAACTTCTCAGCGCTTCAGCCAACCACGTAACCGTCGCGGTGGATGCTCCCGCTGGCGGCTGGCTCTTGCTGGCCGACAGCTACTACCCGGGCTGGGCCGCTTACGTGGATGGGGAGCAGCGGACGGTTTACCCGGCGCAAGGCCTGTTACGCGCGGTGCAGTTACCGGCCGGGGCTGAGCTGGTGGAGTTTGTGTACCAGCCGACGTCGTTTTATGTTGGGGTGGGGCTGACCCTGTTGGGGCTGGCGCTTATGCTGTGGGCGGTGCGGCGTCCTCAGTCGCGTCCTCGCTAACTTTTTCCGCGATCTGATCCTCCGGCCACAGGGGACGGTCCAGCAATTTGGCGGCGATGTATTCGCCAATCACTTTTACGCTGCCGATTACAGGCACCACCAGGATGATGCCCAACAGGCCACCCAGGGCGAGGGCGCCCATCAGGCCCACAAAGATAATTCCGGGATGGATCGCCAGGCTTTTGCCCATCCAGCGGGGACGCAGCCATAAGTTATCCACTTGTTGCACGCCGGTGTAGAGCAGCACCAGCAAGACAATGAGCAAGATTGGGGAAAATCCAATCAAGCCGCTTTGGAAGAGCCACAGGATAAGCGCGGTTCCGGCAATCATCAGCAGAGCCAGGATAAAGAAGATCACTACCTGCACGCGCAGCGAGACCCGCCACACTGTGTTTAGCTTGTCAAAGACTAGTCCCATCTCTTCGCGATAGGCGGGCGGCATGCGCTCCAGGATCCAGGGAGCGATGCGCTGTCCATCCACCATGAAGTAATAAATACTGATCAGGATCATCAGGCCCCAGTAGACACTGCTGGTGACATCGGCCAGGATGCTAAAGGAGGATCCGGTGAGCAGCGAAACCGTCTCGCCGCCCAATTGCCCAATCTGGTCTATGGCGCCTTGGGGATTGATACGCATGCCCAGGATCGTGAAGGGCTGGGCGATCCGATTCTGTAGGGCGGCCAGCGCATCCGACAAATCGGTGGAGAAGCTGGTCAACTGGTCTACCGCAAAGGTGCCCAAAAGCGTCGGCACAGTGATCAATAGAACCAAGAACAGGAAGTACACCACTTGCACAGCGCGCTTGCGCTCCATACTCGTGCGCCGCCGCAGGCCGATCACGACCGCATCCAGCAGATAAGCGATCAGGGCTGCAGCCAGCATCGCTTCGATCACGGGGGCGAGGAACACCGCCAAAAAGATCGCGGCGCCAATCAGCAAAATGATGACCAGGTTACGGGTGGTGGAACTCCAGCTACTGCCCTTCATATCAGAATCCTCCAGAAGATGGCTTCTAGTATACAGCGCGCATGTCACTGCATGCGTATGCAAGAGTCTACGTTCTGCTCCCTTTGTGGTTGCACACGACGTTTGAATTGTCTGGATGATTACCGGAATTTTAAGGCAGGAAAGTCACATGTTAATCAAAATGGAGGTCTCTATGATTTATAATGGCGGCATTCGGCTTCCATGAATACGCCTCCCACCCACCTCAATGGGAATCGGAACGCTGAAACTCTAATTAATTGTCTTCCAATATAGGCAATCGTTTCAACAACGTGTTTACTGGCCGCCGTGGTCGGGACTTTCGTGAATCGCTAACCGGCTATCTATTTATCGCCCCAGCGATTATCCTCATTTTTACTTTTGGCATTTTTCCAGTGGGCTTTGCGCTGTATGTCAGCCTGCATAAGTGGTTGATTCTGCGCAGCGATTTCCTCGGAGTTGGACACTACGTCTCCGCGATTGATAACCTGGCTTACATTGGATTGTTTGCAATGGGGCTGGGAGCGTTAGCCGGCGTCGTGATCCTTTTCCGCCGCTTGTGGGCGGAGATACGCGAAAACCATTCAGCGGCCACCTGGGCGCTGGCCCTGCCCGGCGCTTTGCTGGCGGTCAACATCTTGTCATTCTTCCGCTGGATCTATTATCAGTTGCCGGAATTTCTGGATATCGCGGTTAAGATGCGTGGCCTCGAGCGTACCCGCGAATTGTTCATCCGCTTGCTGCAGGAAGCCTTTTTTACCGCGACTGTCTTTCCGCACTGGCGTGCGTTTGTGTGGATCCTGGTGGCCTATCTCGTCGCCAGCCTGGTAGCCCGCTACTTTATGCCCGGACCGGATCGTGGGCGCATCCAGGGTCGCTTTGGCATGCTGTGGTTGGCTCTGGTGACCGGAATCGGTTTGCTGTATGTGACCTTTCAGGCAGTGGCGCAGGCCTACACGGTGGCCTTTGAGACGGGAACCGATCCGGGCATTTGGCCCCAGATTATTACGGTGGGTTCCGGCGTGATTCTGCTCTACCTGGGCTGGCGCTTGTGGCGCAGCGCGGAACATCAGGATTCGACGCGATCATTTGTCTTCCGGCTGCTGGGCGCGACCGGCCTACTTGTGGCGGCAGTCCTCCTGATTATGGAGATCCCCACCATTGTGGCTTCCGGGGATCCCGATTTGTGGAGCGGCCTGCGCGTCACGGTATTCTTTTCGCTGGGCACCGTGCCGGTGCAGCTAACAATAGCGCTGTTCCTCTCGGTGCTGTTGTTCCAGAAGATGCGCGGGTCAGAAACATTCCGGGTGATTTTCTTCCTGCCCTACATTACACCGGCGATTGCCAGCGCCTCAGTCTTCCGGCTGATGTTCTCGGAGCGTTCGGCCGCACCGGTTAATACCATCCTCAGTTGGTTTGGGATCGAGTCGCAGCAGTGGCTGCGCGAATCCCGAGGCATCATCGCTATGCTGGCCGACACGCTTGGCATCGAGGGTGTATGTCGTCAAGCAAAATGGGACACAACGGGCGGATCA
>OMJR01000090.1 GCA_900299355.1 Anaerolineaceae bacterium
AGTATCTTCTCTTGCGGGGCATTGCCTGTCTCCTTTGGCCTGATCCGTAACATTGTACGTGGATCAGGTTTTGGGGGGCAGGTCACACACCTTGGGCCTCAAGATGGTCCCTGAACTTCCCTAGTATCCAGCTATACCACTCGACCGTTTTGGGGCTGCACAGCATGGCTTGCCGGCTTAAGACGAAGTCGGTAAGTGCATCCTGTAGGTCAACAGAATCTAATGCCCATTTTTGCTTCTGTTGGCTGATGGTGGACATGAAAAAACCGCCTTTCTCCTTACGGAAACGCGGTTTTAGGGAACTAGCGGGCGTCGCCAAGTGGGAAGGAATCTGCCGATCCCAAATCACGAAGCCGAGTCTATTTCGCAGAGCGGGCGGCGGGATTCGAACCCGCGCATGTCAGCTTGGAAGGCTGATGCCTTACCACTTGGCGACGCCCGCGTATGTCGCATTCTACCCAAGCGCTGAGGGCGGGTCAAGCTGGTCCGCCTTGACGGCCATGCGGTAGAATATTCACGGATTTCGATATGAGCAATCACACCCCCACCCGCGACCGCATCCCGCTCGACAGCATCCCGGTGGCCCCCAAACGGCGCCCGGATTGGATCCGCGTGCGCGCCCCGATGGGCGACAGCTACGAAAACATCAAGCGCCTGATGCGCTCCAAATCGCTGCACACTGTCTGCGAAGAGGCCATGTGCCCCAACATCGGCGAGTGCTGGGGCGACGGCACCGCCACCTTCCTGATGCTGGGTGACGTGTGCACCCGCTCCTGCGGCTTCTGCGATATCAAGCGCGGCATGCCCAACGCCATGGACTGGGCCGAGCCGCTGCGCGTGGCCCAGGCGGTCAAGGATATGGACCTGAAGCACGCCGTGATCACCAGTGTGAACCGCGACGAGCGCGCCGACGGCGGCGCCCCGATCTTCGCGATGGTGATCAAGCGCATCCGCCAGCTGCAGCCGGGCTGCTCGATTGAGGTGCTGATCCCCGATTTCAAGGGCAGCGCCGAGGCGCTCAAGATCGTGATGGACGCTCGCCCCGAAATCCTCAACCACAACGTGGAGACTGTTCCGCGCCTCTTCAAGCAGGTGCAGCCCCAGGACAATTACGACTGGGCCGCCGCCACGCTGTCCAACGCCAAGAAGATGGACCCCGACGTGCTGACCAAATCGGGCATCATGCTCGGCCTCGGCGAGACGATGGACGAGGTCAAGGCCGTGATGCGCGATCAGCGCGATTGGGGTGTGGACATCCTCACCCTCGGCCAGTACCTGCAGCCCAGCAAAGCCCACCTGCCGATCGACCGATACTACACCCCCGAGGAATTCGAGCACCTGAAGGACTACGGTCTGGACATCGGCTTCCAATGGGTCGAGAGCGGCCCGCTGGTGCGCAGCAGCTACCACGCCGCCGAGCAGGTACGCGCCCTCAGCGTCGTACATAGAAAGCTGTACGGCGAAGCTGCAGCCTAAATCCCCCACACTACAACTAAAGATGTCTTAGGAAGCTGTCCGGATCCGCCAGGAAGTCGCGCGTCAGGCTGACGTGTTCCAGGCTTTCGTAGGCCACCGGTGCAATCGGCGTCTGATCGAAGCTCAGGATTTCCGCGCCCGGGCAAGCCATCAGGATCGGCGAATGGGTGGCTATGATAAATTGCGCCTCCTGCTCCTCGGCCATGCGCTTAAGCAACGACAGCAGACTTAGTTGGCGCAGTGGAGAGAGCGGCACCTCGGGCTCGTCCAGCAGGTAGAGCCCGCCGGGTACAAAGCGCGCCTGGAAGAGGTCAAGGAAGCTTTCGCCGTGCGAGCGGTTCTGCAAGCCGTCGCCATAGCGGCGTTGCATACCGGCCAGCTGGTCGCTGACCGCGCCGCGCGCCAGGCCGCGAGCATACTCCGAGCGGCCTTCAAATTCCTCGTCGATTTCCTTCAACTCGTCCTGCATCTCAGCACGCATGCGCTGCTGGCTCTTGATCCAGCCAAAGAAATCTTCTGCGCGCAAAAAGAAGCCTTTACGGGTGCGTTTGCTCCAGGCCAGTTTCATAAAGCGCGCCAGGTCCTGCACCGGAGCCAGTGTTTTATCGCGGTGGGCGTCCACGCTGCCGATCGTGATCATCTGCGCCGCCACCGCAAGGGCCTCCATCACGGTGGATTTGCCGCTGCCGTTCTCGCCGACAAAGAAGGTCACCGGTGCGCGGAATTCCAGCGGCTGCCAGTTTTGAATGAGTGGGAGGGTAAAAGGAAATTCGGCCCGTTCGGGCAATTGGGGGATCTCAACGCTGCGCAGGTGGAGCATATTAATCAGGAATTTGGGCCAGCAACTCGTCCAGTGATAGCTCCGCCAGGGAGCCCAGGCGCAGATCGGCGTCTTCAATGTTCAATTGGGCGGTCACGTTGTTGGGAATGGCCACCGCGTATATGCCGGCCGCCTTAGCTGCCTGCACGCCGTTGGCCGAATCTTCGAAGACGATCGCTTCGTTGGCCGCCACATCCAGCGCGGCCAAGGCCGCCAGATACAACTCGGGGTCGGGCTTGGTGCGGGCCACATCGTCGGCAGTTTTGATGGCATCAAAATAGTCAATCAGGCACAAGCGTGTCAGGTGGCCGCTGACCCAGTTATCGGGCGAGCTGGATGCCACCGCCAGCTTGAGGCCGCAGGCCCTGGCGCCATCCAGATAGTCCTTCACCCCCGGCAGGATCGGCTGTTCGGCCACCGTATCCAGGTAGGCCGTGCGGCGGTTGATCCAGACCTCTTCGCGGTCCAGCCGCTGCCCGCTTAGTTCTTCCAGGTAGCTGTGCGGGTCAAAATCCGAGGCGCCGGTGCCGCCCACGATCTGGCCCCACATCGCCACCGGCAGTTCCTGCCCATAGTGGGCGTACACCGCCTGCCAGGAAGCGTAATCCGGCGTCTCGGTATCAATGATCAAGCCGTCAAAATCGAAGATCAGCGCTTTGATGGGGCGAGGCATGGGGCACAGTATAGCATTCCCCTGCTTTCAAGCAAAAGGAGCCCGGAAAATTCCGGGCTCCTTTTATCTCTTTTTGTATTCGGGACTAGCCGTCCGAAATCGTCACTTCGGTGACTTCGTAGACCTGGCCGTCAAAGGAGCAGAACAGGACTGTCTCGCCAGTTGTCCAGTTCACGCCCAGCGTGAGCGTCACTTCGCCCTCGCCATCCAGTTCGCCACTGGCATGCGTGGCGTCCGGGCTGGAGGGCGGATCACCCAGCGTGGCAAAGAAGGTGCCGCTGCCAGGATTGCCGTCACACACCACGCGCCAGCGGACCACATAATCGGCGCCGCGAATGGCTTCAACCGAGCCGAACAGGGTGATTTCACAGCCTTCGGCAGTAGTGATGGTGACGGTGGGACCTTCGTCTTCGGCGCCATCCTCGGCTTCGCCCTCGGTTTCAGCTTCATCCTCAGATTCCTCCGGGGAAGCTGCGGCCGCCTCGTCTGTGGTCACGGCACTGGCTTCCTGCGTTTGCGCCGCGGCTGCCTCGGCGGTCACCTCCGCCCGAATCGCCTCCGCGGATTCGGTGGCTTCATCCAGGCTCGGTGGCGCCACACTGCCGCAGGCTGACAGCACAAGGCTAAGAATGGCTAACAGGGGGAGAAATACGCGCGCTCTCATTGGGACCTCCTCTGGTGAGTGAGCGAATCCCAAGACGGCCCTTCAGTATAGTATGAAATTGACTCTTTTCATTAGAAAACGTGCAATAACGCGCGGGAGGCCCAATCGAATAGGGGCTGGGAAAAGATAAACAGCAGCACCGTGCCCAGGGCGGTGGCGGCGGCCGTAATGCGCAGCCTGTTGTCGCTGTGAATCGTCGGGTTGCCCGAGTGCATGTACATCGTCACCACCACGCGCAAATAATAATAGGCCGATACCAGCGAGGTCAGCACGCCCACGACGGCCAGGCCGACGTAGCCGCCTTCCAGCACGGCGCGGAAGACATAAAACTTACCGGCGAAGCCCAGCGTGGGCGGCACCCCCGTGAACGAGAGCATAAAAACCGCCATGGAGAGCGCCAGCACCGGGTGCTTGGTGCCCAGCCCGCGGTAATCGGCAAAGTCCAGGCCGCGGCCTTCGCTCTTTTCCAGCGACATCACTACCGCCCAGGAGCCGAAACTAACCAGCGCAAAGGCCAACAGGTAGATCAGCGTCGCGGCAACCACATCAAAGCGGGCCGCGTCCTGGCCATAGGCCACCAGCGCCATCAGGATAAAGCCGGCGTGCGAAATACTGGAGTACGCCAGCATGCGTTTCACGTTGCTCTGCGCGATGGCCAGCACGTTGCCGACCACAAGGGTCAGCGCAGACATGGCCCACAGCACCGGCACGATTTGTTCACTAATGCTGGGGAAGGCCACGATGAACACGCGCACCAGCGCAGCAAAGCCGCCCGCCTTGGCGCCCACCGCCATAAAGGCCGTCACCGAAGTCGGCGAACCCTGGTAAACATCCGGGGTCCACATATGGAAGGGCACTGCCGCCACCTTGAAGCCGAGTCCGACCAGCATCAGGCCCGCGCCGAGCAGCAAATAAATCGGGTACTCGACCCCTGCCTGGGCGGCGGCAAACACGCCGGCCAGCGAGGTGGTCGCCGTGGCGCCGTACACCAATGCCACGCCATAGAGCAGGAAGCCGCTGGCAAAGGCGCCCAGCAGGAAGTACTTGAGGCCGGCCTCCTCCGAGCGGGCTTCGGGGCGCGCAAAGGCCGCCAGCACATACAGCGGAATGGAGAGCATCTCCAGCGCCAGGAAGACCACCATCAAATCCGCCGCCGCGCCTATAAACATCATGCCGCTGATGGAAAACAGCATCAGCGCATAATATTCGCCGCGCGCCAGCTTCATGCGCTGCAAATAATCGTAAGAGACCACAATGGTCAGCAGGCCGCCGCCGATAAGCAGCAGATTGATGAAGTGCGAGAAGCCGTCTACGCTGAGCATGCCGCCAAAGGCGGTCGCCTGCTGCCCGAAGGACAGCGCCTCAATCACGCCGGCAACCAGCAAACCCAACGCAGTCAGGCCGGGCACCAGCGCCGGCTGCGGCTTACGGGTGAAGACAATCACCATCAGCAATACGCAGGCCCAGGCCACCACCAGGATGGTGGGCAAAATGGTCAGCAGGTCGGCGTTGTTGAAGGTCATGTTGAGTTAGTGCAGGGCCATCGTGCCGCTCTGGAAGAGCTGCACCAGGTTGTCGACGGTGGGACCCATCAAATCAAAGAAGGGTTTGGGATAGAGGCCGATCCAAAAGATCAGCACCAGCAGCGGCACAATAATGGCCAGCTCGCGCAGATTGAGGTCTTTCAGGCCTTCGTTCTTCTTATTGGTCACCGGGCCCAGGAAGAGCTTTTGGAACATGAACAGCATGTAGACCGCGGCCAGAATCACGCCTAGCGCGGCAAAGCCCGCATAGAGGTTGGAGCCCAACGGGCCGCCTTCGCCGCCGCCCCAGGCGCCCAGCAGGATGGTGAACTCGCCCACGAAACCATTCAGGCCGGGGAGACCCATCGAGGACAGGCTGACGATCAGGGTGATCACTGCATAGACCGGCATAATCTTCCACAGCCCGCCGAATTCGTCCATCTCGCGGGTGTGGCGGCGTTCGTAAATGAACCCGACCAACAGGAACAAGGCGCCGGTGCTGATGCCGTGGTTGACCATCTGCAGGATCGCGCCCTGGATGCCCTGCGAATTGAGTGCGAACAGCCCCAGCACAACGAAACCCAAGTGGCTGATCGAAGAATAGGCGACCAGCTTCTTCACATCCTTTTGCGAGTAGGACACAATCGCGCCATACAGAATGCCGACTACGGCCAGGAAGCCCATAAGGGGCGCCAATTCAACCGCGGCTTGCGGGAAGAGCGGCAGGTTGAAGCGCAGGAAACCGTAGGTGCCCATTTTCAGCAGCACACCGGCCAGGATCACCGAGCCCGCGGTGGGCGCCTGCACGTGCGCATCCGGCAGCCAGGAATGCAACGGCCACATCGGCACCTTGATTGCGAAGGCTGCCGCGAATGCCAGGAAGAGCCAGTATTGGATGTTGGCCGGGATGCCTCCCATCGCGGCCAAGTCGGGCACCGAGAAGCTGCCCTGGTTGATACCCAGCCACAGGATCGCCAACAGCATCAGGATCGAACCGGCCATGGTGTACAGGAAGAACTTAATCGCCGCGTACATGCGCTGGCCGCCGCCCCAAATGCCGATCAGGAAATACATCGGCACCAGGGTGAATTCCCAGAAGACGTAGAACAGGAACAAATCCTGGGCCAGGAAGACGCCGATCATGCCCACTTCCAGCAGCAGGAAGAACAGATGGAAATCACGCACCCGCTCCTCCACCGCGTGCCAGGTGGAGAGGATCGCGATCGGGGTCAGGAAGGCGGTCAGCAGCACCAGCAGAATGCTGAGGCCGTCAATGCCCAGCGCGTATTGAATATTGAAGCCGGCTACCTGGATCCAGGGCGCGGTGTATTCCAGTTGCAGGCCGGGATTGCTTGGGTCAAAAAGGCTCAAAACATACAGCGACACGCCAAAGGTAATCAAGGCTGTCGCCAGTGAGACCCAGCGGGCCAGATCCTCACGCTCCTTCAGGAAGAGCAGCACCAGCACACCCAAGAAGGGGGTGAAGGTCACCAGGTTCAGGGGTTCAAGTAAAAAGTCCATAGTGTGTCCTTATGCGAAAAATACCAGGTAACCCAGCATGGCCACCACGCCCAGGAAAACCATCAGGGCATAGTTGCGCACGAAGCCGGTTTGGAAGAAGCTGAAGACCTTGGAGAGGCCCACGGTGCCGGAGGCCAGGCCATTGGCGATGCCGTCGATCACGCCCTGGTCCACCGGGTTGGCCAGGAAGCGCGCCAGGCCGCGGAAGCCGCGCCCGGTCAGGCTGTCGTGCACCCAGTCGTGCCAGAAGCGCCAATCCACCGTCTCAGCGAAGAAAGCTGCCAGGCGACGGTAGGGCTGGATGATCAGGGCCTCGTAAATTTCATCCACCCACCACTTGTTTTGCATCGCGCGCCACAGGCCGCCCAGCCGCGCCTGCAGCGGATCCTGGGCCTTGGCATCGGTCGCCGGTTGGCGCCCATACAGCAGCCAGGCCAGATAAATGGCCGCCAGGGCCAGCAAGGTCGAGGTCAGCGCCACGGTGATATTGAACTCAGTGGCGTGGGCAAACTCGTGGCCCAGCGTATATTCCAGCCAGTGGGTCAGACCGTGCAGACCGGGCAGGTTTAAGGCCCCGCCAAAAATCGAGAGGCCCGCCAACACCATCAAGGGAATGGTCATCACCCGCGGGCTTTCCACGGCATGCGCCGCCGCCTCGGAGCGCGCCTGCCCAAAGAAGACCAGCAGCACCTGGCGGCCCATGTAGAAGGCGGTCAGGAAGGCCGCTGCGGTCAGCAGGGCATAGACCAGCGGGTTGGCGTGCAGCGCATCGGCCAGGATTTCATCTTTCGAGAAGAAGCCGGCCAGCGGGGGCAGGCCCGCCAGCGCCACCGCGCCGACCAGATAGACCCAGTAGGTGGTCGGAATCTGCTTGCGCAGGCCGCCCATGATACGCATGTCCTGCGGATCGAAGTGGTGCTCGGCGGCTTGACCGTGATCGTCATGATGGTCGTGCTCGTGGCCGTCTTCCTCCAGCGGGTGGTGGGCGCGTTCCAGCGCCAAAATCACCGCGCCAGAGCCAAGAAAGAGCAGTGCCTTGAAGAAGGCGTGTGTCACCAGGTGGAACATGCCAGCCACAAAAGCGCCCATGCCGACCGCCGCCACCATGAAGCCCAATTGGCTGATGGTGGAATAGGCCAGCACTTTCTTAATATCGGATTGCGCCACGGCGATCGTGGCGGCAAACAGGGCCGTTATCCCGCCCACCAACGCCACGGCGGTCTGGGCTTCCGGGACAGCGGCGAAGAGCGGCGCCGAGCGCGCCACCAAATACACACCGGCGGTGACCATTGTCGCAGCATGGATCAAGGCTGAAACTGGCGTGGGACCGGCCATGGCATCCGGCAGCCAGACATACAGCGGCAGCTGCGCCGATTTGCCGGTCACGCCCAGCAGCATAAAGAGGGTAATTGCCAACACAATCCCCGGAGCGATAGCATCCACGTGTTCGAATACATCTGCAAAGCTCAAGGTACCCGTGGCCCAGAAGGTGAGGAACATCGCGATCAGGAAACCGAAGTCGCCCACCCGGTTGGCCACAAAGGCTTTCTTGGCGGCAAACGAATTGCCGATGCCCGTGCTGGCATCCGGGTTACGGCTGTACCAGAAGCCGATCAGCAGGAAGGAGCACAAACCCACGCCTTCCCAGCCAACGAACAGCATCAGGTAGCTGTTGCCGCTGACCAGCACCATCATCATTGCGATGAACAAGTTCAGGTAAATGAAGAAACGGCGATAGGAAGCGGGGTCTTCTTTATAACGTACGTCGTAATGCATATAGCCGGCGGCATAGATATGGATCAGGGTGCCCACGCCGGAAACGACCAGCATCATCGTCACCGACAGCGTGTCCACGCGGAATTCCCAGGGGATGTCCAAATCGCCGATTTGGATCCACTCTTTGAACATCACGGTTACGCCCTCGTGATGGCCCTGCAAAGAAAGCCACTGCAGCACCGAGACGACGAAGGCCCCCAGCACCGCCGCAATCGCGATGCCGGATGAGGCGCGCTCGCCCCAACGGTCCTTGAAGATCGCGCCCAAAATGATGTTTAGCAGCAGGCCAGCCAGCGGCAGGAAGACGATCAGCGGCACGCTGGTAAAGAAGCCCCCGACTTCCTCGATAGATGAGATCATGGCAGCCAGCATGGTTCTCGCTTAGCCCTTCATACTGCTGAGTTCGTCGATGTCAATACTTTGCTTGCTGCGGTAAATCGCCACAATCAGGGCCAGGCCCACCGCCACCTCGGCCGCCGCCACCGCGATGACAAAGAACACATAAATCTGGCCGTCCAGCGCTTCATAGGTGCGCGCAAAGGCCACAAAGAGCAGGTTGGCGGCATTCAGCATCAATTCGACCGACATAAAAATAATGATCGCGTTCTTGCGGATCAGTACGCCCAACGCGCCGAGGGTGAACAGGATCGCCGAAAGCGCAAAATAATAGCTGACCGGAATCACTTGGCGTCCTTGCCTTTCTTCTTCTGTTCCTTGGTCAACACAATCACGCCTACCATGGCTGCCAGCAGCAGCACCGAGGTGACCTCGAAGGGCAGCAGAAATTCACTAAACAGCACCTCGCCGATCGCCTGTGGGTTGGCGTAGCCCGATTCGGCCGGTTGGATCATCGAAACCAGGTCGCCGCGCTGGAAGATCAGGTAGGCGCTTTCGGCCAGCAAAGCCAGCGCCAGGAACACCGCCACCGGGCGTTGCCAGCCGCCCTTGCCCTCGCTGCCCAATTCTTCGGCGCCAAGCAGCATGATAACGAAGAGAAACAGCACCATGATCGCGCCGGCGTAGACCGCTACCTGGGCCATGGCAATAAAGGGCGCGCCCAGCATCAGGAAGAAGACCGCCACCGTGGCGAAGTTCAGGATCAGGAACAGCGCCGAATAGACCGCATTGCGGCTGAGCAGCATGCCGATTGCGGCGGCGACCGCCACGGTCGCCAGCGAAAAGAAGATCAGCAGGTCGGGCGTCATCGCAGCTTAGTCCTTGGGGTTCTCCATCACCGGAATCGAACGGTCATACAGGCCGGGCTGCACCTTTTGCGGCGTGGGCTTGCCGCCCGGCGGCACCGGATCCAGCAATTTCTCGCGGGTGTAAATCGATTGCGCCCGGTCGGTGAAGGACAACTCATAATTGTCGCCTAACACAATCGCCTCGGTCGGGCAGGCGTCCTCGCAATAGCCGCAGAAAATACAGCGCAGCATGTTGATTTCATAGGTGCTGGCGTAGCGCTCACCGGGCGAGAAACGCTTTTCGTCGCTGTTTTCGCTGGCTTCCACAAAAATCGCATCCGCCGGGCAGGCGGCTGCACACAGCGAACAGCCGATGCATTTCTCCAGCCCGTTGTCATAGCGCTTCAACTCGTGGCGGCCCTTGAAGCGGGTGCGCACGGGGCGCTTTTCCTCTGGATATTGAACCGTTACCGGGCCTTCAAACATGGACTTGAAGGTGGTCCACATGCCTTTCAAAATCGCGCCGATACTCTTAATCACAGTGCACTCCTAATCCCTACAGACCAAAGACAACAATAATAACGGCGGTGAGGAATACATTGGCCAGGGATAACGGCAGCAGGAACTTCCAGCCGAAGTCCATCAGCCGGTCATAGCGGAAGCGCGGCAGCGTGGCCCGCAGCCAAATCATGATGCCCAGACTGCCAATAATCTTGAGCAGCAAGTACAGCGGACCCAGCAGGGGATAGCTATCAATCCCGGGGCCGCGGAAGCCGCCCAGGAAGAGCGTCGCAAAAATCGCGCTGACCGCAATCATCTTGATGTACTCGCCCATAAAGAACAGGGAAAATTTCATGCCCGAATATTCGGTGTGGTAGCCGGCGGTCAATTCCTGCTCGGCCTCGGGCATATCGAAGGGCGAACGGTTCACTTCGGCCAGCATGGCGATATAGAAAATTATCGCGCCCAGGAACATATTGGGGTAAGCGATGTACCACAGGCCGCGCTGGGCCTCCACGATGTCCATCAGGCTCATCGAGCCGGCCATCAAAATCGGCGGCACAAAGGCCAGGCCCAGCGACAACTCGTAGCTGAGCATTTGGGCCGAGGAGCGCAGCCCACCCATCATCGAGTATTTGTTGTTGGACGACCAGCCAGCCAGCACGATGCCGTAGACCGAAATGGAAGCTACCGAAAGAATATAGAGGACGCCGACATTGATATCGGCGATGCCCAGCGAAATCTCGCGGCCAAACAACTCTATCGCGGTGCCGAAGGGCACCACCGCCAGGATAATCAGGGCTGGGATGACGGTAATGATGGGCGCCAGGATGAAGACCGCTTTGTAGGCGCTGGCGGGGGTGAACTCCTCCTTGAAGAAGAGCTTGATGCCGTCGGCCGCCGGCTGCAGGAATCCGCCCGGGCCGGCGCGGTTGGGGCCCACGCGCACCTGGATGCGGGCCGCCAGACGCCGTTCGTAAAAGGTGGTGTAGGCGAAACCCGTGATGAGCGCAAAGGCCAAGATAAAGGCCTTCACGCCCCACTCAATCAGCAGGCCGGCGTCAACGGCTTCCATCAGCGTGCCGCCTCCACTTTGGCTTCGGTCGGTCCATGAATGGGGATGCCCAGGCTGCGCGGCACCAGCGCGGTGCCCTTGGTCAGACTGTTATCAATGTAGGCTACCACACTGGACGTGGTCTCGTTAAGGGTCAGCTTGGCTGTGGCGCCCATCTCCAGGCCCAACTTGTCGGCATCCGCCGGGCTGAGCACCACCTGCGGGTGGGCCAGGCGGTTGTTAATCACATCGGCCGTGACCACCGTTACGCCACGGTCATACAGCACCGTCACCGGCACCGCCTTGAGGCCCTTGATCGCCGCGGCCTCGGCCGGCGGCTCAAAGGAAAGCGCCGGGCTTTCGCCGCGCTCAGCCCCGCTGGGCAACTGCACGCCTAGACCCTGACTGTTGTCATAGGTCGTGCCGCCGTAGTACACATCTTCGCGGCCAATGATGGGCCACTGCTCGTGCACTTCGGCCAGCTTGGCGTAGGTCACACCGGCGTAGGCCGGCCATTGGGCAGCCAGGTTGGCGAAGGCCCGGGCGGGCAGCGCCATTTCCAACTCCAAACCGAGTTGCTCGGCTATCTGGGCCGTAATCGCGAAATCGGCGCGGCTGCGGCCCACCGCCGGCACGGCCGGGTAGTAACGCTGCACGCGGCGTTCGGCATTGGTGAAGCTGCCTTCACGCTCGGTGAAAGCCTGGGCGGGCAGCACCACATCAGCCTGCTTGGCGGTTTCGGTCAAAATCAATTCCTGAACGACCACAAATTCGGCGGCGTCCAGCGTTTCTTTCAATTTGGGGTAATCAGCGGCCGGGTCGGAACCCACGATATACAGCGCCTTCAGTTCTGCCAGGTCGGCGCCCAAATCCTCGCTGGGGCGCAGGCCAGCATCCCAGGCGCCCTGGGCGTTGCCCTTGTCCCACACCGCAATCAAGCCGCTGTTGGCGCGCCCGGTATGGCCGGTGGCAATCAACAGGTTGGCGACCGCGGCAGCCAGCGCCTTGGAGGCCGCATAATCTGTGCCGTCGCTGCCGTAGAAGACCACCAGGTTGCCGGCATTGAAGACTTCCTCGGCCGCGGCCTTGACGTCCTCCTGGCGCAGCAGGTCCTTGACCGCCTGGCCTTGGTCCGGCCGCTTGGGCGACACGCTGTCCAGCATGGCTTGAATCACGGCTGCTTCCTGGCCGTATTCGTACTCAATCACGCGGCTGGCGGCGCGGTGCAGCTTGGTACGCCGCGGGCTGGCCACAATCAGGGTCGCGCCGCGTTCGGCGGCCTGCTTGACCCGCAGCCAGAACAGCGGCGCTTCTTCTTCCAGGTCGCTGGCAATCACGAAAATTACATCGCCCGCGCCCAGGTCGGCCAGATTGGTGCCGGCGCCCACGCCCACCTGGGCGGTCATGTCGCCGCCGGCCATGGCGCTATCCAGCAGGGCTTTGCCCTTAAGCTTGTTGGTCAACTGCTCAATATGGAAGAAGTCTTCATTGCTCAGGCGGCCGCCAGAGAGGCTGGCGAATTTGCCGCTGGCCTTTTTGAAGTTCTGGGCCACCAGCGCCAGGGCTTCGTCCCAGGTGGCGGGCACCAATTCATCGCCTTTGCGCACCAGCGGCTGGCTGATGCGGTGTTCCGCTTCGGTGTAGTGGTAGGCAAAGCGGCCCTTATCGCACAGCCAAATCTCATTGACCATTTCATTCTGGCGCGGCATCACCCGTTTGACCACGTTGCGGCCGCCGGCCTTGGCCTCGCGGCGCGTGTTCAGCGTCGTGTTGCAGCCCACGGAACACTGGTTGCAGATCGAAGCGCTCTGCTGCAGCTCCCAAGGGCGCGCGCCAAAGCGGAAGTCCGCCGTGGTGAGGGCGCCCACCGGGCAAATATCGGTGGTGTTGCCCGACCAGTAGCTGTCAAAACCCGGGTCGGAAAATGTCACAATTTCCAGCCGTCGGCCGCGCTCGCTGAAGCCAATCACCGGGTCGTCGGCGATGATGTCCTGGAAGCGGGTGCAGCGCGCACACTGGATACAGCGTTCGCGGTCCAGGAAGATTTGCTCGCCCAGCGGCACATGCTTGGCCAGGTCAATTTTCTCGTCATAAATAAAGCGGCTCTTGCCCGGGCCAAAGGCCATGGTCAGGTTCTGCAGCGGGCATTCGCCGCCCTTGTCGCAAATCGGGCAATCCAGCGGGTGCGAAGTGAGCAGGAACTCCAGCACTTCTT
The DNA here is from genome assembly GCA_900299355.1 of Anaerolineaceae bacterium. Classification (GTDB taxonomy): domain Bacteria; phylum Chloroflexota; class Anaerolineae; order Anaerolineales; family UBA11579; genus OMJR01. The sequence continues at coordinate 13,408 of OMJR01000090.1, forward strand.
CGCGCGCTTCGCTGACTTTGTCGGTGTAACCAACGACCACCATGCCCTCGGATACCGGGATGGTGCAGCCGGTCTCCAGCTTGGGGCCGAAATTAATCTTGGGGCTACCGTCTTCATTGGTAATCAGTTCGCCGGTGTCGCGCGAACGTTCCGGGCGGCCAATCTCTACCAGGCACATGCGGCACATGCCCACCGGCTCCATCTTGGGGTGGTAGCAGAAGACCGGGATATCAATCCCGGCGCGTTTGGCGGCGTCCACCACCAGCGTGCCTTCCGGCACGGCGATTTCCACGTTATCAATAATGACATTTACCAGCTTTTGCTGGGTCGCTTGCATCACGCTGTCGGTCATCAGCCGCTCACCTGCACTACACTCTTTTGCGGGGCCGCCGCTTCGAAATCTTCGCGGAAGCGGGCGATGCTGCTGGTCACCGCTTCGGTGGCGAAATCGCCCAGCGCGCACAGGCATTTACCCTTAATGCCTGTGGCCACGTCGTTCAACAGAATCACATCATCCCATTGCGCCTGTCCGTGATGGATACGCTCGGCGATGTGCCTCATCCAATACGTACCCTCGCGGCAGGGGGTGCATTTGCTGCAGGATTCATGGTCAAAGAAATGC
>OMJR01000091.1 GCA_900299355.1 Anaerolineaceae bacterium
CAAGTTATCTAAAGAACAGCCGCCTACTCCTCATTCTTGGCGCCAATATCTCAAATGCGTCACTCTCTCCCTTTTCGAAGTTGCCCCATACGATATTAGCTAGAATGCCTGCAAACTGTAAGTTGTTGTTGGCATGACTCTCGTGTGGCGTCAAACGCAATATGGTCCTAGATTGTCGCTCAAACCATAGCTGCATTTGAAGGTAGTCAACCATACTATCTCCACTAGTAACTTTTATTGACCTTGGGGCTGGTGTAAATCTGACGAGAGGTAAATGCTCTATCTCTTCTAAAAGACAGAGATTTATCATATAGTTGTAGAGTTTATTGGCATCTTCACGAATGTGTAGTTGAACATTTTCTTTCGCAACGGTGATACTGCAAATCTCAATCTCGCTATGCTTTTCTAGCAAGTTGTTGGTTCTATTGGCGAATTCAAGCTTCTGGTTTTTTGTAAGTTCGGCGCCCTTTAACTCCCGCGATGGCTTCATAGAATAAAACCTACGAAAGTCTCTTATAACCCGTCTGGAATAATTGTGAGTATCTTGGTCAACAAGAAGAAAAGCAAGGGTCAAGTATCTACTTGAACCCCCTGGCATATACGGAAGGTCAAAATTCCACCCAAGGTCCCCGGATTCATCTAGAAAAACTTGCATAAACAAAAAGTGGCGGCCCCTGGCTCCGGCGTACTTACAGTACGCTTATGACCTCCACCCTTCGGTGAAAGTCACGGCTCACCAGGAATTACCCGCCAACAATATTATACATAAATGTATAACCGCAAATATTAGAAACCACGTAGTACGGATTTGCAATTCACATGGTCTAACCCTAAATCCAGACATCTTGTTCGGCGGTGCGTTCGCCGCCGGCATCACCGGTATTAGGCGTGCCCTTGGGCTCAATCAACATGACGCTGCATTCAGCTTCCGCGTAGGGTTTGTGCTCCACCCCGGCCGGCACCACATAGAGTTCCCCGGCGCCCAGGCGCACTACGCCATCGCGCAACTCAATCACCAGCTCGCCATCCAGCACGATAAAGGCCTCGTCGGTGTCCGGGTGGCTGTGCCACACAAAGTCACCCTCTAGCTTGACCAATTTGAACTGGTAATCATTCATCTCCGCGATCACGCGCGGCGACCAATGCTGTTCGAACAAGGCCAGCTTTTCTGCGAAGTTAATCGCCTGGGCGCTCATGAGGCCTTCTTCTTGTCCTTCATGGGGTCTTTGGTCTTGGTTTGCTTGGGCTTGGTGGGCTTTTTCTCGGCCTTGGGGTTTTCGTTTTCGGCCCCCTCACCGGCCACCGCTTCTTCGGCAGGCGGAGCAGCCTTGGGGGCCAACGGGCTGTCGCCCCAATCAATCTGTTCTTCCATCTGGATTTGGCCGCGCAGGAAGGCGCCTTCCTCGGTGCTGATGGCCTCGGCGACCACGTCGCCCCACACGCGGCCGCTGGCGCGAATCTCAACCTTTTCGGCCATGATGTCGCCGCGCAGCGCCCCGGCAATAATCACCGTCTTGGCGCGCAACTGCGGGCAGGTCACCCGCCCGGTAGGGCTAATTACCAGCAGGCCGTCCAGCTCGATTTCGCCATCGTAGGCGCCTTCGATGCGCACCCCGCCGGCGCCGGTCAGTTTGCCCTGCTGGCTGATGCCATCGGCCAGCACCGAGGTGATACGCGCGCCGGTGGCGGCGCTGGGCTGCTGGGTTCGCTGCGGCTGCTTATCCGCGTCGCTGCGGCGACGAAACATTTATTCCTCGTCTTCGCTCTTGTCGGCGATACCGATGATGTTGAAGCCCGAATCGACGTAGAGGATTTCGCCAGTGATGTGCTTGGAGAGGTCGCTGGCCAGGAAGACGGCCGAATCGCCAACGTCTTCGGCGGTCACGTTTTCACGCAGGGGCGCCACGCTGGCGAATTCGTTGTACATGCCGCGGAAACCGCTCACCCCGGCGGCCGAAAGCGTGCGAATCGGGCCAGCCGAAATGGCGTTGACCCGAATCTGGCGCGGACCCAGGTCGCGGGCCAGGTAGCGCACCGAGGCTTCCAGCGCCGCCTTGGCGACGCCCATCACGTTGTAATTGGGCACCGCCTTCTGGGAGGCGTAATAGGTCATCGTCATCAGCGAGGCGCGCGGGGCGAGGATATCGGCAAAGGCGCCGGTCAGCGCGGTGAAGGAATACACGCTGATGTCCATGGCGCGCAGGAAGCCTTCCCGGGAGACATCGTAATAAAAGCCGCCCAGCTCATCGCGGCCAGCAAAGGCAATCGAGTGCACCAGGATATCAATCTCGCCGAATTCCTTTTTGGCCTTGGCGGCCACCTCGGCAATTGCCTCGTCGCTGGTCACGTCGCACTCTTCAACGAAGGTCGCGCCAATCGACTCGGCGAGTGGGTCCACGCGCTTCTTGAGGTTCTCCACCGCATAGCTCAGCCCCACCGTGGCGCCTTGGTCGGCCAAAGCCTTGGCCACGCCCCAAGCGATGGAACGCTCGTTGGCCACCCCGAATACCAGCGCCTTCTTTCTTTTAAGTAAGCTCATCTTGCCTCCAGGTTGCAATTTCGTCTTCGGTCAGGCTGGCGAGGAAGCGCCAGGGCTTGCTCTTCCAGGGCTCCGGCACCGTGAACAGGCCAACGCGCGGCCCGCTGCGCACGCGCGCATCCGGGATGCTCAGCCCCGGCCGGAGGCTTATTATAGCTGTGGGCCCACACAAATCCAGGCGGTTGTGCGCCTCGCCAATACCCAGCGCCTGGGCCAGTTTGCCCGGGCCATCGGTCCAGCGTTTGCGCGGTTGGCCGCCGCGGCGCTGGACTATTACATCTAACCCCGCCACCGGCTCAATGGCACGCACCAAAATCGCTTGCGGCTCGCCTTCGGGCTGGGTGACGCAATTGAAGAGCCAGTGCATGCCGTAGGTGAAGTAGACGTAGGCGTGCCCCGGCGGCCCGTAGAGTGGGGCGGTGCGGGCGGTCAGGCCGGCCTTGGCGTGGCAGCCCAGGTCGCCCTCGCCGCAGTAGGCTTCGGCTTCGGTGATGATGCCCGCCAGGGTGCCGTGGACCGGGTCCTCGTGCACCAGCAGGCTGCCGAGAATATTGCGCGCCGCCTCCACGGTGGGTTGGAGGTAGAAATCGCGGGACAGGGTATCTTGAGGAATTTTCACGTGCTGGAAATACTTAGCGGATTAACTCACCGGTTCGACTTGCAGCAAATTCAGCACCTCGGGCACGGCCTGGATGACCGGCACATCCACCTCGGGGTAGAGGCCGTGCGGGTCAATCAACACCGGCGAGAGGCCGGTCCGCTGCGCGCCGATAATATCCGCATAATAATTGTCGCCCACGTAGGCGACCTGCTCAGGTTGCAGTTGCAACAAATCCAGCATGGCGGTGAAAATCTGCGGCTGGGGTTTGAAGGCACCCAGCTGGGCAGCGGCCAGGAAGAAATCCAGGTCCAAATCCAAATCGAGTTTGTGCATGACCTCATAAATTGGGCGGGAGCGGTTGGTAAGCAAGCCCACCTGATAGCCCTCGGCCTTCAGCGCCCTCAGGGTTTCACGCGCGCCTTCTTTCAATTCATCCGCCGGGTCATAGTGCTCGCGCATATAGGCTTGCAGCTGGGCGGCATGCGCATCAGCATCCTGCTCGCTGCGGCCCAGCGCCAGCAGGTGGCGGCGGCCGTAGTTGACCCAAAACGCCTCCTCCATGCCCTCGAAAGACTGCACATCCTCCAGTAATTCGGGCGAGTTGGCCCAATACTGGTGCACCCAGCGGCGGGCGGCGCGGTGGGCTTCATCATCGATGGATAAGCCTAGCTCGCGGGCGCGCGCCACAAAGTGGGCATTGCCATCCGGAATGCTGTGGCGTAGGGTGTCGTCCAGGTCGAACACCACCGTGTTGATTTTCTGGGGCTCTAACATATCAGCCCCCAATATAGGACATTTCGACTTTGGGGAGGTCGCGGGTGGCCGCCGAGCGCAGCTCCGAATAGCGGTCGGCACGCTTCTGCCACACGCCGCGGATTGCCTCAGTCAATTCATCATCGCTGGCGCCCTCGCGCAGCATGCTACGCAAATCGGCGCCGCCAATCGCGAACAAGCAGGTGTAGAGCTTGCCATCGGCGGAGAGGCGCGCGCGGCTGCAATCGCCGCAGAAGGGCTGCGACACGGAGGCGATGATGCCGATTTCGCCCTCGCCATCCAGGTAGCGGTAGCGGTTGGCCACTTCGCCGCGGTAATTGGGCTCCAGCGGCTCAATCGGCAGTTCGGCGTGGATGAGGTCACGCAATTCGCGGGCGCTGACCACATCGTCCAGCCGCCAACCGTTGCTGGCGCCCACATCCATGTATTCAATCAAGCGCAGGATGTGGCCCTTTTCCTTGAAGTAGCGCGCCATGGGCAGCACCGCCTGCTCATTGACGCCGCGCTGCACGACCATGTTGACCTTCACCGGGCCTAGCCCGGCCGCCGCGCTGGCTTCGACCCAATCGAGCACGCGTTGCACCGGGAAATCCACATCGTTCATGCGCATAAAGGTCTCGTCGTCCAATGCATCCAGGCTGACGCTGACCCGCTTGAGGCCGGCCGCCTTGAGGCTTTCGAGGCGCGCCAGAGGGAAGGAGCCGTTGGTGGTCATCGCCAAATCTTCCACGCCGGGGATGGCCGCCAGCTGGCTTATCAGGCTTTCCAGGTCGCGGCGCATCAGCGGCTCGCCGCCGGTCAGGCGCAGCTTACGCGCGCCCAGGCCGACAAAGACGCGCGCCAAGCGCTCAATCTCTTCAAAGCTGAGCAATTGGTCCTGGGGCATAAACTGGTAATCGCGGCCAAAAATTTCGCTGGGCATGCAGTAGGTGCAGCGAAAATTACAGCGGTCGGTAACCGAGATGCGCAGGTCGTGTAATGGGCGGTTGAGGGTGTCGAGCAATTCCATGGTCAGGCCAGAAAAGAGACGCTGGCGACCAGCGCCAGCGTTTTTATGAGATAGGTCTTACAAATTATAGCGCGTCCGCGCCGCGAGTCTAGGCGTCCTCGTCGTCTTCCTCATCTTGCTCATCCTCAGGCATGGCCGGTTCCCAGGTGGCATCCATCGGCTCGGGCTCCATAGCGGGCGCCGGTTCGGCCGGGGTGGGCGGCTCGGTGCGCTCCATCGTACTACGGCTGCGGCGGTTGCTCAGCATCCCGCGGCCCATCAACCAAACACCCACGACGATGAGCAGGATGGGCCAGTAGGTTTGCAAGTACGCCGGACCGCCCAGGAAGGCGCCAAAAATCCCAAAGAGGATGGCGCTGGTCAGCGCCAAGCGCAGCAGCTCGCGCAGGCCGTAGGCCAGGCGGCCTTCCATGATGCTAGATAGGAAAATGCCCACACCGACAAAGCCTGGCATCAGCGTCCAAGCATAGGCCCATGAGCCGAAATCGCCGCTTTGCTCCTGCCAATACAGAATCGCGCCCACGCCGCTGATTATCGCGGCGGGCACCGCCAGGCCCGGGGCGCTGGCAATCACCGACAAAATCAGGAAGACCAGGCCGACGCTAATCACCCACACCGGCCAGGTGGTCTCGATTTGAATCAGGTTGGCCAGTTCGGGATAAAACTGGCCGGCCAGGAACCAGCCGCCCACCAAAAGCAGCAGCAAGCCGACAACCAGGTTGCTGCGTTGTTGTGTCGTCATTGAAGACTCCTTACAAATTGCATCTTAGTAGATTATACGAAAATCACCCCGAAAGCGTTTCAGGCCGGCGGCGCCTGTTTGAGCTGCCGCTCGCGGAAGACGCCCGCCACCCCCAGCAAAACCAGCAGGCTGCCGCCGATTGTCCACACGGTAATCTGCTCACCCAACACGGCCCAGCCCAATAAGACGGCCAACACCGGATTAACGTAGGCATAGGTCATTACGATTCGGGTGGGCAGCCTGCGCAGGGCGGTCACGTAGGAGGTAAAAGCCAGCACCGAGCCAATCAGCACCAGATAAGCGTAGGCCCACCAGGCCTCAGTGGTGGGCGCCGGGACGGGTTCACCCATCAAGGCCGCCACCACCACAAAACCCGCCGCGCCGAACAGCATCTGGTAGCCGGCGCTGACCCGCGCCGACAAATCCACCGGCTGCCGCGCCTGGGCCACGCTGCCAATCGCCCACAAGATGCTGGCGGCAACCAGGGCCGCTATGGCAACCACGTCGGCTTGCACGCCGCCGCTGATTTCGGGCAGGGTCAGTAGGCCGATGCCGCTAAAACCTACCGCCAGGGCGGCAGCCAGCTGCCAGGACGGCCATTCGCGGTCGAGGAGCGCATCAATGATTGCGGTCCAAATAGGGGTGGCGGCGACCACCAGCGCGGCCAAACCCGATTCGGCGCGCTGCTCGGCAAAGGTCACCAGCCCGTTACCGCCCAGCCACAACATCGTGCCGGAAAAGGCCAGCAAGCCCATTTCGCGCCAACTGACCCGCACCCGCTGGTGGCGCAGCCAGCCCCAGGCCAGCAGAATCAGGCCGGCAGGCAGGGCACGCAAATAGCCCAGCGTGAAAGGTGGGAAGCCGGCGCCTTCGCGCACCGCCAAGCGAATCGCCAAATAGGTGCTGCTCCATACGATGTAAACCACCAACAGGTGGCCCAGGGCGGCGAGGTCCAGCGGCTTGCTGCTGGCGGCTTTGCGGGTGCTCATGTCGCGGGAATCACTTTCTCTTTACGTGAACGGCGGCTGGTGTGCACCAGCAGGACGCCGGCTAAGACCGCCGCGCCACCCAACAGGTGATTGCGGCGCAATACTTCGCCCAACAAGGGACCGGCCAGCAGGGCGGTAATCACCGGTTGGCCCAACAGGGTCGGCGCGACCAGTGAGGCGGGCACATGGCCCTGGGCATAGCTAATCAGCAGCCAGCCGCCGGCCTGGATAACCACGCCCTGCACCAGGAAGTTTAGATACGTAGGCGGGTTGTAGCCCGTTAGCGAGTGGCCCAGGACCAGCATAATCACCAGCATGGTCAGGGTGGAGAAAACCGCCGAAACCCAGAAGAAGGGAATCAGGGGCAGCTCGGCCCGCGCGCGCTGGGTAGCCAGGAAATAGCCCCCGTAGAAGACCCCCGCCAGCACGCCCAGCAAGGCGCCCTGGTCCAGCGGGATGCTTCCGCCCAGGCGCAGACCCAGCACCAGCGCCGCGCCCAGCAAGGCCAATCCCAGACCCAGCCAAAAGCGCAGGGTCAGCTGCTCTTTGAACAGCAGCCAGGCGCCCAGCCCAACCCACAAAGGGGCCGTATTGGCTAGCAAGGTCGGAATGGTGGCGCCACTGATGACGATACCGCTGGTCCAGGCAGCGACATCCAGCCCGAAAAGCACGCCAGCCAGCGCGCTGGCCCAAAACAAATGGCGCGGAATGCGTACCCCGGCGCGTAATTGCTGCAGAAAAGGAATCGTTAGAACCAGTGCGCCGATACCCACGCGGTAGATACCAACCACCACGCCGGGCGCCCCCGCCGCGCGCACCAGCACCGGCGAAAAACCAAGAATGACCAGCCCAATTAACAGGGCCGCATAGGCCTGCCAAGGCGCTTCTTTACCAGACATGGCGGACATTCTAACCGAAAGGATTCTGCTTGCCTTGCCGACCCTCATCCAACGCCAAACAAGCCGCTCGGGGCCAAACGGTATAATTTTCCTCTCGGAGGAAACATCCATGAAAGATATGCTGCCCCGCCCTGACAATGCCGATGACTTGCGCGGCCTGCGCAACCAGTTCAAACTGATTTGGCGCCTGCTGCGCGACGAGCGCGTGAACCCGTTGCTCAAAGTGTTGCCCTTCTTTTCGGTGCTCTACCTGCTCTTCCCCGATATCCTGCCCGGCCCCTTTGATGATGCCGCGGTGATTGGCCTGGGACTGTACACCTTTGTAGAGATGTGCCCGGACGATGTCGTCGCCGAGCACCGCCAGGAACTGGCCGCCGAAGCGCGCCGCCGCAACGCGGTGGACGCCGACAAGTAATCATGGCTGATAAGCGCCGCCTGGTCTCGCGCCCGGATACGGGCCTGCTCG
>OMJR01000092.1 GCA_900299355.1 Anaerolineaceae bacterium
ACCAAGGAGCGTGTTGAGCTCACCGTGCTCGGCGACACCGTCAACGTCGCCGCCGGCCTGGAGCAGATGGCGCGCCCCAACCGCCTCCTCGTCGGCGCCGAGACCCACCGCGCCGTGGCCCGCATCTTCAAATCCAAGCCCCTCGGCGAGGTCACCATCAAAGACCGCACCCAGCCGGTAGATGTCCACGAAATCCTCGGAAAATAAGCCCCACCTCATACAAGGTGTATTTCGAAAGCAAATCTTCCCAAATATCCTCTAAGACTCCATTCTCCAATCCCCAATCTCTAGTCTCCAGCCCCATCAACGCACGGTCTCACTACTAATCACCAGTTACCCATTACGAATTACTGATTACCAATCACTATTTACCAATTACCACCCCCGCGTTACCATTACTCTATGACCACCGCCCCCGCCTTCCAGGACCAATACCTCGACGCCCGCGCCGATTGCTGGGGCTGCGGCCGCAACAATCACAACGGCCTCTACATCAAGAGCTACTGGTCGGCAGATGGACAGGAAGCCGTCGCCCACTTCACCCCCAAACCCGAGCACACCGGCCACAAAGGCGTCCTCAACGGCGGCATCATCGCCACCCTCATGGATTGCCATTCCATGGGCCTTGCCATGGCCCACGCCCACCGCGAAGAAGGCCGTGACATCGGCACCGAACCCCTCGTTACCTACGTCACCGGCCACCTGACCGTCAATTACCTCAAACCGACCCCGCTGACAGAGCGCGGCGTCGAATTGCGCGCCAGCATAGACGAAGTCGATGGCCGCAAAACCTGGATGACCTGCCGCCTGCTGGCCGACGGCGTCGAGACCGCCCGCGGGCGCGTCCTCGGCATCCGCATTAACGAACCACCCTCGGGAGCCTGACCGTGCGCATTGCCTTTATGCCCACCCTCTCCGACCTTATCGAGAGCTACCTCACCACTCATTACAGCGGTGGCGTGCAAACCATGCGCCGTCTCGCCGGCGGCCCCGTCATCCTGCTCCTCGGCGCGCTCACCATCATTGCCGTGAATGCCTGGGTGGTCGCATACTTTTTGCGCGCCCTGCTCATCCTGGTCGGCGGTCTCTTCGCCCTCTACGGCCTCTGGCTGACCCTCACCCCGGTACTCAACATGTTCCTGCTCTGGCTGCGCCGCGATGAACTCCTCGGCGACCAGCCCACCATCCTCGAAATCAAGGACGACCGCCTGCTGCTCATCCAGGGAGATGAATCGCTGGAACTCCCCCTCGCTCAAATCAAGTCGCTCCAGCACCGCGCCCACGGCACCTGGCTCCTCACCGAGAGCGACCACCTCATTTCCATCCCCCGGGATGGCCTCCTCGAAGGTGACCACGACGCTTTCGTCAACGCCTTAGAGGTCGCCATGGCCTACGACGCCCAATAATTCTTTTTAGTCTCACCTAAATTACCCCTGATTGACCCCTCGTAAATTGGTTGCAGCCCCCTCGAGGGGATGCTACAATGCCCTCTGAAGGGGCATACCTTCGCATCCCTAGGATTCCCAAACCCCTTTTTAAGGAGAGGACCATGGCCTACACACACACGAACTCGAAAGGCGTTACCTATATTCTGCACGGCCGCGATCGCGTCAGCAAGACTGGCAAGTCCAGCATGCTGTATTTCTTCTCGAAAGAGCAGAAGGAAGGCGCCCTGGACAGCGTACCCGCTGGTTACATGGTGTCCGAGACCGCCAACGGCCTGCCCGTGCTGAAGAAGGTCGGCTAAGTTCGTCAGGCATCAATGTGAAAAGGCGGCGCTAAGCGCCGTCTTTTGCTTTTAACCAGGCTTTCCGAGGATAAACTGCCGAGGTTCTATGCCCTTGCCTTCCCAAAAGCGCTGAAAGCGCGATTTCACCGGGGGTTCAAACCCTCCCAAATAGCGCTCCGCATGTGTTTTCACAAAGCGCCCATCCCCCTCTGCCCGCGCCAGCATGACCATAAAGAAATCTGCCTTGTCGCTCACCACGCTGATTTCGCCCCCGGCCCTCAGCGCCCGGTACGCGGCATCCAGGAACTCGCCATCAAACACGATGTGCTTCTCATCCTTCGGCTTGTGCGCCGGGTCGGGGAAGTGCAGGTAAATCCGCTCCCAGGTATCCTCGGGAAAGCGCGGATAGAGCAGCTTTACATTGGCCCGCAGCCAGCGCACGTTCCTCAAACCCATCTCGGCACTGATATTGACCGCATAATAAATTGAGCGGCGGCTGGCCTCAATCCCCAGGTAGTAGCGTTCCGGGTGCGCTGCCGCCAGCTGGCACAGGTACTCACCCGTGCCCGGCCCCACTTCCACATCCAGCGGACCGTCCGCCCCAAACAAACTGTCTGTCGTTAAGAGGGGATACTGGTCTGGCGTCAGCGCCAGCGTTTTCGTATTCCAATCCAATAAGTAAGTTGCGCGGATGGCCTCGCTGGGCTCTTCCAGCTTGACCCGTCCAATTTTGCGCCCCCGCGACACTAAGACACCTGCCAGTTGCGCTCCAGCCGCCGCAGCAAAGCCAGCAGGCCCGCCGAGACCCCCACCAGCAGCAGCGAAATCGCTAGCGCCGCCCCACGGTCGCTCTCGAAGCCGATATAAATCGCCAGCGGCATCGTCTGCGTACGCCCGACCAGGTTGCCGGCAAACAGAATCGTGGCCCCAAATTCGCCCAAAGCCCGCGCCCAGCACAACAGCGCTCCGCTCACCAGCGCCGGCAGCGCCGCCGGCACCATCACCTGGCGGAACAAATCCCACTGGCTGGCCCCCTCGGTGACCGCCGCCTCTTCCAGCTGACTGTCCACCGCACCAAAGCCAATTCGGGCCGCCCGCACATACAGCGGCCCGGCCACGAACACCTGCGCCAGCACCACCGCCGCCGTCGTAAAAGGCAGGCTAATCCCCATGGCCTCCAGGCTGCCTCCCAGTAAACCGCGTCGTCCAAAAGCCATCAATAGCGCCAAGCCAGCCACACTGGGCGGCAGCACAATCGGTAAATCCACCAGCAATTCCAGCCAACTGCGGCCCTGGAACTGCCAGCGCGCCAACCCATAGGCCAGCGGTGTGCCTGTCAACAGCACAACGACCAGGCTCAGCAAGCTGGTCACCAGGCTCAACCTCAGCGCCGCCCTCACCTGCTCACTGCGCAGCATCTCGCCCAAATTGGCCTGGGCCCCCTCCACCACCAGCGCCAACACCGGCAGCCCCAGCAGCAATATCAGCAGCAGTCCCGGCAGCACCAGCAGCCAAATCGAAAACGGATTGCGGCTCACGCTTAGTCCTCGTTCGGTTGGTTTTCCAGGGGGTTGGGGCCGCTGTGCTGGCTGGAGATTTCCCACCGGGGCGGCAACTCGGCATTGTCCGGCAGCGGGTCCAGGAAAACACTATTAGCGAAATCAGGGCAGCTGGGAATGCCATGCAGGTAGTAATCATCGTTATTGTGGTCCAGCACCGTGTACAGGGGTGAATAGCTGCCGTCATACTGGCCGTACATCAGGTCCTGCTCCGAATCGGTCACGTGCCCGCCACTCACATTGCTGCCACAGGCCGGGGCGATGCCCATCAGGTGCATCACCTCGTGCAATATCGTCATTTCAAAAAAGCCTGTAAAGTCAGCCGAATTCGTAAACTGGCGTGGACAGGGTTGGTCAAAACGCGGAATATAAGCCCGCAGCAGCAGCACCGCCGTCACCCCGGCCCCGTCCGGTGGATAGTTGGCCAGTCCGCAATACCCCTCCTGGCTGACAAACTGGCCGTCGTAATACACTACATACAGCTTGTTGCTGGTATCAAAGCCGCGCGACTTGATTTCGAAATCCATCAACGCCAGCACCCCGGTCCCCAGGCTGCTTATCTCGTTCGCAGTGTAATCAAGCTGCATATAGCTGATATCCAGCGCGCCTTGGTACGTGTCGTAGCGCAGCCGCGAACCCTCCGTGGCGCGTTCCAGCCAATCGTTCATCGCGTTGGCCGACATCTCAATCCGCCCATTGATATCCAAATAATCATCCTGCCCATCGCTGGGCAGCGCGTATACAAAGTGCACCTGGTAACCGCTCACATCGTCCGGGCGGTCAACCGTGCTGTAAGCGCTTTCCGTCTCACGCACCGGTGTCGGCACCGCTTGGGCCTGCGCTTCTTCGCCGCCCTCTCCCGTTGAGACTGAACTGCTCGTGTCCTCACCGTCTGCCGCCACAGTAGGCAAAAATGCCACTTGGCCGCTTCTCGGACCACAAGCAGCCAATAAAAAACTCAGTGTAATCAATCCAAATAGAGCGCGGCCCATCATGTGTGCGCGATTATAGCCCAGCGCCATTCACCATCAAATATAATGAATTCGAGGCCGCCAATGACCGAAACTATTCTCGCATTACACCCTGACCCCGCTAAGCAACCCACCCGTATCAGCCTTGAAAAATACCAGATGGTGCGCGAGGCTATTCTCACAATCCTGGCCGACTTCGGCGAAGTCACCTTCACCGATTTAGCCGACGAGCTAAATCGCCGCATTGGCGCCGGCTTCGATGGCTCCACAACCTGGTACTGCACTACCGTCAAATTGGATTTGGAGGCCCGCGGCCTCATCGAACGCCTGCCTGGCTCATCTCCCCAGGTCCTGCGTCTCGCCCCCTGAAAGTTCCTTATCCGCCCTTCTTCTCCTGCTTTTCCATCGCCCGTCGCAGCGCCTTCAACAAATCCCCATCACCGCTGCGCAACTGCTGGGCTACCAGCCAGGCCAGGGCTTTGCGCCAGCCCTCGGCCTCCACTTCGGCCCGCAGCTCAACCTGCGTACCCTCCCCCTCGGGCTTCAGTTGATAGTCATACACCAGGCGCAACTCATCTTTTTCCGTCGCCACCGTGTATTCGTAGGGCCTTTGCCCATTCAGCACCGTCACCTCGGTGGGCACTTCCTGCCCGCCTTGCTGGCGCAGCACCTGATAACGCCCCACGCGCCCCTGCGCACCCGCTTCCACCAGTTCCACATGCTTAATCGCCGCGCGAATATCACCGGCATGCTGCGGGGCGGTCATAAAATCGAAGACTGCCTCTGGCGAAAAAGGGATGTATTCACTCAGTTTAAAACCAGCCATAATTCTTTGCCTCCTCCGTATAATACACTAAGCTTGCCATGAAGATTGAACCGCTCACCCGCTTCAGCGACCGCGCCGAGCAGTACGCGCGCCACCGCCCCAGCTATCCACAGGCCCTCTACGACCACCTGCGCCAGGCCGCCGCATTGGCCCCCGGCGCGCTGGTCGCCGATGTCGGCTCCGGCACCGGCCTTCTCACCAAACTCTTCCTGGATAACGGCCATCCCGTTATCGGCATCGAACCCAATGCCCCGATGCGCGCCGCCGGTGATGCCTTCCTCTCTGCCTATCCCGAGTTCCGCAGCCTGGATGGCGCCGCTGAAAACCTGCCTCTGAACGCTGCCAGCGTTGGCCTGTTGGTCGCTGGCCAAGCATTTCACTGGTTCCAACCCGCTGACTTCCGCCGCGAGGCCTTGCGCGTGCTGCGCCATGGCCGGCAGGCCGCCCTGGTATGGAACCGCCGCGACGAGCGCGACTCCTTTGTCCAAGCCTACGAGCAGCTGCTCGACGACTTGGCTGTCGACTATTACAAAGCCGACCCCAAACACCGCCTCCGGCAAGATTCCATCCTCGAATTCTTCCATCCTCAAAACCCCATCTACGCTACCTTCCCCAACCCGCTCAGCTATGATTGGGACGCTCTGCAAGGTCTGGCCTCCTCGCAATCCTATGTGCCCCTGCCCGACCACGCCAACCACGCTCCTTTCTTTACCCGACTAAGGGAGCTCTTCGACCAGCACCAGCAGAATGGCGCGGTCACCCTCGCCTTGGTCACCCACCTGCATCACGCCCCACTCCTTAATGACTAAGCTACCGCCCGCCGCCAAAGCCCTGGATACACTGGGCGTTCCATACCGGCTCTTCACCCACAGCGGCCCGGTCAAATCGCTCGAGCAAGCCGCCGCCGAACGCGGCCAGCAGCCCCAGCAAGTCGTCCGCAGCATTCTCTTCCGCCTGGCCGAAGGCCAATACACCCTTATCCTGGTCGCCGGCCCCCAGCAAATCCCCTGGAAATCCCTGCGCAGCCACTTCGGACAATCGCGCCTCACCCTCGCCAGCCCCGAAGAAGTCCTTGAACAAACCGGCTACCCCGTCGGCGCCGTCGCCCCCTGGGGCCTGCCCGCCGCCATTCCCACCTTCATTGAGCAGAGCGTTTTGAACCAATCCGAACTCTCTGTCGGCTCCGGCGTCCGCGGCACTGCCATCCTACTCACCGCCGCCGATTTGGTCGCATCCCTGCCCGCCGCCCAAACGATAGTACTTTCTGGGTCTTAGCTGCTAATGTCCCTCACATGTAAGCTATTAGCCCTCTATTTATAATCAAACTAGCCTCGCTTGGACATTGAATGAAGACTTTGTCGCTTAAAAACCCACTGGTGGGCATATTGCTGCCGCTTGCCGCCTATGTATTTTTGCGCGCCCTGCCGCCGTTGGACCCCATTTGCGGCACCCCCGTGTTCCATTTCCAGCTTGTTTCAACCACTTCCCTGATTTCAATCGTGCTGTCTGTCATCATCGGTTTCATTGGCATTCGCCGCCGTAATCTCCAAGTTATTTATGTCTCGCTCGCTTTCATCTCCCTCGCCGGTCTCTTTAGCGTCCACGGCTTAGCCACCCCCGGCTTTATCCTCGGCCCCACCCACCTGGTCGGCGTTGCTTCCCAGCTCAGCGTGCTCACCATGGCCTTCTGGCTGATGCTCTCCACCTTGCCCACCGAACATCCGCTCAGTTCGTGGTTGTCGCACCGCGCCCGCTATCTGGTCTGGCTCTACACCCCGCTGGTCTTGCTGGCCGGCGCTTACGCCCTCAGCAACCCCAGCGTGGTCGACTGGGTCCCCGTGGACCAAGCCCCGTTGCGCACCTTCGTTGCCCTGCTCACCATCCTCATGGCTGCCACCGCCGCCTACCGCTACCACCAGTCCTACCGCTATTCCCGTTTTCCCTTCCAATTGGCCATGACCCTCGCCGCCGGTTGGATTGGCGTTTCCCAGGTCATTATCACCACCGGCGTCACCTTTTACCTGAGCTGGTGGATTTATCACATCCTTTTGCTGCTGGCCCTGATAGTCACCATCATCGGCTTGGTCAGCCAATACTCGCGCCAGAACTCCCTGGTGCTGTCTGTCCGCGGTCTCCTCGCCACCGACCCGCGCGACCGGCTGGCCGCTGGCCTTTCGCCCAGTGTGCGCAATTTAGTCAGCGCCACCGAAGCCCGCGACCGCTACACCGCCGGCCATTCCTATCGCGTGGCCCTCAGCGCGGTTAGTCTGGGCCGCCAACTCGATTTGCCCCCCGAGGATTTGCGCGCCCTGGCCGAAGGCGGCATCCTGCACGATGTTGGCAAGTTGCAAATCCCCGACGAGGTGCTCAACAAACCGGGGCCGCTCAGCGAGGAAGAGCGCAAAATAATCGAACGCCATCCCGCGCTCGGTTACGAGATGTGCTCCCGCCTCGGCCTGCTGCCCGAAGAATTAGATATTGTCCGCTCCCATCACGAGCGCATGGATGGCGCCGGTTACCCCGACCAGTTGGCCGCCGACCAGATTCCGCTGCTGGTGCGCATCCTCAGCGTCGCCGACGTATACGATGCGCTCACCTCCGCCCGCGCCTACCGCAACGCCTGGAGTCAGGATGAAGCCCTCGCCTTCCTGGAGGAGCACAGCGGTACTCACTTTGACCCTGCTTGCGTCACCGCCTGGGTCAAGATGGTCAAGAGTGGCTTTTTCCGCCCCGGGACCGGGGAGTTATTGGAATAAATGTTGATTTAACTGAAAAGCGGCGCTCATCTGAGCGCCGCTTTTTTTGTTTCGAGTGAAAGACTACATCACCGTCATTACATCTTGGGCTTGGGGACCCTTATCGCCCTGAACAATAACGAATTCAACCCGTTGTCCTTCTTCCAGCGAGCGGTACCCTTCTCCAACGATGGCGCTGTAGTGCACGAAGACGTCTTCACCTTCATCCTGCTGGATGAAGCCAAAGCCCTTGGTGGCATTGAACCACTTCACCGTGCCGGTCACGCGTTCTGCCATGATCCGGAACCTCCTTTCGTCCTGCTTGCTTGTGCTAGAGGTTCCTGATCAGTTCGAGCGTACTCTACCTGCTTAGAGAACAACTACTAGCTTGAAATTGATTCTAGCATGGTCGCGAATGGCGTGTCAACTAGGCATGCAGTTGTTCTTGCCACACAACAAACGCGACACCCAACGCGTATAATCTACAAGAGAAGTGATTATCCTCAAAATATGCATATTGCCCATTTTACAAATACCTATCATCCGACGATTAGTGGCGTTGTCCGCTCAGTAGCCAGCTACCGCGAGGCGCTCAGCAAGCTCGGCCATAACGTCTTTGTCTTCACCCAGGATGCAGGCGACTATGTAGATACGGAACCCTTTGTATTTCGCTATCTGTCCCTGAACATCGGCCTGCCCAACGAATTTCCGGCCACCATTCCCATCTCACCCTTTATGGATCGGCTCATGCCCGCACTCAAGATGGATGTGATCCATGCCCATCACCCGGTGCTTCTCGGCCAAATCGCCGCTGGCAAAGCCGAAGAGCTAAACCTACCTCTGGTTTTCACCTTCCACACTCGCTACCGCGAATACAGCCACTATCTGCCTATTCCTCAGGAAGTCGTCCAGGATTTCATCAAGGGCGCCATTGATTTGTGGATCCAGGATTACATTGAAAAATGCGACTCGATTATCGTGCCCTCCGAGAGCATGCATCAGGTGCTGGTTGAAAATTACAAAATTGATGCCCCGATTACCGTGCTACCCACCGGCATTGACCTGAAACCCTATCAGGCTGCCGATGGCGGCCCTATTCGCGAACAGGAAGGCTGGGACGATCAATTCACAGTTATATCGGTTGGCCGCCTGGCGTCCGAAAAGAACTGGGGCATGCTGCTGGAGGCCTTTGCCCAAGTCAACCAGACACACGCTCACACCCGCCTGGTGCTGCTGGGTGATGGCCCCGACCGGCGCAAACTGGAGCAGCAGGCTAAAAAGCTGGGCATAGCCGAGAAGGTCGATTTCAAGGGCAAAGTGGCCTTTGAGGATGTGCCCGCCTACCTCAAAGCGGCGGACCTATTCGCCTTCGCTTCCAATACGGAGACCCAGGGCCTGGTCACCCTCGAGGCGATGGCCGCTGGCTTGCCGGTAGTCGCCGTCGATGCAGTTGGCACCCGCGATGTCGTGGTCCATGAGCGTGATGGCTAGCTCACCGATTTGGACGCCAGCGCCCTGGCTGCCGCGATCAATCGTATGGTCGGCGAAAAAGACACGCTGGCCCATTTCCGCGAAGCCTCGGTCAATCGCGCCGCCGAAATGGATATCGTCTCCCAGGCGGCCAAACTCGTAGATATCTATGAGAAGGCCATCGAAATTAAGCGCAGCAAGCTAGCCGCCGCCTGACCCTTTCCTGCCCCCACCAACGGTGCCATCCCCCCGGCTGATCCGCTTCCTATACAACCAGTTAGCCTTCGCCTATGAAGCCACCCTGGCGCTGGGCGCCCGCATCGGCATCAGCCACGAATTACACATTCGCCGCCACCTGATTGCCAATCTGGAGTTTCCGCCCGGCGCGCACTTACTGGACCTCGGTTGCGGTACTGCGGCCGTCCGTCGCTACCTGCCCAAGCACATTCACTATGTCGGCCTCGATTTCGCGTTGTATATGCTCCGCCGCGCACGCCCCGATAGCGTCGCGCAAGGTCGGCTCCTTTGCGCCGACTTGCAGTCGCCGCCCCTTCGGCCCCATCAATTTGATGTACTCTTCTGCATGGGTGTCCTGCAGCACCTCCCGCAACCTCGCCACACCCTCACCCAACTCCCCCGACTTCTACGCTCTGGGGCTCAGATCCTGATCCTGGACGAGCAGCAACCGTTCGCCCGTAGCTTGGGCGTTCCAGCCAGCGAAGTGGGCAGCGTGTGTGCTGACCTGCTGGGGATTCCGCTCGGTCACACCGAAATCATCCACGAGTATCTCTTGATCCGCCTCGCCGCCTCAGATTAAAGATGGCTCAGGCTAACAGAACTGTTTGGCCTGGTGTATTCCTTCACGATTATGATTTTTGTTAAAACGGGGTCTATATGCCGAAAATCCTGGTCATCGAAGACATGCCCGACAGCGCAGAGCTCGTCGAAAAGATTCTGCATCGTTACGGGCACGAAGTATTGCTTGCCGAAAACGGCGAGCGAGGCTTGGCGATGATTCAAAGTGATCCGCCTGATCTTATCGTTCTGGATATCCTGTTACCAGACGTGACCTGCCCCCAATAATTGGTCCAGTCTTTATGTTACACCAACAGCCTGGTGCTGTGAAGCAGCTGGGAGAAACGCTGCCGGGGATGGGGCCTTG
>OMJR01000093.1 GCA_900299355.1 Anaerolineaceae bacterium
GCGCCGTTGGGGCCGATAATGGCCGTGATCCGGCGCGGTTCGATTTGTAAGTTAACCTCCCGAACGGCCTGAAAGTCGCTGTAGTAAATCGATAAGTCAGTCGCCTGAATGGCGTAGCTGCCGTTGGACGATGCTGGCGATGAAGTCATTAAAGTCTCCTGCGGAAACGATTTCTCATGAGGATTGCCGATGCATTCAGGCTAAGCAGCAAGCCCAAAAGGGTCAGGCTGGCCGCGGCCGCCAGGTTACGGAACACATTCTGCGGCCTGGCCGTCCATTGGAAGATCTGAATCGGCAAAGTGGTAAATTTGGAAAAAGGCCCATCGGGGTCAACCTGAATAAAGGTTGAGGCGCCGATCACGACCAACGGGGCTGTCTCGCCAATGGCGCGCGAGATGGCCAGGATCGTGCCAGTCATAATGCCGGGCATGGCCACCGGCAGCACATGGTTCCAGGTGGTCTGCCAGCGAGTAGCGCCGATGCCGTAACTGGCCTGACGCAGGGAGCTGGGCACCGCGCGAATCGCCTCCTGGGCATTGATAATGATCAGGGGCAGTACCAGCAATCCCAGGGTCAGTCCTGCCGAGAGGATCGTGCGCCCATTGGATGTCGTTGGGTCGCCGATGCCAAAGACTGAACCACTGGTGAAGGGCTCCAGCGCACGCACAAAGATCGCCAGGCCCAAAATGCCATAAATGATTGAGGGCACTCCGGCCAGGTTATTGATGTTCGTGCGGATAACGCGATTAATCAAACTATCACCGGCGTACTCTTCCAGGTAGATCGCGGCCCCGACACCAATCGGGAAAGCAAACAAAATAGCAATACCGATCGTCCACAAGGAGCCAAAAATTGCCGTGCGCACCCCAGCGATCTCCACAAAGCTGGATTGCGGCGAACGAATAAAGTCATAATCAACCCAGCTTTGGAATTCCACAATTGAGTCGGGGAATTCTGCGCCGACCTGGGCCTGGATCTCGTCCCGTTGGTTCAGCGATTGCAGCAGCGACCATTGCGCATCGATTTCGGGCACCAGCACATAATCCAGTACCAAGTCGTACACATTGGCCTGCGAGCGGCTGCTGAAGGAACGTTCGCTCTCAAAGCGGGCAAACAAGCCGGGGCTGATATTGTCCTGCAGGATCGCGATCAGGTCCTCTTTGGGCGCCGCTTCAATGTCGACGCCCTCGCCCACAAATTCTTCAGGGGGATTGCCATAGTGGAAGGCGACATAGCCAAATGAACTGTTGGCGATGTTCAGCAGCAACACAGTCAGCGCGACGATGCCAACCACCATCGAAGCCTGGAACAGTAGAAACCAAATCCGCCCCACCCGATGGCGACGCTCCAGGTTGCTGCTGAACTGCTCGCGGCTGGTATGTTGGGTGGCCGTGCTCATTCGTACACCTCGCGGAAGCGGCGCACGATACGTTGGCTGAAAATGTTGAGCGCCAAGGTCATAAAGAACAACATCAGGCCAATCGCAAAAATGCTATTGTAATCCAGCGAATCGTAGCTGAGATCGCCACCACTAATGCGCACAATGTGGCCCGTCATTGTCTCGGCTGACTGGAAGGGGTTGAATGTGAAGGCTGGTCCTGCACCAGCCGCGATGGCTACGATCATCGTCTCACCAATGGCGCGGGAAACGGCCACAATAAACGCGGCGACGATCCCGGAGAATGCCGCCGGCACCACCACCTTGACCGCCGTCTCCAAACGGGTGGCCCCCAAGCCGTAAGCCGCTTCCCGCAAAGAGCGCGGCACAGCGCTCAGGGCATCCTCACTCATTGAGCTCACCAGGGGCAGGATCAGGATCCCGATCACGATGCCTGCCGAGGCAGTGTTGTAAATAGCCACGACATCTTTGCCAAAAATACTTCGCAGCAACGGGGTCATAAAGGTCAAGGCAAAGTATCCGTAGACCACGGTCGGTACGCCAGCCAGGATTTCCAAAATCGGCTTGAGGGTGTTGCGCGCCTTTTGGGAGGCGTATTCACTCAGGTAAACTGCCGTCGCCAGGCCCAGTGGCAAGGCTACCACCACCGCAATCGCGGAGGTCAATAGCGTTGATGTTGCCAGGGCCCAGATACCAAATTGGCCGATCTGCGGGTTCCACTGGGTGGTGGTAAAGAATTCGCGCAGCGTGGCTTCGGTGGCGATCTCAATTACCGCGCCGGCATTGTGGGCCACGGCTTCGCTGCCGTCAAAACCGCGTTCCACAGTGACCAGTGTTTCATCCAGACCGGTGATCAGCATCAACTCCTCGTCCACGCGAATCAAGTCTTCTATGTCCAGCGTAAAGCCGCTGGTTGACACCGCAAATTGGGTGGTGTCCACTTCGATGCGCTGTGTAATCGGCTTGTTGCTGTTTTCCCATTGGCGGCTGCCGAAAAACAGCAGGGATTCTTTGCCCAACTCGTAGACGATGCCCATGGTAATGAAGATCGACAGGAAGCCGCAAAGAAAGAGGAAGCTCTGGATTATGACTTCACCGATGCGCCGTTTGCGCCGCAGCGAGCCGGCGGCCGTGGGCTGCTCCGACGCGGCTGCTCCCTGGGCAGTCTGGCTCTGCGATAAATCGGTCATCTGGGGTTCGGCTCCTGCTTGGGGGAAAAAGTGCTCACGACGGGCTAATTATAAACCTTGGGCCTATTGGGCATTTTTATCGTTCTGTTAAGGCCACCAAAAAATTTGGGGCGGCTGGATTGCTCCAGCCGCCCCAAATGATCCTAGTAGTGAGTGTTCGTTTAGCGGCCGACGGCAGCCAGGAAGGCGTTGCGTGCAGCCAGCAAGTCAGCATCGGAGGCCGGGAAGTACCCGACATCCACTACCTCGTCGTTCACATTGGTGAGGTAGAACCAGATGAAGGAAGCAACCTGCGGCTTCTCAACCAGGATGGTGGCATCCGAGTAAATGAACAGGGGGCGGGCCAGTGGATAGCTGTTGTTGTCCACGTTCTCACGGATGGGTTCCACACCTTCGATGCTGAGGATGTTCAGAGCGCCTTCGTTCTCGGCATAGTAAGCGTAGCCATAGAAACCGATAGCATAGGGGCTGCCCAGGATGCCCTGCACCAGGACGTTGTCGTCCTCGGAAAGCTGGGTGTTCGACGCAGCCAGGATCGGCTCTTCATTTTCATCGAAGACCTCTTCGACGAAATAGTCGAAGGTGCCGCTGTCGGTGCCGGGGATGAAGCGTTGGATCGGCTCATCCGGCCACTCGCTGCGGACATCAGACCAGGTCTCGGCTTCGCCGAAGATCAGGGCCAGTTCTTCCATGCTGACGTCGGTGACGAAGTCATTTTCGGAGCTGACCACAACCGCCAGGGCATCAGTGCCCACGCGGAACTCGATCGGATTGCGGCCGATGCTCTGGCAGCTCTCCACTTCGGTGTCGCGGATCGGGCGGCTGGTGTTGGCAATATCCGATTCGCCTTCCACACAGAAGCGCTCGTAACCGGCGCCGGAGCCGATGCTGTCAACTGTGATGTTGCCAGCGTAACCGGCCTGGCGGAACAGTTCAGCCATACGCTCGGAAAGCGGGAAGACAGTGGAGCTGCCAGCGGTCACCACGTCACCAGTGACGGTGGCCGGATCGTACATTGCCATGGGGTCGTCCATGGCATCGTCGCCGGTATCACCACTATCGGTGGACGTATCACCGCTGTCGGTGCCGGTATCAGCCGGGGCATCCGTCGCGGTGCTGCCGCCACATGCCGCTAGCACCATGCTCATCACGATGAGCAGCGCCAGCAAAGCATATAGTTTGCGTTGCATAGAGGGGTTCCTCCTTAGGGGGAAAATAGAGTGTGCAGGAATCTGCATACGCACATGCTATCAGCGCGGCTTTAAGCCGCTCCCAAAACGCGATTAAACGGCTGTAAACAAACGATTAAGGGGATTCCGGGTTTAAAGGGTCGGAATCGTGAAATAAAAACTGGCGCCCTGGCCCAATTGGCTCTCCGCCCAGATGCGGCCGCCATGGCTTTCGACCAAATGTTTGGAGATCGCAAGCCCCAAGCCGGTGCCGCCTTTATTGCGCGCCGGGTCAGTTTTGTAGAAACGCTCAAAGATGCGCGGCAGCACATCCGGGTCCATGCCCACCCCACTGTCTTCCACCAGGAAGACGACCTCATCGCTTTGACTTTCAGCGCTGACCGTGACCCGCCCGCCGCTGGGCGTGAATTTGACGGCGTTGTGGATCAGGTTGACCAGCACCTGCTCCAAACGGGTCGCGTCGGCATTGATCGCCGGCAAATCCCCCGGGCACTCAATCCCGATCTGGAGGCCGGCGCGTTCCGCCTGCAGGCTGAGGCGCTCCACCGCTTTGCCGATAATCGTGCAGGGGTCTGCGGCCGCCAGCTGCAAGGGCGCGCGGTGTGATTCTATCCGCGCCAATTCGAGTAACTCGGCCACCAACTCGGACAGGGCATCCACTTCGGTTTCAATGTGCGCCAGGAAGCGCTTAGCCGTATCAGGTTCATCCAGGGCGCCAGCGCGCAGGCTTTCGGTCAACGCCTTGAGCGAGGTCAGCGGCGTCCGCAATTCATGCGACACGTTGCTGACAAAATCACGGCGTACTGTTTCCAGGCGGCGTAGCTCGCTGACGTCTTCAAAGAGCAGAAGACAATGCCCAGCCAGTTCGCCCTGCAAAGGGATCGCCGTGGCGCGCAGGATGCTGCGGCTTTGCGGTACTTCCTCGGTCAGCATTTGGCGCGCCTCTTCATCACGGGCCGTGCGCCACAGCTCCACAAATTGGTAGTGGCGCAGTAATTGCGACAATGAGGGCGCCTGCATCTCGCTGCTGCTGAGGGCGAACATATCCGCCAGCACACCGTTACGCAACAGGATCTCGCCATTGGGGTCAACCAGTACCAGGCCCACCGGGCTGTGCTCCAGGATCGCGGCGCGCACTCCGGCATCCTCCTGGGCTTCGCCCACCAGGCGTTCCAAGGCGCGCGCCAGATCGGGCACCAGGTTGCCGCGCTCTTCGCCCAGCGCGTTCAGCACCGCGCGGGCGCGTTGGGCGCCAGGCGCATCGCCTGGGGCGTGTCCGCCAGAAACCCGCCAGGCGCTGATCAGAAAGATGGAAATCGCCGCCACCCAGAAAGTGTTGTCCTGTTCATGGACCGGGATACCTGCGTTGCCCAGATACAAATAGAGGCCAAGCAAAATGGCCTCCATGGGGATCAATAGTCGCAGGAAAATTTGCCAGCGGTCAGACGGCATGCTTAGCCTTCAAAGCGATAACCCACACCGCGCACGGTAACGATCCGCACCGGGTCATCCGCATCCGGCTCGATCTTGGAACGCAGCCAGCGCACATGCACATCCACAGTGCGGCTGCCACCGGTAAATTCCCAGCCCCACACTTCTTCCAGCAATTGATCGCGAGAGAGCACCTGGCCGGGGTGCTGGACCAGGAAGGCCAGCAAATCATATTCCTTGGGCTTGAGTTCCAGCACTTCGCCATCCATACGGACTTCGTGGCGGATCTGGTCGATTTCCAAATTCCCGGATGTGAGCAACTCACTGCCAGAGCGGCCTTTGGCCTGGTTGTCCTCGGCGCCCATGCGCACGCGGCGCAGCATGGCCTTTACCCGCGCCAATAATTCGCGCATCGAGAACGGTTTCGTCAGGTAGTCATCGGCGCCGAGTTCCAGGCCCAACACACGATCGATTTCATCGTCACGGGCGGTGAGCATCAGGATCGGCACGTTGCTTTCCTGGCGCAGGGTGCGGGTGACATCAAAGCCATCCATCTCCGGCAGCATCAGATCCAACACCACCAGGTCCGGTTCTTTCTTACGAATCGCAGCCAGCGCGGCGACCCCATCGCCCACCGATTCAACCGCGTACCCTTCGCGCGCCAGGTTATATTCCAGCGCATCCTGGATCGCAGCATCATCTTCGACAACCAGCACTCGTTTACTCATCGTTCTGTCACTATACTACACTGACTTGTCAAGCCCCCTGGCGATCATCAGCCAGCAGCTTCTCCCAGGCGCCCTCCCAGGGAGTGCCCAGGCGATGGGTTTTGCCCAGCTTGACACTCTGTGTATGCGGCCCCAGTTGGGCCAGTGCCGCGCCGATCTCAGGCCAGTCTTCGTCCAGGACGGCGCTGCGCAATTCGGCCGCCAGCTTGCCGGCCCAGGCCCATTCCATGCGGAACTTATCCGCCTTGAGCCAGTAATCCCGTTTCTCCCAAGGCGCCACGGTGCGTTCAATCGTCGCGGCGATGCCCTCCAACACAAAGACCATGAAGGCCGCCAAATCGCGGGCATGCGAGTCGCTCCGGTTGTGTTGGACCAATTCGCGCAAGGAGATTGCCAGCGCCTTCATCAGGCGATAGCGTTCCTTGCCTACCCCATCGAGATTGATTACACGGCTCATGCCACTCCTGGTCTGTGGTTGCCAAACGGGGCGGATTATACGCCATTGACGGCACCCACAAGCGCAATCTATAATTCACGTCTATTCTGAAGCGTAGAGTTTGGCTCTGCCAAACTCTAAACCGTCCGCGAAGCGGACGGTACGGGGAAGTGCTGGAATTGGCAGACAGGCGTGACTTAGGATCACGTGCCGCAAGGCGTGAGGGTTCGAGTCCCTCCTTCCTCACTCTGAATGTTTACGTTGTTCTGATACACGCCGCTTGGAACCCGCTGATATAATCCTCGGGTTCCGCTCTTTTTAACGTACGCCTGGCGAACGACCATAAGGACAGTCCCACTTGAAAATTGATCAAAAACCCCTCGAAGACCACCAAATCCATCTGACCGTTGAGGTCGACAGCGACCGCCTACAGGATGCTCGCCGCCGCGCTGCGCGCAAGATCGCCCAGCGCATCAAGGTGCCCGGCTTCCGGCCCGGTAAAGCGCCCTACAACGTGATTGAGAAGCAGGTCGGCCCCGAAGCCATCGAAGACGAAGCCCTCGACATTGTGCTGGACGACGTCTATCCGCAAGTGATTGAGGAAACTGGCATCAAACCCTGGGGGCCGGGCACGCTGGAAAAGGTCAATGAAGAGGTTGAACCGCGGGTCTTCGAATTCCGCGTGCCCCTGTCGCCGGTGGTGACCTTGGGTGATTATCAAAAGGTGCGCGTCAACGCCAAAGCCAAGAAGGTCACCCAGGCCGATATCGATAAGGTAGTGGACAATCTGCGCGGCCAACAAGCCGTGCTTGAGCCGGTGGAACGCGCCGCCCAGGAAGGCGACATGGTCACCGCCATGGTCAGTGGGGAACGCGATGAGGCTGATGAACACGGCCACACGACGATCCTGCCGGAGCGCAGCTATCCGATTGTGATCGAGAAAGCCGATAGCGATAGTGAGGCCAATGAATGGCCTTTCCCCGGCTTCTCGCGCAAACTGATCGACCTCAAAGCTGGCGACGAAAAAACCTTTAAGCACAAATATGCGAAAGACTCCGAATTCGAGGAGTTGCAAGGCGTTTCAGCCACCTTCAAGGTGCAAGTCGAAGAGATTAAGGACCGCGTGCTGCCGGAACTCACCGACGAGTTTGCCCAATCCGTCGGCGAATTCGAAACCGTAGATGCCCTGCTCGAAGAAATCAAAAGCTCGCTGGAAGAAAATTTTGCCGCTGAGCAGCAGGACGAATATGAAAACGCAATCGTGGACAAGCTGTTGGAGGGCGCAGATATCAAGTTTGCGCCCCAAATGCTCAATCACGAAATTGACCATTACATCGAAGACCTCGGCCCGCAACTGGCGCGCCAGGGCATGGATATCGATAGTTATTTAAAGAGCCGCGATATGGATATGGCCGCCCTGCGCGAAGAAGTGCGCCCCAACGTCGAGGAGCGTCTCAAGCGCTCGTTGCTGCTGATGCAGGTGGCCGAAGTCGAGGAGATCCAACTCAAGAATGTTGAGTTAGAACTGCTGGTCCAGGAACGCATTCAGGAAGTCCAGCAAATGCTCTCCGAGCAGGATGCCCAACGCCTGCTGAGCGGTGAGAACCTGCAAGGCCTGATCAACCGAACCATGAGCCAGGAAATCGTACGGCGCACACTCGAGCGCCTGCGTTCGATCGCGAGCGGCGAAGCGGAGACGTTGGCCAAGGAAGCCGAGGCCAAAGCGGTGAAGGAAGCCAAAAAGGCTGAAGAAGCTAATGGAGAAACCAGCGAAAGCAAACCCAAGGCCAAAGCGTCCAAGAAGCAATCATCCAGGACGGACAAGGAACAGGAATAGCAATGGACAAGCAAACGAAAGGACAAACGATGATTAACCCGCAAGCCGTGGTGCCTATGGTGGTGGAGAACACCGCCCGGGGCGAACGCGCCTTTGATATTTACTCACTGCTGCTCAAGAACCGCATCATTCTGGTCAGCTACCCGATCGACGATCAGGTGGCCAGCCTGGTGGTGGCCCAGTTGATCTACCTCAGCAACGAGGATCCTGATTCGCCGATCCAGATGTACATCAGCTCACCGGGCGGTTCGATTTACGCCGGCATGGGCATCTACGACACGATGCAAATGATCCCCAACCAAGTCAGCACCGTGGCAGTCGGATTCACCGCCTCCTACGGCACAGTATTGCTGGCGGCCGGCTCGATCGGCCATCGCTACGCCCTGCCCAATGCCACCGTGCACATGCACCAGCCGTGGCAAAGCGGCGGCGGCGGACAGGCCTCGGATATCGAAATCCAGGCCAAGGAGATCCTGCGCCAGAAGCAGCGCATCAACGAGATTCTCTCCGCCCGCACGGGCAAGGACATCGAATCGATCGAGAAGGACACCGATCGTGATACCTACCTCACCGCCGAAGAAGCCGTGGCTTACGGCCTTGTCGACGAGGTGCTGGATATTCCGGAAGCCAAGCAGCTGAATGGCAAGAACGGGAAAAAGAAGTAAGCTCCCTCTACCAAACGAAAAGCCGGGTCCGCCCGGCTTTTTGATTCCCTGCATGGCCGACAGCCGCGGCGAGCACGAGACCGCTATAATCGCCCTGTGACTGACGTCAAAGCCCTGATCCTGGATATGGATGGCGTACTATGGCGCGCCGATCAGCCGATCGGCGACCTGCCGGCGATCCTGCAAGCTATCGCCGTTAAGGGTCTCCAGGTCGCCTATGCCACCAACAATGCCACCCGCACAGTGGACCAGTTCGTAGACAAGTTGGGCAGCATGAGCATCGACGCCCGCCCCGAACAAATCTATACCTCGGCCAAAGCCACGGCCCGTTACCTGAGCGAACAGTATCCCCAAGGTGGCCCGGTCTATATGATTGGTGAAGTCGGCTTGCAAGAAGCCTTGGAAACCGCCGGTTTCCGGATTAGCGACCAGAAGCCGCTGGCGGTAATGGTCGGCCTGGATAACGAGGTGACCTACGCCAAGCTGCGCACCGCCACCCTGCTGGTGCGCGCCGGAGCGCCCCTGATAGGCACGAACCCCGACCGCACCCTACCCACGCCGGAGGGGCTGGTGCCCGGCGCCGGAGCAATCATCGCCGCCATTGAAGCCGCCACCGACACCCAAGCCACCATCATCGGCAAGCCGCAAGGCGCAATGCTGCAGGATGCCATGCAGGACCTGGGTCTCGCGCCCGAGCAAACCCTGATGGTTGGCGACCGCGTGGAGACCGACATCGCCGCTGGCCAAGCGGTGGGCTGCCGTACCGCCCTGCTACTCTCCGGCGTCACCAGCGAAGCCGCGGCGCGCGCCTGGCAGCCGGCACCTGATCACATCGAAGCCGACCTGACAACCCTGGTAAGCAAACTGTGACGACCGATAGGCCCCTGATTTACGATTGGGACTTGGCCCAGTTTCAGGCCTTGATGGCCGATTGGGGCCAGCCCAGCTATCGCGCCGACCAAATCTGGGACGACCTCTATCAGCAGCTCTGGGCCAGCGCGGAGGATTTCAGCACCCTGCCCAAAGATCTCCGAGCGCGCTTGGACGAGCATTTCTCTTTCGTCAGCCTGCGCCTTTCCAAGCGACTCTATTCCAGCGACGGTCAAACCGAAAAGCGCTTGCACTTGCTGCACGACGACCAGGCCATTGAAACGGTATTGATGCGCTACGACGAACGCCGCACCCTGTGCATCAGCACCCAGGCCGGCTGCGCAATGGGATGCACCTTCTGCGCCACCGGCCAAATGGGTTTCCGCCGCAACCTGAGCAGTGGCGAAATCGTCGAGCAGGTGCTGGTCTTTGCGCGCCTGCTGGCCACGGAGGGCCAAGCGGTCACCAATGTGGTGCTGATGGGCATGGGCGAGCCCTTCCACAATTACGAAGCCAGCATGGCGGCCCTCGACCGCCTGGGCCACGCCGAGGGCTTCAACCTGGGTGCGCGCCGCTTCACCGTCTCAACCGTGGGGCTCATCCCAGCTATCCAGCGCTTCACCGCCGAGCAACGCAAAGAAGGGCTGGCAGTGTCCCTGCACGCCGCCGAGGATGATTTACGCGCCTCAATGCTGCCAGTCAACGCCCGCTACCCGATTGCTGATTTGATTCAAGCTTGCCGTGAATACACCAGGCAGAGCGGCCGACGGATTACCTTCGAATGGGCGCTGATTCAAGGCACCAACGATACCCCTGAGCAAGCTCATAAGCTGGTCGCTTTGTTAGCTGGCATGAATTGCCATGTGAATCTCATCCCGCTCAATCCCACCCAGGGCTTTGCCGGCGATAAATCCAGCCGCGAACGGGTGGCTGATTTCCGCGCCATCCTGCTGGAGAACGGCATCTCCTGCACCGTGCGCGTGCGCCGCGGAATAGATATCCAGGCCGGCTGCGGCCAATTGGCCGAGCATTCGGCGCCGCTACAACCCTAATTTAAGCGTTGGGGGAAGAGTGTTAAAATGAGTCAATTACTGTCCAGGAGCCGACCGTGACTGAACAAGTGTTACGCCTCATCTATCCTCCCTCGGTGGTCAACGTGCCGATTGTGAACCAATTGGTGCGAAACTTCGGTGAACTGACCATCAATATCTTGCGCGCCGAGGTCAATCCCGAAGAGGGCTGGCTGGAAGTGCAGCTGGTCGGCAATGCGGGCAACATCGAAGCGGCCACCGATTGGCTGCGCCTGCAAGGGGTCGAAGTACAGGTGTTGGGCGCCTGAACCGAAAGGTAACCACATCATGGACCAAGTGCCTGAACTACAGCTAGCACTCGAGCGCTTACAAAGTGCGCTCCAAGAACCAAAGCTGGACCAGGCCCTTGAAATTTTCAACGACCTGGCGCTTGGCGACCAGGTCGAAATTTTTAACCACCTGGAAGACGATGAACGCCGCAGCCTAATAGCGCAACTGGGCGTGGAAGCCACTGCCGACCTCTTCGACCGCCTCACCGATAGCGACACCCTGGACGCGGCCGAAGATTTGCCGATTGAGCTGCTGGCCGACATTCTGGAGGAAATGCAGCCAGACGAGGCGGCCGACCTGCTGGGCGACCTCTCCCCCGAGCAGGCCTCGCAAGCGTTGGACGAAATGGAGGACCCTGAAGACGTCCTCCCCCTGTTAGGCTATCCAGACGAGACCGCCGGTGGCCGTATGACCACCGAATACATCGCCATGCGCCGCCACACGCGCGTGAAGCAGGCGCTGGAATTCCTGCGCGAAGTCAACCCCGACCACGAAGTCCCCTATTACATTTTCGTCCTGGACCGCGAGAAGCGCCTGGTCGGCGTGCTGGGTTTGCGTGAATTAGTGGTATCCACCCCCGATACGATGGTGGAAGACATCATGGACCCGGACGTGGTCTACGTGGAAGCCGGTGTCGACCAGGAAGAGGTCGCCCGCCAGATGTCGCGCCACGAAATTTCCGCCATTCCGGTTGTCGACCAGCAGCGCCACATGCTGGGCGTCATCACCCACGACGACATCCTCGACGTCATCTCCGAAGAGGCCACTGAGGACATTTACTTGCTGGCTTCGATGAGCAGCAACGAACTCGAGCCGGATAGCCCGGTCAGCCAGCACCTGCGTGGGCGCCTGCCATGGCTCTTCGTCAACACGCTCACCGCGCTGGTGGCCGCCTGGGTCATCAGCAACTTCGAAGGCATGATTGCCCAGTTAGCCGTGCTGGCCGTATTCCAATCGGTGGTGGCCGGCCTGGGCGGCAACGCCAGCAGCCAAACGGTGGCCCTGACTGTGCGCTCGCTGGCGCTGGGCAAAACTTCGCCCAGCCGCATCCGCAAAGTGCTGGGCCGCGAGATTACTGTCGGCCTACTGCAAGGCCTCGCCGTGGGCACCGTGGTAGCCGTGGGCGTCTACCTGTGGCGCGGCAACATCTATTTGGGCCTGGTCATCGGCCTGGCCCTGCTGGCCAACCTGGTGGTGGCTGGCGTCGCGGGGGCGCTGATTCCGCTGGGTCTGGGCCGCATTGGTATGGACCCGGCCCTGGCCTCTTCTGTGATTGTGACCGCCTTTACCGATAGCCTGGGCTTCCTGATTTTTCTCTCGCTGGCCGCCTATTTCCTGCCGAGGTTGCTATGACCGCCAAAGTCATACTCAACCCCTATTCGGCCCGCTGGGACGCCGGCAAACGCCAACCCGAGATGGAAGCCGCCCTGCGCGCCGCTGGCGTCAGTTTCGAAGTCGTCCGCTCGGAGGGACCTGAGCACGGTGTTGAATTGGCGGCGCAAGCGGTGCAGGCTGGCTTCAGCCCCATTGTTGCCGCCGGTGGCGACGGCACCATCAGCGAGGTGGTCAACGGCATGATGCGGGCCGCCGGGAAGGGTACTCCGCCTCCGCTGGGCGTGATGCCGCTAGGCACCGCCAACGACCTGGTCAACAACCTGGGCATGCCCACCGATTTGGAGGGCGCCGCGCGCCTGATTGCCGCCGACCGCAGGCGCCCGATGGACCTCTGCCAGGTGAATGAGCGCTATTTTGTGAACAATGCCGGCATTGGTCTCGAACCTTATGTGACAAGCATCCAGGCGCGCATGACTAAGGTGCGTGGCATTTTCCGCTATCTGCTGGCCACGCTGACCGCGATTACTCATAATCCCCAATGGACGATTAAGCTGGCCTGGGACGACGGTGAATTTGAAGGTCCAGTGACGCTGGTGTCCATCGGCAACTCACCGCTCACCGGGGGCATTTTCTACACCGTGCCACATGCCAATGTTTTCGATGGCAAGCTCACCTTTGTCTACGGCTACCTGCCCTCGCGCGGCAAAATCCTGCGCGTACTGCCGCAGACGATGAAGCCCGGCGAGGGCAATTACGTGGAGCACCCCGCGGTGCATGAAGTACATTGCACCTGGCTCAAGGTCAGCGTGTCGCCCGGTTCGCCAGCCCATGCCGACGGCGAGCTATTCAGTCTGGATGCCACCGAGTTGGACTATCGCATCCATCCCGCCCACATCAACATTCTGACTCACCCCGCCTGAGATGAGCCGGCCCCAACTGGGTCCCAAACTGGCCGAGGGCCGCACGGCTGAGATTTACCACTGGCAGCCGGGCTGGGTGCTCAAGCTCTTCTTTGACTGGATGCCGGAGGATGAGGCCGAGCACGAAGCGCGGGTGACCCGCGCAGCGCACGCCAGCGGCTTCCGAGCGCCAGCCGTCGGCGACCTGGTAGACACAGGCGAGCGCGCAGGGCTGGTGATGGAGCACATTCAGGGGTCTGACCTGCTCGCGGCCCTGCTGGCTCAACCCTGGCGGGCGGATGCCTTTGCGCGCCAGCTAGCCGAGCTGCACCTGGCCATGCACCAATGCCAGCCAAAGGGCATGCCCGAGCTGCACGACAAGCTGCGCCGCCGCCTGCAGTCCGCACCCGGATTAAGCGCTAACCAGCGCACAACGCTCCTGGCGCGCCTGGAAAGCTTGCCCCAGGGCACGGCCCTCTGCCACGGCGATTTGCATCCCCAGAACGTCATCCTCGCCGATGATGGGCCGGTAGTGATTGATTGGGTAGACGGCAGCATCGGCAACCCGCTGGCGGATGTGGCCCGCGCCACGGTTTTGCTGACCCTGGGCGGCCAGCCCGAGGGTCTGTTCGCCAAGCTATTCGTTGCGCTCTTTCGCCGCCGCTCCAATGCCGTCTACCTGCGGCGATATTTCGCCAACCAACCGCAGGCCCGTGCCGAGTACCGGCAATGGCTGCCGATTGTGGATGCCGCGCGCTTAAACGAGGGCATCACCGAGGACAACCCGCGCCTGCTGGCTGCCGTGGCCCGCTGGCTGGATGCCTGATGCGCCAATTCTTAGCGCTGTTCTTTTACCTGCTCTACCAACCGCTGGCCTGGAGCTACGACCTGGTCGCCTGGTTGGTTTCACTGGGCCATTGGCGCGAATGGATTGCCAGCGTGCTGCCCCACTTGCCTGGTCCGCGGGTCTTGGAATTAGGTCTTGGGCCTGGTCATCTACTTGTGGCTATGCGCAGTACTGAAATCAAGGCCGTGGGCCTTGATTTCAGCCGCCAGATGGGCCGCTTAGCCCGCCGCAAAAATCCGCAGGCTCCGCTGGTGCGCGCCGATGGGCGGCGGCTGCCTTTTGCGGACGACAGCTTCAACCAGTTGGTAGCCACCTTTCCCACCGAGTACATCCTGCACCCGGACACCCTGGCCGGCGCCCGCCGTGTACTCGCCCCCAGCGGCCAGTGGCTGCTCTTGCCGGTCGCCTGGCTCAAAGGCCGCGACCCGCTCTCCAGGTTGGCAGCGTGGCTATTCCGGGTCACCGGTCAGGCCGCGGATTGGGACCCGCGCTTCAGCCAGCAGGTGGCCGTGGCCGGCTTCCAGGTCGAAGAGCAGCGCATTGACCTTGGCCACAGCGAAGTAATGCTGCTCATCGCCATCAAGTCACCAGCCTAAAATCCTGTACAATCCGCCTATGGAAGCCCAACTCGGCGTCGCCAAAATCAATAAGTACGCCAGCTCCGAAAGCGGGGACACGCTCGAAGTCGTGGAGCGTCCCGGCGGCGGTATCTCGGTGGTGCTGGCCGACGGCCAGCGCTCCGGCAAGAGCGCCAAGCGCATCTCCAACATGGTGGTGCGCAAAGTGATTTCGCTGCTCGCCGAGGGTGTGCGCGATGGCGCCGCGGCGCGGGCGGCTGCCGACTACCTCTACACCCACCGTAGCGGCAAAGTGCAGAGCACCCTCAATATCATCTCGCTGGATATGGAATCACAAACCCTGGTGGTGACCCGCAACAATCCCGCCCCGGTGCTGGTGAAATCCAATGGCAGCACCCGCATCCTGGAAGATGAAAGTGTGCCCGTAGGCGTTTACAAAAACACTCGCCCAGTTATCACCGAGTTCGATTTAGCGGAAGGCTTGATGGTGGCATGCTTTAGCGACGGCATCACCAATGCCGGCCAGCGCCGCAGCCAGAGCCTGGACAGCCTGGCTTTCTTTGAACGCTACACGCAGGAGAATTTCGGCCCCCAGGCCATCGCGGACGGCCTGCTGCAGGAAGCCTTGGTGCTGGACGAAGGCCGCGCCAGCGACGATATCAGTGTGGTGGTCTTGGGGGTACTACCGATGGAGGGAGACCAGGTGCGGCGCCTCTCGCTGCGCCTGCCGCTGAAATGAGTCCGGCCACCCGCATCGGCATCGTCGGGCCCTGCAAAAGCGGCAAATCCACCCTCACCCACAATCTCGCCCAAGCCGGTTACCAGGCCCACCAAATCGCCCAGGAGCATTCCTTTGCGCCGGCCATGTGGCAGCGTATCGGCCAGCCCGAAATCCTGATTTACTTGCACTGTGAATACGAAAGCAGCGTGGAGCGCGGGCTGCAGTGGAGCGAGGCTGACTATTTAGAGCAGCAGCCCCGCCTGGCGCACGCCCGCCAACACGCCGACCTGGAGCTGGCTACCGATAGCGACAGTCCTGAGGACATCCTCGCTAAAGTGCTGAACTTCTTAGACGAGGTAGGCGCCCAAAAGGATGAGGCCCACGGCGCTGATGGATAAAAAGGGCCCGTAGGGTATCGCCGCCAAAGCGCGGTAGCGGCGGCGCAGCACCTGTACCAGGATGTGCCCAGCGCTATACACGCCGCCAGTCAGTATACCCAGCACCAGCCCCCCCAGCACCGAAGGCCAACCCAGCAGTAAGCCAATCACGCCCGATAAGTTCACATCGCCAAAGCCCAGGGCTACATCGTCCCAGGCTTCGCCGCGGCGGCGCGCCAGCCAGCGGCCCAATTGCTCGCCCAGCCAGTAGAAGGCGAGCATTATTAGGAAACCAGCCGCGCCGCCCAACAGGGTCGCCAGCCAGCCGCGGCGCAGGATTCCCCACAAGCCAAATAAGATAGCCCCGGTGAGGCTGACCGGATGCAGAATGGCGCGATGCTCGATATCAATCACAATCACCACCCCAAAATGAATCAGTAGCAGCGCCAGAAAGGCACGCGACAGCTCTGCTGGCGGAAAGCGCACCAGCAGCAGCGCCGCCGTGATGTACGCGAGCAGCACTAGCACTACGCGCCCAAGCTGCAAATAGTCGTTGATGCTTTCGGCGCTGAGCGGCCACCAGGGCGGCGCAGACAGCCTCCGGGTGGCGGGTAGCACATCCGCCAGGTAGTTGACCAGGATGCCGGCCGCCAAGCCCGCCAGAGTGGCAACAGCAATGTCAATTAAAGTCATAGCTGGATTATAGATGCCGCTTGGCTCCAGCGCCGCTGCCTAACCGTTGTCATTCCAGGGGGTCGCACCCCATGGGAGTCACCTCTTTTTGTCATTCCGAGCGAGGCTGGCGGCAGCCAGCCGACGAGAAATTCCTAAGGACTTGGGTGAGCCAGCACGGTTGCTGGATGAAGGAACGCTGCAGGAATTCCTCGTCAAGGCTGTGCTGCGAAAGCTAAGCTTTCGCCCAGGAGAACGACTTTCGTTCTCCACCGCTCTGTCGGAATGACAAACACTTAAAGCAAAAGAGCCGGGCTGTCCCGGCTCTTTCAATTTGCATGCTTAACTTAGTTGGCGTTCTGGGCTTCGGCGGCCTGTTCGCCTGTCACTTCCACAAACTGGTCAAACAGCTCGCGCAGCATTGGCTCGGGCAGCGCGCCTACCTGGCGGTGGACCAGCTTGCCGTCGGCCACAAAAATCATGGTGGGGATACCCTGCACGCCATACTTCTGGGCCCACATGGGGTGCTCGTCGGTGTTCACCTTAGCCACCACCAGCTTGCCTTCGTACTCGCCGGCAAATTTATCCAGGATGGGGCCAACCATCTTGCAGGGGCCGCACCAGGGCGCCCAGAAATCCACCACAACCGGGGTCTCCGATTGCAGCACGGTCTTTTCAAAGGCTTCGTCAGTTACGTGAATTGGTTCAGCAGTCATTGTTGTTAATCTCCATTCGGTTGCATTCTACTGTATAGACGCAGCCAGCGCCCGCTTCTTACACGGCTAGTATAATGGCGGGCGTGATTGCCAATCTCAACCCCAACGCACCTTCTCCATACGAAGTCGAAACCGAGGTCTATCAAGGCCCGCTGGACCTGCTGCTGCAGCTTATTGAGCGCGCTGAATTAGATGTGACCAAACTGGCCCTGGCCGAAGTCACCGACCAGTTCCTGGCCTACATGCGCGGGCTGCAGAATATGCGCGCCGAGCGCGTCTCCGAATTCCTGGTAGTGGCCAGCCGCCTGATGCAGATTAAATCTGAGTCGCTGCTGCCGCGCCCGGTGGTCCGCCAGCCCGACGAAGAAGACCCGGCCGAAGCCCTGGTGCAGCAGCTCATCCTCTACAAGCGTTACAAAGAGATTGCCACCGAGCTGGCCGAGCGCCAGGCCGCCGATTTGCGCAGCTACCTGCGCATGGCGCCGCCGCCCAAAGTGGAGGGCAAGCTGGACCTCAGCGGGGTGACCGCTGAAGACCTGTACCGCGCCGCCCTGCGCGCCTTCCAATCCCAGCCCGAGAAGCCCGAATTGCGCACCGTGGTCAACGCCCCGCGGGTTACCATCCGCGAGAAAATTCAACTTATCGCCAACCGCATCAAAGCCCGCAGCACCACCCGCTTCAGCGACCTGGTCGGTGAGACGCCGCAGCGCCTGCACGTGGTGGTGACCTTCCTGGCCATGCTGGAACTGGTACGCCGCTACCGTATCTCGGCCCGCCAGGAGGCCCTGTTTGGCGACATCGAAATTGAGCGCGCCGACCAGTGGGACGACGACCTGGACTTCGAACTCGAATTTGCCGAATAAGATGGCCAAAACCAAAAGCAAAACGAAGCAGACCGACAAGGCTCCCGTGGACTGGCAAGCGGTCGGCCGTCTGCTGCTGACCTCGCGCACGATTGATGAAATCGAGGAGCAGGAGCTAGCCCCGGCCGGCAAGGTCACGTATCAATTTTCTTCCAAGGGGCACGAGCTATCCCAAATTCTGCTGGGCCTACAGCTCACCGGCGCGCATGACGCCGCTACGGTCTACTATCGCTCGCGGCCCTTCATGTTGGCCGCGGGACTGCGGCCATCCGAAGCCTTTGCCGCCGACATGGCCGTTACAGGTTCACCCAGCGAGGGCCGCGATGTGGGCGTGGTCTATTCCATGCCGCCGCGCAAGGGCGTCACCGTGCTGCCCTCCTCCGGTGACGTAGGAGCGCAGTACACGCCGGCCGCCGGCTGGGCCCAAGCCATCACCTATTACCAAAAGGAACTCAAGGA
The DNA here is from genome assembly GCA_900299355.1 of Anaerolineaceae bacterium. Lineage (GTDB taxonomy): Bacteria > Chloroflexota > Anaerolineae > Anaerolineales > UBA11579 > OMJR01. The sequence continues at coordinate 18,575 of OMJR01000093.1, forward strand.
CAAAGCCTGGAAAGGCGCCCTGGCGGTCGCCCTGGGCGGCGACGGTTCGGTAGCCACTAACGGCTTCTGGGCCGCGCTTACTATCGCCACCACGCTTGAATTACCGATGTTGTTCTTCATTGAGGACAACGGTTACGGCATTTCGGTGCCGCGCCAATTCCAAACCCCCGGCGGCGACATCGCCGAGAATTTACAATCCTTCAAGAACCTGAACATCATCACCGGCTCCGGCACCACACCCGGCGAGACCGATGCCCTGATTGCCGAAGCGGTCAACTATGTGCGCGCCGGAAACGGCGCCGCCCTGCTGCGCCTGCGCGTACCGCGCCTGAACGGCCACACCTTCGGCGAAGACCAGACCGCCTATAAGAGTAAGCAGCTATTAGAAGATGAATTGGCCCAAGACCCCTTAGTGGCTATGCGCAATTATCTGCAGGAGCACGAAAAGGGCTTCGATTGGGACGTTTTAGCGGCTGAGGTTGAAAGCGAAGTGCGCGACCAGCTAGCTGAAGCCGAGGCACAGGCAGGGCCAGCATCCGGCAGCGCCCAGAAGCACCTATTCGCCGGTGCTGAGTACCGCGCTCAGGTGCCGCCCGCCTCCCAGCGCCCGGCCATCAAAACCGACTTGGAACCCGTGGCGGACGGCCCGCGCATCAACATGTCCGAAGCCATCCGCCGCACGATGGAAGTTGAACTAGAGGCCAACTCGCACCTCCTGGTTTTCGGCGAAGACGTCGGCCCGCGCGGCGGCGTGCACCGCGTCACCCTCGACCTGCAATCCAAATATGGCGAACGCCGCGTCTTCGATACCTCCCTCTCCGAAGAAGGCATTATCGGCCGCGCCGTGGGCCTGGCCCTGGCCGGCCTGACCCCGCTGCCCGAAATCCAATTCCGTAAGTATGCCGACCCGGCCACCGAGCAAATCAACGATATGGGCTGGCTGCATTGGCGCACGGCCGGCAAATTCGCCGCCGGCGTGGTGGTGCGCATCCCGGTCGGCTACAGCAAGAAAACGGGTGACCCCTGGCACTCGGTTTCTGCCGAGGCGATTTACGCCCACAGCCTGGGCCTGCAGGTCGCCATGCCCTCCAACGCCGCCGATGCGGTGGGACTGCTGCGCAGCGCCTTGCGCGGCCACAACCCGACCATTTTCCTGGAGCATCGCGCTCTCTACGACACGCCGCCCGGCCGCCGCCCCTACCCGGGCGACGACTATGCGCTGCCCTTCGGCCAGGCCGCCCTCATGCAGCCTGGTGACCAGCTCACCCTGGTGTCCTGGGGCGAAATGCTGCACCGCGCCATCGAGGCCGCCGAGCCATTTGGTGACGCAGTCGAAATCCTAGATTTACGCACCATGATTCCCTGGGATAAGGCCGCCGTGCTGGCCTCGGTGCGCAAGACCGGCAGATGCCTGATTGCTCACGAGGACGCGCTCACCGGCGGTTTTGGCGCCGAGATCAGCGCCAGTATCGCCCAGGAAGCCTTCACCAGCCTGGACGCGCCCGTGCGCCGTGTGGCGGTTCCCGATACCCCCATCCCCTACAACATCGCTCTGATGAATTTTGATGTGCTGCCCAGCGTGGAGCGGCTGCGCACCGAGATAGAAAGCCTGCTGAATTGGTAAGAAAAAACCTCATTGTCCTACTGTGCCTGGCGGCGCTCCTGGCTGCCTGCACGCCGTACCCCGATACCGCGCTACCCGATCGCCCAACCCTCACCGAGCAGGAAGCCCTGGGCCAGCGTATCTTCACCCAAAATTGCGCCTCCTGCCATGCCACCTCGCCGGAAACCCGCGTGGTCGGCCCCAGCCTGCACAATATCGGCGAAACCGCCGCTGAGCGCGTGCCTGGTATGGATGCTCGGCTCTACATCGAAATCTCCATCATTGACCCCAGTGATTACGTCAACGAAGGTTATGAGGACTTGATGCCCAGCACCTTCGGCACCACCCTAACCGGCCAGGAGCTTGATGCGCTGGTCGCTTTTCTGTTCACCCTAAAATAACGGCAGAGGTAACCATGGCGGAAGAAAACCCCAGCACCAAAAGCACAATCCTTCTCTGGAGCAAACGCATTCTCGGCGGGCTGGGCCTGCTATTGCTGGCTACCCTGCTGATTGCCGGGCTGGCGCCCCTGCCCCAGGATGAGCTGCCCGCGCCTGAAAACTACGGCGCGGGGGCCAGCACGGTGGAGGATTCCATCACAGGCCTGGTGCGCGAGTTTCCCCCGGTCAGCCAAATGGCCGGTAATCCCAGTTCACCCGAAAAAATCGAGTTGGGCCGCCTGCTCTTCTTTGACCCCGTACTCTCAGACCAAAACGACATTGCTTGCGCCACCTGCCACCATCCCGATTACGGCTTCTCCGATGGCTTGGCGCGGGCGATTGGAGCGGGTGGTGAGGGCGCCGGCCCCGAGCGCGGCGACGGCGTGGAATTGAGCCGCAACACCGCCAGCCTGTGGAATGTGGCCTACGCCACCAGCCTCTTCTGGGATGGCCGCGTGGACAGTCTCGAATACCAGGTGCTGGTGCCCTTGCAGCACACCGACGAGATGGGCGTAATGGACACCGAAACGCTGGCCGCGGAACTGCGCGAAATCCCCGAATACGTGGACCTATTTGACCAAGCCTTCGGCGGCGGCGAGAACGCAGTCACCGCGGAAAACGTGGCCCGCGCCTTGGCCAGCTTCGAGCGCAGCCTGCTTAGCCAGGACAGCCCGTTCGACCGTTATGCCGCCGGCGAACTGGATGCATTGACCGCCTCCCAGCGCCGCGGCTTCACCATCTTCCGCTCGGCCGCCACCCGCTGCTTCGAATGCCACGCCGCCCCGACCTTCGCCACCGAGACCTTCCGCATTATTGGCGTCCCCGACGTTGAGGGCCAGGCGCACGACCCCGGCCGCGCGGGCGTGGTGGCGGATGGCGCCGATGGCGCCTTCAAAGTGCCCACGCTGCGCAATATCGCCCTCAGCGGCCCCTATATGCACAACGGCATCTTCGCCACATTGGAAGAGGTGATTGACTTTTACGCCCAGGGCGGCGGGCGCGCACCGGACAGCCAGCAAATCGAAAACATTGACCCCTTCGTACGCGGCTTTACGCTTAGCCAGCAGGAAACCGATGACCTGGTCGCCTTCCTCTACGCCCTGACCGACGAAAGCCAGCTGCCCGAGATTCCCGATAGCGTGCCTTCCGGCTTACCGGTCGTCGCGGCGCTGGATAACCCGGCGCGCGATGAAGTCGCGGCCCACAACATTGGCAGCGGCGGCCAAGCCGAAACCGGCGAACCGCGCACACTCACCGTGCAACCCGGTGAAAGCATCCAGGACGTGGTCGACCTGGCCCGCCCCGGCGATACGGTCATGATTGCCTACGGCACCTATCACGAACGAGTAGTCGTGGATTTCAACGACATCACCATTTTGGGTATCGCCAATGAGGATGGTGAATGGCCGACCCTGGATGGCCAGGGCCAGCTGACCGAAGCGATTATTTCCTCCGGCAACAACTTCGAAGTCGGCAATCTGCGCGTGGTCAATTACACCGATAATGGCATCCTCGTCGAGGGCGTGACCGGTGTGCATATGCATGATATCTACGCCGAAAACGTCGGCACCTACGGCCTCTATCCGGTGCAGAGCACCGACGTGCTGATTCAAAAGACAGAAGTGGTCGGTGCGGATGATGCCGGTATCTATGCCGGCCAGTGCGTCAACGTGGTGGTGCGTAACAACGTGGTGCATGGCAATGTGTTGGGCATCGAGCTGGAAAACACGGTGGGCGGAGAAATCTATGGCAACTACGCCTACGACAACACCAACGGCATTCTCATTGTCTTGCTGCCGCAGCTTACTTCTCAGGTCTCGCTCAACACCGTGGTCTACGACAACCTTGTCGAAAACAATAACCATGTGAACTTCGCGGAAGCCGGCACGGCCGCCTCGCTTATGCCCTCCGGAGCCGGGATTGGCATCGTCGCCGCCGACCATGTCGAGATTTACGACAACGAAATCCGCGGCAACAATACGGCCGGCATCGGCATCTTCAGCCTGCTGGTCGCCTACGATGCCAACGAGGTCGATATCGGGCCTACGCCGGAACACATTTACATCCACGACAATGTTCTGGAGGGCAACGGCAGCAGCCCGGACGGCCTGATTGCTGAGATGGGCATCCCCGGCGCCGATGTGCTCTGGGATGTGAGTGGCAACGGCGTGCAAATTGACCTGGCCGAAGGCAGCACCAGCTTCCCGCCCGCGGTGCCCGGCAGCGGCTGGCCGGAATTCATCTACCGCATCTATTGGCGTGCGCTCAATTTCCTGATCGGGCTGGTGGGGTAAAGAGCGCCCTTTTCCCGGCGCATGATTCCCTACACAAATGACAGGCGCTGTGCTACACTTTTGCGCGGCCTACCACAGGCCGCTTCCGCTCTCGGTGGCGCGCACCATCCGGGGGCAATCCCGTGGAAAGGAGATTGAATGCGCACATACGAAGTGATCTACATTGTCCACCCTGATTTGGACGATTCCTCTTTCAAACATATCAACGATCAGGTGCAATCTGCCATCAAGGATAGCGGCGGCAAAATCAGCAAAGCCGATATCTGGGGCAAGCGCAAGATGGCCTATCCTATTCGTAAACAAAAGGATGGCCTTTATGTGCTGTTATACACTGAAATGGATCCCGCTTTCTGCACCGAGTTGGAACGCCAACTGCGCTTGCAGGAATCGGTGATGCGTTTCCAGATCATCGCGACCGACGAAGACGAGACGTAATCCACCGGCCAGCGCCCGCCCGACGGAGTTAATGCAATGAGCAGAGGACTGAATAAGGTCATGCTGATTGGCCATCTGGGGCGCGACCCCGAGATGCGCTACACTCCATCGGGCCGGCCGGTTACCACCTTCAGCGTCGCCAGCAGCCGCAGTTGGAGTACCGCCGACGGCGACACCCGCAGCGAAACCGAATGGTTCAACATCGTTGCCTGGGGCAGTTTGGCGGAGATCTGCAACCAGTACCTGCAAAAAGGCCAGCAAGTCTATATTGAGGGCCGCTTGCAAACCCGGCGCTGGGAAGACGACGAAGGCAATAAACGCAGCACTACCGAGGTAGTTGCCCGCGAAATGATCATGTTGGGCGACCGGCGTGATCGCCAGGAAGCAAGCGAACAGGAAGAAGGCAGCGAACCTTACGGCGACGAAGAAGACGACGAGTTTCCTTTCTAGCCACTGCTCATCCCGATTTCATCTAATACAAACTGGATTAAGGCACTCTAGATAGCATGGCTAAGACAGACAACAAAATCGCCCCTCCCAATCGTAAGCGCCTGGTAGGACTGCAACGCGAGAATTACTACAACCGCCTCTTGTTGATTGCTACCGTGGTCATTCTGGTACTGGTACTTGGCCTGGTTGGCTGGGGCTTGCTCTACGAAAGTGTGATCCTGCCTAACCGGGTTGTGGCCCGTGTCGAGGACACCGAAATTACCGGCGAGCAGTTCCGCTTGCGGGCCCAGTTGAACCGCCAAACGCTGGTGAGTACCTACCTGCAATATGTAGATACGTACCAGTTCTTTGCCAGCGACCCCAACCTGTCGCAGCAACTGCTAAACCAGATGTATACCATCCAAAATCAGTTGGATCCGCTCTACATCGGCCAGTTGACCCTGACCCAGATGGTGGATGACGAAGTCTTGGCCCTTGAAGCCGCTGAACTGGGCGTTGAAATCAGCGAGGAAGAAATCGACCTCGCTGTGCAGGAACAGTTTGGTTATTTTGCAGAAGGCACCGTAACACCCACTAGCACACTGCGGCCGGTCTCAACCTCAACGCTCTCAGCCACGCAATATGCGATTGTGTCTGCTACCCCCACAACAACGATCACCAGCACACCCACGACAACGGTAAGCCCGACGGCATCCTCCACCCCGGCCGAGACCGCCGCGCCGTCGTCCACTCCGCTGGCCACCTCGACCCCTTTCCCAACGGCAACGCCCTACACTTTTAGCGGCTTCCAGCAAGTTTTTACAGACTATCTCTCCAGCCAAACTAGTGTAATTGGGCTCACAGAAGAAGACCTTCGTGATGTGACCTACAGCAACCTGCTTCGTGAATATTTCCGCGCACTAGTGGCCGAAGATGTGGACCGGGTACAGGAGCAAGTCTGGGCGCGCCATATCCTGGTGGAAGATCAGGCCACAGCCCAACAAGTACTACAGGACCTGGAAGACGGTGTGGACTGGAACACCGCGGCACTCACCTATTCGCTGGATACCAGCAACAGCCAAAATGGTGGTGATTTGGGCTGGTTCCCCCACAGTGCGATGGTGGAGGAGTTTGCCAATGCGGCATTCAACCTTGAGGTTGGCACGACCAGCGGCCCAGTACCCTCCCAATTTGGTTTCCACATTATTCAGGTTTTGGGCCACGAAGATCGTCCCCTGGATGACGAAGCCTACAATGCGCTGGTTTCCCTCGAATACGAAACCTATCTAAGCGGATTACGAGGTAAATACGATACAGAAATCTTTGACAATTGGCGGGAGATATCACCAGAAGAACCGAGCATCCCCGCCCAATATCGTTTGCAAACCAACTAAGACTCAAAGAGCCGGTCACAATGACCGGCTCTTTTTTTGTTTACTGTCGGCTAATGCTATTCCGAGGGGATAATCAGCCAGCAAATGACGTAAGCGCCAATGCCGGGCACACCGCCAGGAATCAGGGCTAGCAGGAAGAACAGGCGGAACCAAAAACTGCTAATGCCAAAGAATTCCGCCAGGCCGCCGGCCACACCAGCAATCATGCGGTTGCTGCGCGAACGTCGTAAGGGTCTACCAGATTTGTTCATTGTTTATCTCCGTATCTAATTAGCTATCCTACTGTATACGAAAATACATTGCAGCGGTTGCGCTAGACGGCCGAATAGCGCTCGTCCACTTCGTCCAGGCGCAGGCTAATCACCTGGCTGGCCGTATCGCGGCCCATGGTGATGCCGTAAATTACATCCGCAGCCTGCACTGTGTTGCGGTTGTGCGTAATCAATACGAACTGCGTATCCTCGGCCAACTCTTCCAGCAGTTGAGTGAAGCGGCCCACATTGGCTTCATCCAGCATGGCGTCGACCTCGTCCATCACACAGAAGGGCGTCGGCGAGGCTTTCAGCAGCGCGAAAACCAGCGCTGCGGCGGTCAGGCTGCGTTCGCCGCCGGAGAGCAGCGCCAGCCGCTGCGGCCGTTTGCCGGGCAGCCGCGCCTCGATGTCAATGCCGGTCTTGTTGAAGTCTTCCTCATCGGTGAGCAGCAGTTTGGCAGCCCCACCCTGGAACAAACGGCTGAAGGTCCTGCGGAATTCGCTGGCGACCTTTTCAAAGGTGGCCTTGAATTCGCGTTCCATCAGCAAATCCAACTCGGCAATCACTTCCTGCAGGTCTTCCTCGGCAGCCTTGAGGTCTTCCACCTGGCTGGTCATCGTCTCGACCCGTTCCTGCACCTGGCGGTATTCCTGCTCGGCCTCCGGGTTGACCGCGCCCAGGCGCCGGATTTGTGCGCGCTGCTCCTTGAGCTGGTCCTCCAGCCCGGGTTCCAGGCTGTCAATCTTGGGCAGCCGCTCCACCAGGTTGCCCAGCGGCAGTGGCGTCGGCCCGGAGACGGCTTCCTCGTATTCGAAAGCCACCAGCCCGAAGTCATCTTCAATGCGCCCGCGCAGGGTTTGCAACGCTTCCTGCTGGCGCGCCAAGGCAATTTGCGCCTGGGTATTGGCCCGTTCGGCGCCGCTGAGCGCCGTAATTGCTTCCACTTCCACCCGTTGCAGGCTGTCTTGCTGGCCATCCACTTCGGCCAGCTCTGCTTCGGCCGGCCCTAAATGACTTTGGATTTCGCCAATCTCGCCGCCCACTTCGCCTTCCTCGGCGCGCAGGCGTTGCTTTTCTTCGTGGATTTCCGTTTCCTGGCGATCCAGCTCGGTCAGGGCGGCCACTTCCGCTTCCTGCTGCTGTTGGTTATGCGTCAATTGCTCCAGGCGCTCATCACGGCGGCGTTCAGCTTCCTGCAGCGCGCGCTGGCTGACCGCCTGGCGCATTTCCCAATGGGCCACTTGGGCGCGGTGCTCATCCATCGGCAGTTCGGTGGCCTGATGGCTGTGCAGTTCGACTTCCTGCTTAGCACCCGCAATTGAGGAGAGCAGTTCCGCGGCCTGCGCTTCAAGCGCCGCCTTAGATTCCTCCCCTTCGGCCAACTGGCGCTGCAGGCCGCGCTCCTGGGCGGCAAACCAATCACGCTGCTTTTCCAGTTGGGCCACTTCCAATTGGGCCGTCTGGGCTGCGGCGCGAGCGCCTTCACTGGCAGCCGCAGCCGCCTGGCGCGCCTGGCGCGCTTCCTGCTCCACCTGGCGTAGTTCAGCCAGGTCGCTGGTATTGGCCTCCAATTGCTGCGCCAGCTGCCCCAACTGCGCGTCCAATTGGTTCAACTCGTCCTGTAATTGGCGCTCCTCACGCGGTCGCGCCAGGCCGGCGCCGGCCTTCTGGGAGCGCACTTCAATCGGGCCGCTGTGGTGGAAGACTTCGCCGCGTAAAGTCACCGCGCGCGCGCCAGCCGGCAAGCCGGACAGCACACCTAGAGCCGCAGCCCGGTCGCGCACCAGCAAGACATTGCCCAGCAACAATTCCACCGCTGGCTGCAATTCGCCCGGCGCCTGCACCAAATCAGCCGCCACGCCCAGTACGCCGTTGCCGCCCGGCGATTGCAGGCGGCCATTGGCCGACAGGCGGTTCAGCGGCAGCAATACGGCGGCGGCATCATCAGCTTCCAGCATGGAAAGCGCCGCCTCGGCGTCGCCCGCATCGGCCAAGGCGACCGCATCCAAATAGTGGCCCAGCGCTGCCGCCACCGCCGCTTCCAGTTCAGCGTCCAGGCTAAGCTCGCGCCCCAGCGTGCCGCGCGCTAGTTTGAGACGCTGGTTGCGGGCGGCTTCCTGCAATTTGCGCGCGCCTTCGGCGAAGCCCGCCGCGGCCAGCTCGGCCTCCTGCAAGGCTTGCAATTGGCCCTGCACCTTGGCCTGCTGGTTGACCAGTTGGCGCTGCTGCTCGTCCAGGCTGTGCTGCTCGGCCTCGGCGGCGGTGATTGCCGCTTGGGCAGCCTGCAGGTCGGCGTCGGCTTCATCCAACCCATCCACGGCCTGGCGGGCGGCCTGCTGCCGTTCGCTGGCGTCCTTTTGAGCAGCGGTTAATTCTTCATCCGCCTGGGCCAGCGCGCGCGTGACGTCTCTGACTTCTTGCTCCAGTTTCGCCTGCGTTCCCTCTAACTGCTCACGCTTGGCCAGCGCGGCATTGCGCTGGGTCTCAAATTCGCCCAACCTATCGCGCAGGCGCTGGCCCTCAGCTTCGCGTTCCTGGAAGGCTGACTGGCGCTCGTTCAACGCCGCCTGGGCTTCGTTGAGCCGGCCCTGGGCCTCGTCGAACTCTTCCTGCATACGGTCCACTTCGCGCTGGCTTTCCTGCAGGCGCGCTTCCAGGGTGGCCTGCTCGGTGCTCAGGCGCTGCTGCTCCTGCTTGAGCGCTTCGCGGCGCTCTCCCAGCGCGCGCAGGCGCTCATCGGATACCGCCAACTGGCGGCTGGCGCCTTCGCGCCCGGAACGCAGCTCGGCCAGGCGGCCGTGCCATTGGTTCAACTGGCTGCGCAATTCCTGGCTGCGGGCGCGCAGGCTGCTCAATTCTTTGCTTAACTCGGATTGCTTCTGGCGTGCCAGGCCCAGGGCTTGTTCACGATCGCGCGCCCCGGCGCGGGCGGTGGTCAATTCCTGCTGCGCCCGGTTCCAATGGTAGCCATACCAGGTGCGCAATGTGGCGCGCATCTCGTCGCGCAAGGTGCTGAACTCCAGAGCGCGCTTGGCTTGGCGCTCCAGGCTGCGCAGGCGCGGCCTGAGCTCAGCCAGGATGTCTTCCACACGCTCCAGGTTGCGGCGGGTTGCGTCCAGGCGGCGTTGCGATTGGTCCTTGCGCCCGCGATAGAGGCCAATGCCAGCTGCTTCTTCAAACAGTCGGCGGCGTTCATCCGAACTGAGCGACAGCGCCGAGTCAATCAAGCCTTGGCCGATGACGGTGTAATTGCGTTCCGCCAAGGCGGAAGCGGATAGCAACTCATTGATATCCAGCAGACGCACTTTTTGGTTATTAATCAGGTATTCGTTGTTGCCATCCCGGTAGGCCCGGCGGGTAATCGTGACTTCGGAGAAATCGATTGGCAGCCAGCCGTCGCTGTTGTCAAATGTCACCGTGGCCGAAGCCATACCGGCGCGTGGGCGCTTCTCCGAACCGGAGAAAATCATGTCCTCGTTCTTGCGGCTGCGCAGCAAGCTGAAGGCCTGCTCGCCCAGCACCCAGCGCAAAGCATCGGCAATATTGGATTTACCCGAGCCGTTGGGACCAACGATAGCCGTAATGGCCCCGTCAAATTCGAATTTCGTCTTGCTGGCGAAAGTCTTATAGCCGTTCAACTCCAGCGATTTAAGGCGAAGTAAGTTCAATGAAGCGTCCTTGTTCCTTTATTCTGTCTCAGGCGCAGCCATGAGTTCCTGTAGCGCGGCGCGGGCTGCCTGCTTGCTGGCGCGCTGCTTGCTGTAGCCTTCGCCGCGCGCCAGGGCCTTGCCGTCCACCACGACCTCGACCACGAAGTATTTCTGGTGGTCCGGCCCGCTCTCCGATACGATGTGATAACGCGGCGTGGATTGCCCGCGGGCCTGCACCCATTCCTGCAGCAGGCTCTTCGGGTCGCGGTCACCTTCGCCATTCATAATCTCATCCGCGGCGGCGGCCAGGAAGGGCTGCATAAAAGTCTCCACCACGGCCACGCCGCCATCCAAATACATGGCGCCAATCAGCGCCTCGAAGGCCGCGCACAGCATCGCCGGGCGTTCGCGCCCGCCGCCATCTTCTTCGCCGCGGCCCAGGCGCAAGGCGCGCCCCAAATCCAACTGCGCGCCAAAGCTGCCCAGCTGCTCCGTGCGCACCAGCGCGGCCCGCAGGCGCGTCATCTCGCCTTCGGACATCTCCGGATAGTGGTTGTACAGCCAAGCCCCAACCACAAAATCGAGCACCGCGTCGCCCAGGAATTCCAGGCGCTCGTTATCTTCCAACGCTTCAGGATGCTCATTCAAATAGGAGCGATGCGTCAGCGCCCGGCTCAGCAGGCGCTGGTCGGCAATCGTTAAGGCTACGCGTTGGGAAAATTCCTGGGGCGTTTCCAGCCCCCGGCCGTTTGGCTCCGGCACGGTCTTCCTCCCGGAACCCAGGGAGCGCTAACCACCCCACTGCGTCGAGTGGCTTGCGTTCTCTCGGTTCGCTATCAGTTGGTATGAAAGGCTATTTTAACTGTATTTTCGTACAGCGAGAACCGCATTGTGGCCGCCGAAGCCAAAGGCATTGGTAATCGCCGCTTTGACCTCCGCCTGGCGCGCTTCGTTGGGCACGTAATCCAGGTCACAATCCGGGTCGGCTTCGCGGTAATTAATCGTCGGCGGGATAACGTCCTCGCGCACGGCCATGGTGCAGAAAACCGCTTCCAGCGCACCGGTGGCGCCCATCATGTGGCCGGTCATCGACTTAGTCGACGAAACCGGGATGTTATAGGCCTGCTCACCGAAAACGCCCTTAATCGCCAGCGTCTCGGACAGGTCGTTGAGTTGCGTACCAGTGCCGTGGGCGTTGATGTAGC
>OMJR01000094.1 GCA_900299355.1 Anaerolineaceae bacterium
ACCCTGCTGCTGACCTTCTTCTTCCGCTACATGCGCCCGCTGATTGAAGCTGGCCATCTCTATATTGCCCAGCCGCCGCTTTACAGCATTGGCAAAGGCAAGGACTTGCATTATGTCTACACCGAGAAAGAGCGCGAAGAGTATATGAAGAGCCTGGGCAAGAAGCGCGAGAATGTGGCCCTGCAGCGCTACAAGGGTTTGGGTGAAATGAACCCCGACCAGCTCTGGGATACCACCATGGACCCGGATACCCGCAACCTGCTCAAGGTCAGCATTGAAGATTTCGCGGAAGCGGATACCACCTTCGACATGCTGATGGGTTCGGCCGTGCCGCCCCGCAAGCGCTTTATCCAGACCCACGCGCGCGAAGTGCGCAACCTCGACGTCTAAAGATGGTTAGCCAGAGGCCCGGCAACGCCGGGCCTCTTTTTGTTTAAGCATCGCTGACGGGACTCGCCCGTATAATGAAGCTATGGCAGAGGAACAACAAGCCCAACTACTGGATGGCAAAACGCTAGCGGCCGATATCCGCGCTGATTTGACGCAGCGGGTTGCGAAGCGCCTGGCCGGGGGCGGCAGCCAACCCGGCCTGGCTACCGTCCTGGTTGGCGAAGATGCCGCATCGCAGGTTTATGTGCGCAGCAAGCATCGCGCTTGCCAGGACGCCGGTATGGTCTCGTTTGGAATTGAGTTGCCCGCCGACGCCAGCCAGGCAGAAGTGCTGGCCGAGGTGCGGCGCCTGAACGCCGACCCGCAGGTGCACGGCATCCTGGTGCAACTGCCGCTGCCCGCCCACTTGGACGAAGCCGCCGTCATTCAAACCATTGACCCGCTCAAAGATGTGGACGGACTGCACCCGGAAAACACCGGCCTGCTGGCCCAAAAGGGCCGCCAGCCGCGCTTTGTGCCCGCTACGCCGCTAGGCGTGATGCGCCTGCTGGCCGAGGCCGGGACGCCCATTGCGGGGGCCAATGCGGTGGTCTTGGGCCGCTCCAATATCGTCGGCGTGCCGGTGGCCCTGCTGCTATTGCGTGCCAATGCCACCGTCACTCTGGCCCATTCGCGCACCCGCGATCTGGATGCGTTATGCCGCAGCGCCGACATCCTGGTCGCGGCCGTGGGGCGCGCCGAAATGGTGCGCGGCGATTGGGTCAAACGCGATGCCGTGGTGATTGATGTGGGCATCAACCGCGTGGACGATGCTGAGGCTAAACGTGGTTACCGGCTGGTGGGGGATGTGGCCTCCGATGAAGTGGTCGGCCATGCCGCCGCCATCACTCCGGTGCCGGGCGGCGTGGGTCCCATGACAATTGCCATGCTCCTGGAAAATACCCTCAAGGCAGCCGAACTCCAGGATTAAATCGGCGATTGACAGCTTGTCTGACATTTGCTACACTGCGATTGTCAGACAACTTGTCGAGGACTTGCCCCTTGAGCACATTGCTAGTGCACAACGCCAACCTGATGGCGACTTTTGATGACCAGCGACGCGAATTGCGCAACGCTGGTCTTTTTGCCCGGGATGGCTTCATTGAGCAGGTCGGCCCAAGCAATGAATTGCCCGATAGCGCCGATGAAATTCTCGACCTTAGCGGCCATGTGCTGCTGCCCGGCCTGATTAACACCCACCACCACTTCTACCAAACCCTGACGCGCGCGGTGCCCGCCGCCCAGAACGCCAACCTCTTCAACTGGCTGAAGACCCTCTATCCCATCTGGGCGCGCATGACCCCTGCGCATGTGCGCATCAGTGCTCAAACCGCCCTGGCCGAACTGGCCCTTTCCGGCTGCACCACGGCCAGCGACCATCTATACATCTATCCCAACGGCGCCCGCCTGGACGACGAAATCGAAGCCGCTTTGGAAATTGGCCTGCGCCTGCAGGCTTCGCGCGGCTCGATGAGCGTCGGCGAAAGCGACGGCGGCCTGCCCCCCGACAGCGTGGTGGAGGAAGAGGATGCCATCCTGGCCGAAAGCCGCCGCCTGGTGGAGAGCTATCACGACGCGAGCCCCGGCGCGATGACCCAGGTGGTGTTGGCGCCTTGTTCGCCCTTCAGCGTCTCGCAGGACTTGATGCGCGAGACCGCTGCACTGGCGCGACACTACGGCGTACAGCTGCACACTCATCTGGCTGAAACCCAGGATGAGGAGCAGTACACCCTGGAGACCTTCGGTATGCGCCCGGTGGCCCTGATGGAGTCGCTGGATTGGATTGGTGAGGATGTCTGGTTCGCCCACTCCGTGCACGTCAACGACGCTGAGATTGAGCAATATGCGCAGACCGGCTGCGGCGTGGCGCATTGCCCCTCATCCAATATGCGCCTGGCCTCCGGAATTGCGCCGCTGCTCAAGATGCTGACTGCTGGCGTCAAGGTCGGCCTGGGCGTGGACGGCTCGGCCAGCAACGACTCGTCCCATCTGCTGGCCGAAGCGCGCCAGGCGATGCTGCTGGCCCGCCTGGATGCCGGCTTGCGCGGCGCATCGCTTTCCGGCGAGGATGTCCCGCCCTTTATGACCGCTCGCCAGGCGCTGGAACTGGGCACTCGCGGCGGCGCCGCCGTGCTGGGGCGCGATGATATCGGCACCCTGGAAGTGGGCAAGTGCGCGGATTTCTTTGCCGTCAACCTGGAGCAGCTGGGCTATGCCGGTGCGCTGCACGACCCGCTGGCCGCGCTGGTCTTCTGTGCGCCAGTGCAGGCTGATTACACCGCCGTGGGCGGCAAGCTGGTGGTAAAAGCCGGCCAATTGACGACCCTCGACCTGCCAGTCCTGATTGAGCAGCACAACCAGGCTGCCCGCACTTTATTGGAGGGCTAATGGCACGCCATACGCAATTATCCGAGCAGTTGCACCAGGAATTGGGCGCGCTGATTCAAGGCGCCGAGCCCGGCGACCGGCTGCCCTCGGAACCCAAGCTGGCCGAGCGCTTCGGTGTATCGCGCGCTACCCTGCGCGAAGCCATGCGCACCTTCGAGACCCAGGGCATGATTCAACGTCAGCAGGGCGTCGGCACTTTTGTCACCCGGCCCCTGAGCGTGATGGAGGCCGGCCTTGAAGTGCTGGAAAGTATTGAGACCCTGGCACGCCGCTTCGAGTTGCCGGTGCAAATGGGCGACTACAGCCTGCGCACCCGCGCCGCCTCTGGCAAAGAAACCGCCGCCCTGAGCAGCGACCAGGTGCTGGAAGTCATCCGTGTGATTGAATCCGAAGGCCGCCCAGTGGCCTATCTGATTGATGTACTGGCCGATGGCCGCCTGAGCCAGCGCGAACTGGATATGGAATTCACCGGCTCGGTGCTCGATTTATTGCTGCGCCGCGGCAACCCGCCCCTGGCCAGTTCGGATACCGAAATCCACGCCGTGGCCGCCGAACCCTCGGTGGCCAACGCGCTGCACATCCAGCGCGGCGACGGCCTGCTGCATTTCCGCGCGACCCTCTACGCCGAAGATGGCGAAGTGGTCGACCTATCCCAAAGCTATTTCCTGCCCGGTTACTTCAATTTCCGCGTCGTGCGCCGGGTCGGCTAGTGATGAGCACCATAGACATGAACGTAAAAGTACAAGAACTACAAGCCCGCGTGCAGGCCGCCGAAGGCGACATCATCCAATTCCTGCGTGACATCGTGGCTATTCCCAGCATGGAATCCCAGATTGGCGAAGTCGGCCAACGTATCGCGGAAGAAATGCACAAGTTGGGCTACGACGAAGTGCGCTTTGACCAGATGGGCAACATTTTTGGTCGCATCGGCGACGGTCCCAAAACGATTGTGATGGATTCACACATCGATACAGTCGGCATCGGCAATCCGGCTGACTGGGAATGGGACCCCTTCATCGGCAAAGTCGAAGATGGCGTGCTCTTCGCGCGCGGTGCTTGCGACGAGAAGGGTTCCACGCCCGGCATGGTCTACGGTCTGGCTATCGCCCGCGACCTGGGCCTGCTGGATGGCTGGAGCGCTTACTACTTTGGCAATATGGAAGAGTGGTGCGATGGCATTGCCCCCAACACCTTCGTTGAAGTCGACCCCGGCCTGCGTCCCGACTTCGTCGTTATCGGCGAACCCACCCGCATGCAGGTCTACCGCGGCCATAAGGGCCGGGTGGAGATGCAGGTGGTCGCGCGCGGCAAGAGCGCCCATGCGGCCAGCAACCATCTCGGCGACAACGCCATCTACAAACTGCTGCCGGTGATTGCCGGTGTCCGCGACCTGGAGCCGCAGTTGGGCGACCATGAATTCCTGGGCCACGGCAAAATCACGGTCAGCGATATGCAGGTCAGCACCCCCAGCATCAACGCTGTGCCCGACGAGGCCGTCATTTTCATAGACCGCCGCCTGACCTTTGGCGAGGACAAGGAAGCCGCCATCCAGCAGGTGCGCGACTTGATTGCCGCTGCCGACCGCGACAAAGTCGTGGTCGAAGAACTCTTCTACAACGAAGCGTCCTACACGGGCTTCCGCTTCCCGGTGGATAAGTACTTCCCCGCCTGGGCCCTGGAGGACCAGCACCCGCTGGTGCAGGCTGGTCAACAGACCCGTAGCCTGATTGGCCTGCCCGAGGCGCCCAGCGGCAAATGGAATTTCAGCACCAATGGCATCTACTGGATGGGCAAGGCTGGCATTCCCAGCATCGGCTTCGGACCCGGCGACGAAGTCACCGCCCACACCGTCAACGACTCGGTGCCCCTGGCCGATGTGGTCAAGGCCACCGAGTTTTACGCCCTCCTTCCATCCTTACTCAATTCCTGAGGTAAACATGGCATCTGAACTCAAGGGCCGCGATTTCATCGGCGACCTGGACTTTAGCAAAGCAGAAATGGACCTGATTCTGGACACGGCCTGGGACTTGAAGAAAAAGCAGGCCAACCGCGAACCGCATCCGATTTTGCGTGACCAGGTGCTGGCAATGCTCTTCTTCTTTTCGAGCACCCGCACCCGCGGCTCCTTTGAGGCCGGAATGGCCCAATTAGGCGGCCACGCGGCCTTCATCGAATCGCGCACCACCCAGATTTCACACGGCGACACTGAGCGCGAATTGGGCGCTATCTACGGCCGCTACTTCGACGGCATCGCCATCCGCCACGTGGATTGGGGTGTCGGCAATCGCTACCTGAACCTGGTCGCTGAGGCATCGCGTGTGCCGGTGCTCAATATGCAGTGTGAGATTTATCATCCCCACCAGTGTCTGGCGGATGTGATGACCATTATTGAACACAAGGGCCGCGACCTCAAAGGCAAGAAAATCGTTGTCTCCTGGGCCTACGCTTCCTCTTATTTGAAGCCCATTTCGGTGCCGCAATCGCTGATTTTGCAGCTGCCCCGCTTTGGCGCTGACGTGGTGTTGGCCCACCCGCCCGAGTTTCCGCTGATGGACGACATCGTTGGCGAGGCGCGCGACCAGGCCAAACAACACGGCACCGGCTTCGAAATCGTTCACGATATGGATGAAGCCTGCCGGGATGCCGATGTGGTCTACGCCAAATCCTGGGGTCCGCTCCTGACCACCACCGACCCCGAAGAGGGTAAGAAGTTGCAGGACAAGTACCAGGATTGGATTACCGATGATGCCAAGATGGCGTTGGCGCACGAGGATGCGATTTACATGCATCCCCTGCCGGCCGACCGCGACATTGAGGTGACCAACGCGGTGCTGGATGGCCCGCAATCGGTGGTGATTGACCAGGCCGAGAACCGCCTGCACGGCCAGAAGGCCGTCATGGCGCTGACGATGGCTGATTAAGGAGATTTATGGCTGACAAAGTAGCTGTCGTTGCCGTGGGCGGCAACGCCCTCGTCAAAGACAACAGCAAGCAAGCTATTCCCGACCAATATGCCGCCGCCAGCGAGACGATGGGTTATGTGGCCGACATGATTGCCGCCGGCTGGAACGTGGTGCTCACCCACGGCAACGGCCCCCAGGTGGGCTTCACCTTGCGCCGCTCGGAATTGGCCGCCGCCCAGGTGCCGCCCATGCCGCTGGATTATGGCGGGGCCGAGACCCAGGGCTGGATTGGCTACATGTTCCAAAAGGCCTTGCACAACGAATTCAAACGCCGCGGTATGCAGAAACAGGCCGCCACCGTAGTGACCCAATGCCTGGTGGACCGCCAGGACCCTGCATTCAGCAAGCCCACCAAGCCGATTGGCTCCTTCCTGGACGAAGCCACCGCTAAAGAGCGCATGCAGGAAGGCAAGACCTTTGTGGAGGATGCTGGTCGCGGTTGGCGCGAAGTGGTCGCCAGCCCGCAGCCGCAAGCCATCATTGAGGCGCCCGCCATCAAAGAATTGATTGCCGCTGGCATGACGGTCATCGCGGTAGGGGGCGGCGGCATCCCGGTCATTGAGAACGAAGCCGGCGACCTGGTGGGTACTGCTGCGGTAATTGATAAGGACTTTGCGTCCAGCTTGCTGGCCAAAGAATTGGGCGCCGACCTGCTGCTGATTTCGACCGCGGTTGAGAAAGTCGCCGTCAATTTCAACACGCCCGAGCAGCGCGATTTGGATGAAATGACCATCGCCGAGGCCGAGCAATACATCCAGGGAGGCCAGTTTGCACCGGGTTCCATGTTGCCCAAGGTCCAGGCCTGTATCCGCTTCCTCAAGAACGGCGGCAAGCAAGCCCTGATTACGGATCCGCCCAACCTCAAGCGCGCCCTGGCCGGCGAGACCGGCACCTGGATCCGCCCCTAACTGATCATGTTCAGCGGCTACCGGTGCACTCGTTGTGGAGCGGTTTATCCCCCGGATAGGCAGATTTATCTCTGCCCGCGCGACGGCGCTGTGCTGGATGTCACCTACGATTGGAAGCAGCTCGATCCGGGCGCGATCCAATCCAGCCAGGAGCGTTCCATGTGGCGCTATCTGCCGCTGCTGCCGGTCTCCGATCCCGGCCTGCTGGCCACGCCGCTGCGCCGCGCCGGCTGGACGCCAATTTATGCTCTGCCTGCTCTGGCCCAGGAATTGGGCCTCGATCAAGTCTGGATCAAAGACGAAGGGGTCAATCCCACGGCCTCCTTCAAGGATCGCGCCTCCGCTTTGGTGGTGGTGCGCGCGTCTGAAATCGGTGCCTCCGTAATCGTCACTGCGTCTACCGGTAACGCTGGGGCGGCGCTGGCTGGCATGGCCGCCGCCGCTGGCGCATCAGCGGTGATTTTTGCGCCGGCCAAGGCGCTGCCCGCCAAGGTGGCCCAGCTGCTGATCTACGGTGCACGGGTCTTCCTGATTAAGGGCAGCTACGATGATGCTGTGCTGCTGTCCCAACAGGCTGCTGAGGACTTCGGTTGGTACTGCCGCAACACGGCCTACAATCCCTTCACCATTGAGGGCAAGAAAACGGCCGCCTACGAGATGTGGGAGCAATTGATCGCTGACGGTCATTCGCCTGATGCGATCTTTGTCCCCGTTGGCGATGGCAACATCATCTCGGGCATCCATAAGGGCCTGCGCGAATTACACCAGCTTGGTTGGATTGAACGCATCCCCGCGATCTACGGCGTCCAGGCCGAGGGCGCGGCCTCGATCGCCAACGCCTTCCTGAACCAGAGTGAGACTATAGAAGCGGTGCGCGCTAACACGCTCGCCGATGGCATTGCGGTGGACCTGCCCAACGACGGCTACCGCGCCCTGCGCGCGGTGACCGAAACTGGCGGCGCCTACCTCAAAGTGAGCGATACGGAGATTTTGAGCGCCGTGCAGCGCCTGGGCTTGGCCGGCATCTTCGCCGAGCCGGCGGGCGCCGCGGCCTTTGCCGGGCTGCGCAAAGCGCTTCGCGAGGTCCAGATCACGGCAGACCAACGCGTTCTGGTGTTAAATACAGGCAGTGGCCTCAAGGATATCGGCGCTGCGCTGCGCGCCGTTGGCGAGGCCCCCGTGATTGAAGCCAACCTTACCGCCCTCAAACGCGCAATGGAGGTCATAGATTGAGCCAGCCCACTTTTTCCATCATTGCTCCGATCTATAACGAGATCGGCAATCTGGACGAATTGCACCGCCGTATCAGCGAGACGATGGCCAAAGCCGGCGGCGCATGGGAATTTGTCTTGGTGGACGATGGCTCCACGGACGGCTCCAGCCAGCGCATTGCTGAAATAGCAGCCGGAGACGACCATGTGCGCCCGGTGATTTTTGCCCGAAATTTCGGCCACCAGATCGCCGTGACCGCCGGCCTGGATTACAGCCGTGGCGATGCGATCGTGATCATTGACTCCGATTTACAAGATCCCCCCGAAGTCATCCTGGATCTGATTGCAAAGTGGCGCGAAGGCTACGAAGTGGTTTACGCCGGGCGCGCCGACCGCGCCGGCGAAAGCTGGTTCAAAAAAGCCAGCGCGCGCTTCTTCTATCGGCTGATCGATCGCCTCACCTCGATTAAGATCCCCCTGGATACCGGCGATTTCCGCTTGATGGATCGCAAGGTGGTATCCGTGCTCAACAGCATGCGCGAACATCATCGTTTCCTGCGCGGCATGTCCGCCTGGGTGGGCTTCAAGCAGACCGGCGTGGAATACAAGCGCGCCGCCCGCTTTGCTGGCGAAACCCATTACCCCTTCCGCAAGATGCTCCAACTGGCGCTCACTGCCATTACGGGCTTCTCCTTCTTCCCCTTGCAGGTGGCCAGCTATCTGGGCTTCGTATCCGCCGGAATCGCCGTAATCGCCATTCCGGTAGTGATTACTTTGCGCATCATGGGCAACCAGGCCTTCTTTGGTCAGGCGACCACTTTGCTGGCGGTGCTCTTCTTTGGCGGCGTGCAACTGATTTCACTGGGCATCCTGGGCGAATACATCGGCCGCCTTTACGATGAAGCCCGCGGCCGCCCACTGTACATCGTGCGCGACGCCCCCGAAACCCCCGAGGACTAATTCATGATTGATTTGATTGTGATGGAAGAGCGCCTGGCGCGCGGCGTTCAACGCGCCCGAGAACGCGACATTATTATCCCCACCTACGCCCAGCAGAACAATCCCGATTTGATCCCCGATAGCATCAAAGCCGATTTGGCTGATATGGGACTGTGGGATATTGTGCCGCGCAACCTGTTCCGTATTTCCTGGCGCAACCAGCCTGTTGAGCAGGGCGGCGGCTTCGGGGATGTGAACTACATCGAATTCCCCTCCAGCCTGACTGGTGTACCGGCGCGCATCATCGCCCTGGTGGGCAAGTGGTTCCCCACTGGTGCGCACAAGGTCGGCGCGGCCTATTCCTGCCTGGTGCCGCGCCTGGTCACGGGTCAATTCGACCCCAGCACCCAGAAGGCAGTCTGGCCCTCTACTGGCAATTATTGCCGCGGCGGCGCCTACGATTCGGCCTTGCTGGGCACTGAGTCGATCGCGATCCTGCCCGAAGGGATGAGCCAGGAGCGCTTTGACTGGCTGGCCAAAGTGGCTGGCGAAGTGATCAAGACCCCCGGTTCTGAATCCAACGTCAAAGAGATTTTCGACAAATGCTGGGAGCTGCGCGAATCTGGCCAGGACCTGATGATTTTCAACCAGTTCGATGAGCTGGGCAATTACCTCTGGCATTACACCGTCACCGGCCAGGCCATGGCCGACGTGCTGGAAAAAGAACTGGGCGGTAACACGTACCGCGGTCTGGCGCTATCCACCGGCTCAGCTGGCACCATCGCCAGCGGCGACCGCCTCAAGCAGCTATATCCGGATAGTGTGATCGCCGCCAGCGAGGCGCTGCAATGCCCGACGATGCTGGAGAACGGCTACGGCGCCCACCGCATTGAGGGTATCGGCGATAAGCACATCCCCTGGATCCACAACGTGCGCAATACGGATATGGTCGTCGCGATTGATGACAACGCGGTGGTCAATCTGGCGCGCCTCTTTAATGAGGACGCCGGCCGCCAGCATCTGGTAGACGAAGGCGTTCCCGCCGATTTTGTGGAGCAGCTCGATCTGCTGGGCTTCTCGGGCATCGCCAACCTGCTCTCTTGCATCAAGATGGCCAAGCACTACGAGCTGGGCGAGGACGACGTGCTGCTGACCGTGCTGACCGACTCGATGGAACTCTATGGCAGCCGGTTGATCGAGATGCACGCCGAACACGGTGATTATTCCGCGGCGGAGGCGGCCGCTGACCGCGAGCGCTACCTGCTGGGTGAGAGCACCGATAACCTGCTCGAACTCAACGAGCGCCAGCGTCGCCGCATTCACAACCTGAAATACTTCACCTGGGTGGAGCAGCAGGGCAAGACCGTGGAAGAGCTTAATCGCCAGTGGGACGATGAGTCATATTGGACCGCCGTGCAGCAGCAAGTGCCTGAAATTGATGCCTTGATTGAGGACTTCAACGATAAAGTAGGCCTGCTCGACTAACGAGACCAACGTGTACAATAAAGCGTAATGCTCAATCAGCATTACGCTTTTTTCTATACATCAATGTTGTCATTCCGAACGAGGCTTGGGTAACCAGCCGAGGAGGAATCAGTATTCCTGTACAAATTACCAGGCGCTATCTGAGCAAAAGTGGTTTGCTTCTTTGCTCAGACAAAGCGGCATTCGAATGGAAATAATACTGATTCCTCGTTCGCTACGCTCCCTCGGAATGACAAACTAGAAATTATGTTTACTTTTCCCACACCAAATTCTCTGATCCTTGTCGCCTTTATGCCTTCACCGCGCGATCTGGAAATCGCGCGAGTGCTCGGCTGGTACCGCATTCCGCTGCGCACGGCGCCTAAGGTGGTGGCGGTGGATTACCTGGCCTTTTACCAACCGGCGACCTTTGGCGCGGGCCACAAATGGTGCGTCGAGTTCATCGCTGAGGTGCGCGGCCACGAACTGCTCACTCGCGCCCAGATATTAAAAGAAGAAGCCGATCACCCAAGGGCCGACGAGGAATACTTCAAACTGCAGTTGGGGCCGCTCGCCTCGCTGCCAGAGCCGATCCAGGCTGGCGATTGGAAGCGCCTGACCTTCCTCTACACTACCGGCGAACGTCTGCTCAACGCCGGCAGCATCGGTGAGTTGGGCGTCCACGACGAGGAGCGGCAGGTGTTATGGCGCGCCCTGCGTGAACGGGCCAGCGCCAGCCAGCAATATGGCGCGTCCGACCTGCCCGAGCTGCCCGCCGATGCCGACCTGCTGGCCTTGCTCGGCTTGCTGGGCAGCGACGGCCTGGCCCAGAAGGCGTCACAATGAAGCGCACCTTGCTCAGGGGCGGTACGCTGGTGACTGCCGAACGCAGCTTCCCGGCCGACCTGCTGATTGAAGGCGAGACCATCAAAGACATCGGTTCTGGTTTGCTGGACGCGGATGCCGAAGTAATCGATGCCAGCGGCAAGCTGCTGCTGCCCGGCGGCGTGGATCCCCACACGCACTTCGACCTGGAAATGTTTGCCACCGTGTCCTCCGATGATCACTACACCGGCCACAAAGCGGCCGCCTTCGGTGGCACTACTACGGTGATTGATTTCGTGCCCCAGATGGATGGCTCCCTGGCCGATAGTATTGCTGCCTGGCACGCCAAGGCTGATCCCAAGGCGGCGGTGGACTGGGGCTTCCATATGAATATCACCCGGCTGGACGAGGATGTGCTGGCCGAAATCCCCAGCCTGCCCGATCTGGGCATCACGACCCTGAAAACCTTTATGGCTTATAACGGCCGCCTGCGCCTCAACGATGGCGAGATTTTTCAGGTCATGCAAGTCGCCAAAGCCAACGGCATGCTGACCATGCTGCACGCGGAGAATGGTGATGTGATTGATATTCTGACCGCCGCGGCCCTGGCCGCCGGCCACACGGCGCCGATCTGGCACGCCCGCACCCGCCCGGCCTGGGGCGGCATGGAAGCCGTGCTGCGTGGCGCCGCTCTGGCCGCCCAGGCGGATGCCCCGCTCTACGTGGTGCACATGAACAGCGCCGGGGAAGCCGACCAGTTAGCCTACGCGCGCGAGCACGGGGCGCCTGTGATGGGCGAGACCTGCCCGCAGTACCTCTTATTTAATGAGGAGCACCTGCAGCAGGAAGATGGCGCCAAATGGGTGTGCTCGCCGCCGATGCGCACGGCCGCCGACAATGCCGCCCTGTGGCAGGCCGTCTCGGACGACGTTTTCCAAACCATCGGCACCGACCACTGTGCTTTTTTCTATGAAGGCGCCACGCCAATCGACTACGAAGGCCAGTCGGTGGCGATCCCTGGTAAGGAACTGGGCGCCGACGATTTCAGCAAGATCCCCAACGGGCTGCCGATGGTCGGCGATCGCCTGCCGGTTTTATGGACCTTTGGGGTAGGGCAGGGCCGCCTCACACCCGAGCAATTTGTAGCCTACACCAGCACCAATCCGGCCCGTATCTTTGGCCTCTATCCACGCAAGGGCGCTCTGCAGCCTGGCTCCGACGCTGACATCGTGATTTGGGATTCAGACAAGGAAGTCACTTATGGGCGCGAGCATAGCCAGCAGCGCACGGACTACAATCTGTTTGAAGGCTGGCAATTAAAAGGCTTCCCCGAAAAAGTCTTCTTGCGTGGTCGTGTGTTAGTGGACCGTGAAGAATGGCTGGGCGCGGCGGGCCAGGGGCGTTTCCTGGAGCGCGGCCCCGGCGAAGTGCTCTGATGGATTGGCTGCTCTTCCTGCCGCCGGGCGTGCTGGCGCTGACCCTGCTGAGCCTGGTCGCGGTCAACCGCTTCCGCAGCGATTTCAAATCCAATTGGCTGCTCAGCGCCGCCGGGGCCGCAATCAGCCTGCTGCTCTTTCTCTATCTGCGCATCCCTCTGCCACTTAATTTTCTGGTCGATCAGAGCTGGGCCCTCGGTCTGGGCGACACCTTCCTAGCCCTTTCATGGAGCCTGAGTTCCATTTCGATGCCGCTGGCTATGGCCGTGGCCGCCCTGCTCTTTGCCTCCATTGTGGTTCAAGTGCAGCGCGGCGTCACCGAGGAGTGGTGGTACTGGGCGCCTGGCATCGCCCTGGCCCTGGCCGCCATGCTGGCCGTGCTGGCCGGCAATGTGGTCACCCTGGCGATCGGCTGGACCTTCTTCGATGGCTTACTCCTGGCAGTGAGTCTGCTTTGGTTGCGCCGCAGCGATGATCGTCCATTGATTATGGCCAACCTGGTGCTGGGCCTCTTGTCCACCCTGTTGCTATTGTCGGCCCGTTGGCTGGTGCTGCCCTCAGCTGCGTTGAGTTTTACCGCCATCCCGCCCTCCAGCCTGCCGCTGCTGCTGTTGGCCGCCGGCCTGCGCTTGGGTATCCTGCCGGTCAATCCTTTCCTGCTGCCGCGCGAGGAGGCCCGCGCCGAGCAAAGCCTGCTGCTACGCGTGCTGCCTGCTGTGATCGTCCTTCCTTTGCTTGCCTACATAGCCGCGCTCGGCCTGGCCAGCCAGATCCTTTTCCTCATTTTGGGCTTGGTCGCCGCGTTGTTATTCGCCGCCCGCTGGGTGCGCGCGGCCTCGGTGCGGGCAGGTTTTACTGACTGGGTGCTGGGCATGTCCGCGCTCGTCTTTTGCACGACCGCCCTGGGAGCGCCCGCCGCGACCCAGGCGCTGGCCCTGGCCGCGATCCTGGCGGGCGGCGGCCTGTTCTTGCAGCGCGCACCCTACCGCCTGCGCCTGCTTTCGCTGGCCGGCGGATTGGTATTGCTGCTGGGTCTGCCCTTTAGCCCGCTGCATGGGTTGGCGGAATTGCTGCGTCCCGGCATCTCTCCGCTGGCTTATTTGCTCTTCCTGCCCTATGGGCTGCTGGTCTTTGGCTGGCTGCGCTTTGCCGCCGCGGCGCCCGAAATGCTGGACCAGGCCTGGGCGCGCGCCGTGTATGCCCTGGGTGCACTTTCGCTGCCGGTGCTGCTCCTGTTGTTTGGCCTGGGGCTTGCGCCCGATTTGTCTCCGCGCAACCTGGCGGCGCTGCCGGCCTGGGGCGCGGCGCTGGTGGCCGCTGTGGCGGGCCTGGCCTGGTTGCTCTCGCGGCGCGGCGCGCTGCTGCCCCAAACCATCAGCGAGGCATTGCTAAACGTCTTCTCGATGGGCTGGCTCTTCCGCGGGCTGGCAGTCGCAATGGCCGGCCTCGAATGGTTGATGCGTTTTGCCGGCCGCCTGCTGGAAGGCCGCGCAGGTCTGCTGTGGGCGTTGGTCTTTGTCACCTTGCTACTATCGGTGGTGACCCAGTTGGCGGTGGGGAGTTAACTATGGCTGACGGTTTCCTGGGTTACGTCTTCATTGCCTTGGCGGTCTATTTTGGTGTCACCCAATTGGTGGCCCGCGATTGGCGCTGGAATATGGGCGCGCTGGCCTTGCAATACCTGGTGGCTTTCGTGTTCATCAGTGGGTCCTGGCCACTGGAGTTAGCCGCGGTCAAGCTGGTGGCGGGCTGGATGGCTGGCTCGATCCTGGGCCTGACCCGCATGAGCCTCTTCGCCGACGAGCCCAACCTGCACGACCTGGACCGCACCGGGGTGGCCTTTCGCATCTTCGCCGTTTTGCTCGTGCTGCTGGTCGTGCTGGGCGCGGCGCCGCGTCTTTCCGCCTGGGCGGCCCCGATTGGCCTCAATCAAGCCTGGGCCGCGCTGGTGCTGATGGGCATGGGCCTGCTCCAAATTGGGTTGGCTGCCACTGTGTTTCCTGCCCTGTTGGGCCTCTTGACTCTGTTGTCCGGTTTCGAAATCCTTTACGCTGCCGTTGAGGTGTCGACCCTGGTGGCTGTCTTGCAGGCCTTGATTACCCTGGGGATTGCCTTGGTCGGCGCCTACCTGCTGAACGCGCCCACGATGGAGGCCCTGGAGTGAGCGCCGCCATCTTATGGGTAGTGCTGCCGCTGGGTTTGGGCGCTGCGCTGCTGTTTTTCCGCCGCGCTAGTGAGGCGCTGACT
>OMJR01000095.1 GCA_900299355.1 Anaerolineaceae bacterium
GTAATCGCCTGGCGAATCCACCAGGTGGCATAGGTGCTGAACTTGAAGCCGCGCGTGGGGTCGAACTTGTTGACCGCGCGCAGCAGGCCAAAATTGCCCTCTTGAATCAGGTCTTCAAAGGAGTAGCCGCGGCCGACGTAGCGCTTGGCGATGCTGACCACCAGGCGCAGGTTGGCGCTGATGATGGCGGTCTGCGCTTCCATGGCGCGGGTCTCGTTGGAAGCCATCGCCACCTGCAATTCTTCGTTGCTGGGCAGGACGGCGGTGTAGGAGCGCGGCGAAGGCAGCTCTTGTTTCTCTTCCAACTGTTTGGCAATTTTGGTAAGCAAATCCAGCGGGAATAAATAGAAGCACACGAAGACGGTGAAGGCGTTCTTGGCCACCACGTCCCAGCGTTCGTCTTTGCCCCACATGCCGTTATCCAGGTAGCCGCGAATATAGGAGGGTTCCGGCTGGTCCCAGGTGATTTGCAGGTTGCGGGCTTCGCCCAGGATGGGCAGCAGTTCCGGCGGCGGGTGGCCGAGTTTCTGGCTTTCTTCTTCCAGGCGCACCCAGGCGCGGTTGAGGTCGGAATAGGCGGCGCGGAAAATGGCGCGCGGTTCGCCCTCGCCGCGTTGGGCGATGGGGTGCTTCTTCTCGATTTGCTTGAGGCGCTTGACGCTTTCGACGCGCGCGGCCAGCCAGAATTCGCGGTCGGCATCCAATAGGTTGACGCGGCCGATTTCCTTTAAGTAAAGGCGCACCGGGTCGTCGCCCGGGTCGGTGGGCGCGGCTTCGCCGGCGGCGCTGGAGGCTTTGCGCTTGCGCTCTTTCTCCTCCAGCTTGCGCCACTCACGTTTGAGTGCTTCCAGGCCGTCCTCGTCCTCCGACAGCTCGTCACTTAATTCGAGGCTGTCTCCGGACTCCTCGTCGTCTTCTTCGTTGAAATCTTCGATTTCGTCTGGGTCGATATCGTCACGCACGGCCATATCGTTCACTTCGCCTTGCTCAGGTTGCGATTGCTAAAGGCCCCATAGGCCTTATCCAGTCGCTGCAGGTTGAGAGTGTTTTGTACCATCACTTGTTGGTATTCGCTGGCTTTCAAGTCGCCTTCCTCCTGGGCGGCCTGCTGCAGGAAGCGCATTTGCTCATTGCCCTTATGCAGCTTGCGGCGGCGTAGCATGATGATGGTACGCAATAAATCTTCGAATACGCGTTCGCCGCTGGGGTCCAGCTGCTGGCTGGTTTGCAGCAATTCGTCGGCGCGGTCCAAGAGGGCCAGGGGCAGGTTGTCCAGCGTGTAGCTGGCCGGTTCCAGGATGTCCTGCTCCAGCGCATCCAATGAGAGGCGGAACATCTCCTGCAAATCGCTGTGCTCGAAGTCTTCCGAACTCATTCGCTCCAGGGCGGCTTCCTGCAGCGCGCGGTTGACGCGGTAAATCAATTCCGGATGGCGGATGAGGATGCTGAGGCAGTGCGCCTCCAACTTGAAAGTGCTGTCTTGCAGGTGGGGAGCCAGCATGGCGCCTTCGGCCGCGCCATTAGCCGGCGGTTGAGGGCGCGCAAAGGGCCGCGGTCGGCGCCGTTCGGGCGCGGGACCCGCCAGGCTACGCTCGTCCACCTTCAGCAGGCGGGCCAGCTTCTGGATGTAGGTGTCGCGCTCAATCGCATTGGGCAGGTCGTTGATCAGCGGTAGCACCTGCTCGGCGATTTCGGTTTTGACCTTGGGGTCGTCCAACTCGCGGCCTTCGGCCAGCGAATACATCACATGCTCGACGATGGGACGGGCGGCATCCAGTAGGCGCGGCCAGGCGTCCGGGTCAGCCTGCACGACTTCGTCGGGATCCTGGCCCTCGGGCAGGGTAGTGACGCGGATATCGGCTTGCAGGCGCGCTTCGTGGCGCACCAGGCCGCGCGGGTCAAAGACCGGGTCGGCGCTGTGGTCCATGGTTTGACGGGCAACCTGCAGGCCTCGCAGGGTGGCCTTGTCGCCGGCCGCGTCGGCATCCAGAGCCAGCACGATGCGGCGGGTGAGCCGCTTGAGCTGGCGCAACTGCTGCTCGGTGAGTGCGGTGCCCATCGGCGAGACGGCGTTGGTGTAGCCCGCCTGCGCCAGGCCGATGACATCCAAATAGCCTTCGACAATCACGGCTTCGTCCTCGCTGCGGATACTTTTGCGGGCGCGGTCGAGGCCGTAGAGCAGGTGGCTCTTGTTAAAGAGGTCAGTTTGCGGCGAGTTGAGGTACTTGGGTTGGTCCTCGTCGGAGAGCGCGCGGGCGCCGAAACCGGCCATGCGCCCGCGGCTGTCGCGAATGGGGAACATCACCCGGTTGCGGAAGCGGTCGTAATAGCCTCCGCTTTCGCGCTCGCCAATCAGGCCGGCGGCCAACAAATCCTCGGGGCTGTGCCCTTTCTCGCTGAAATGGTTGAGCAGCGCATCCCAGCTGTTGGGCGCGTAGCCCAGCCCCCAGGCTTCCAGGCTTTCATCCCCAAAGCTGCGCCCGTGCAGGTAATCCAGCGCCGGCTTGCCCGCCGGGGTGCTGACCAGCTGGTGGCGGAAGAAGGTCACCGCCTCTTCCATCAGGTCGCGCAGGCGGTCCAACTCGTCGCGCTGTTCCTGCTCTTCGGGTGTGTACTGGCGCAATTCGACCCCGGCCCTCTCGGCCAGTCGGCGCAGCGCCTCGGGGAAGTCGTAGCCTTCCTTCTTCATGACATACTTGAAGATGTCGCCGCCGTCGTTGCAAGCGCCAAAACAGCGCCAGGTACCCGTATCGGGGAAGACGACGAAGGAAGGGGTGCGGGTATTGGAATGGAAGGGGCAGAAGCCGGTGAAATTCTTGCCGGATTTGCGCAACTGCACGCTCTCGGAGACCAGGTCTACGATATCCAGTCGTGCTTTGATTTCATCTACGTTGCTCATTGGCAAGCTCTGCGTTTGGCGTATGGCCCCCGAGCATGGCGGGAGGCAAATTATAACATTCGCTAAAATTGTCTAAAAAAGTGGGGCGTGGTAACATACCGCCCAAATTCCCCCTTTACCAACGAATTGAACCGCTTATGGATACATTTCGCGCCGAAAAACTCAATAATTTTAATTTGCCACGCCGCATTGAGCGTTTGGGCGAACTAGCCTACAACCTGTGGTGGACCTGGGTGCCCGAGGCGCACGACCTGTTTGAGGATGTCGACCCCTCATTGTGGGAGCGGCTGGACCATAACCCGGTGCGTTTCCTGCGCGAAGTGGGCCGCGCCCAATTGAACGCGGTAACCCACAGCAAAGCCTATCTTGACCTGTATGACCGCATCCTGGCCGCATTTGATGACTACATGGCCGCCGAAGACAGTTGGTTCCAACGCAATCACGCCGAACTACGCAATAACCCCATCGCCTACTTTTCAACCGAATTTGGTTTGCACGAGACCCTGCCGATTTATGCCGGCGGCCTGGGCATCCTCTCCGGCGACCACCTGAAGGAAGCCAGCGACCTGGGCCTGCCGATGGTGGCGGTCGGCTTCATTTATACGCAGGGCTATTTCTCGCAGCACATCACCGAGGACGGCTGGCAGGAAGCCCGCCAGGTCACGCTCAAATTTGAGGAGCTGCCGGTGATGCCGGTGGTGGACGACCGGGGCGAACCGATGCTGGTCACGGTGGAGTTGCCCGACCGGGATGTGGACGCGCGCATCTGGGAAATCCATGTCGGGCGGGTACCGCTGTATATGCTGGATAGCAATGTGGAGAGCAACACCCCCGCCGACCGCGAGTTGACTGCGCGCCTGTACAGCAGCGACCTTGATTTGCGCATCTCCCAGGAGATGGTGCTGGGCATCGGCGGCGTGCGCGCACTGCGCATGCTGGGCTACAACCCGGTGGTCTGGCACATGAACGAAGGCCACTCGGCCTTCCTGGCGCTGGAGCAGGCGCGCGAATTGGTGCAGGCCGGCCATAATTTTGAGGATGCAGTGGCCAAACTGCGCGCCGGCAATATCTTTACCACCCATACGCCCGTCCCAGCCGGCAGCGACGAATTCCCGCTGTGGCTGATTGACAAGTACTTCTCGCATTTCTGGCCTCAACTGGGCCTGGAGCGCGACGAATTTATTGAAGTCGCCCACCGCGAAATGCCATGGGGCGAAACCTTCAGCATGCCGGTGCTGGCCATCCGCACCTCGGAGCAATTGAACGGCGTGTCCGAATTGCACGGCCGCGTGGCGCGCCGCATGTGGAATTTCCTGTGGCCCGAACGCCGCGAAGACGAAGTGCCGATTGGGCACATCACCAACGGCATCCACCCCGGCACCTGGATTGCGCGCAGCCTGAAAGACCTGCTGGACGAGTACCTGCCCCAGGATTGGCTGGAGCATGTCGACGACCCGGATGTGTGGGAAGGGGTGCAGGACATTCCCGATAGCGAATTGTGGGAAGTGCGCCGCCACCTGAAGCGCAAGCTGGCCCACTATGTGCGCGAGCGCGCCCGCCAGCAGTGGCTGCACGACGGCGTGCACCCGGTGCAGGTGGTCGCTTCCGGCGCGCTGCTGGACCCCTACATGCTGACGATTGGCTTTGCGCGCCGCTTTGCGACCTATAAGCGCGCCGGCCTGATTTTGCGCGAGCGTGAGCGCCTCTTTGATTTGCTCAACCAGCCCAACCGCCCGGTGCAGATTGTTTTCTCCGGCAAGGCTCACCCGGCGGATGAGCCCGGGAAGCAGTTGATTCAAGAGGTCTACCGCGCGGTAAAGGATGCCGATAACGGCGGGCGCCTGGTCTTCCTGGAAGATTACGACATCAACCTGGCGCGCTATTTGGTGCAGGGCGTGGACGTGTGGCTGAATACGCCGCGGCGTCCCAACGAGGCCTCCGGCACCTCCGGTGAAAAGGCGGCGCTGAACGGCGCCTTGAACTTCTCGGTGCTGGATGGCTGGTGGCGCGAGGGCTTCAACGGCAAGAACGGTTGGGCCATCGGCAAAGACCGCCAGTATGAGGACGATGAGCAGCAGGATGCCGACGATGTCGCCAGCCTGTATCACACGCTGGAAAACGAAATCATCCCCCTGTATTACAACCGCAACAACCCTGGCGGCTACCCGGCGGAGTGGCTGGCGATGGTCAAGGAAAGCATCCGTACCCTGGCCCCGCAATTCAGCATGCGCCGCATGGTCAAGGAATACGCCGAGGAGTTGTACCTGCCTGCCACGGAAAAACGCGTCCAGCCGGTTAAGTAAGCATGACCTTTGTATTTACTCAAGAAGCGCTGTTAATCGCCCTGGGCATCTTTGCCCTGCGGGTGCTCAACCAGAGCCTGGATACACTGCGTGTGATGATGATGATGCGCGGCCGCAGCCTGCTGACCTGGCTGCTGGGCTTCGCCGAGACCGTAATTTTCGTGATTACGCTCAGCACGGTGATTAACGACCTCAACAACATCCTCAATATCATCGCCTATTCGGCGGGCTTCGCCACCGGCAACGTGACCGGTTTGTGGATTGAGGGACGCCTGGCGCTGGGCCACATCCATATCCGCGTAGTGAGCCCCAAGCGCGGCAGCAAGGTGGCGGAAACATTGCGCGCGGAAGGCTACGCCGTGACCGAAATCCCGGCCCGCGGCCGTGATGGGGCGGTGACCCTGCTGAATGCCAGTGTGCGTCGCAAGGATGTGCCGCGTGTGCGCCAAATCGTGCAAGATGTGGATGAAGGCGCCTTTATCACCGGCGAGGAGATGCGCCCCATTGGGCGCGGTTTCTGGGGGAATTAGAGATCATCTCATAAATAGTTGCTGGGGCCGAACCGACCGGGAGATTGCCGCGTCGTTCTGCGCTTCGCGCAACCCTCCTCGCAATGACGGTTACTTAGAATTTTTCGTTGTATGTGAGATGGCTGCAAGTCATTGGCCGGTATTTATGAGACAGCTAAAATGAAGCATCGCTTAGCGATGCTTGCACTAAGCCTGAATGATAGAATCCGCGCCAGGTATCCAACGTGAAACAAGTCCTACAAAATTTACGCAACGGCAAAACCCAGGTCGTCGAAGTGCCCGCGCCCAGCCCCGGGCCGGGGCTGGTGCTGGTGCGCACCGCCGCCTCGCTGGTGTCGGCTGGCACCGAGCGCACGCTGGTGGAATTTGCGGGCAAATCGCTGCTGGGTAAGGCCGCCAGCCGGCCGGACTTGCTGCGCCAGGCGCTGACCAAAGCGCGCCGCGAAGGGTTGCTGGCCGCGGCCCAGGCCGCCTTTGGCCGCCTGGGCGAGCCGATGCCGATGGGCTATTCCTCGGCCGGCACGGTGGTGGAAGTTGGCGACGGCGTCACCGAATACAAGGTCGGCGACCGGGTGGCTTGCGCTGGCGGCGGCTACGCAGTGCACGCTGAATATGCGGTGGTGCCGGTTAACCTGGTGGCGCCGATTGCCGACAATGTGGATTTAGAGCAGGCAGCCTTCAGCACCCTGGGCGCGATAGCACTGCACGGCTTCCGTTTGGCGGAGCAGCAGGTCGGCGCGCGCATGGCGGTGATTGGGCTGGGCTTGCTGGGCCAACTGGCGGCCAGCGTGGCAGCCGCCGCCGGCTGCCAGGTGCTGGGCATTGATTTGGACGCCGAGCGGGTCAAGCTGGCTCGCCGCCGCGGCTTACAGGCGGCGACCAACGCCCAGGCCGAGAAAAGTGCGCGCAGCTTCACCGCCGGGCAAGGCTTTGACGCTGTGCTGGGGTGCGCCGCCACCGAGAGCAGCGAACCGCTGGCCTTGGCGGCCGAATTGGCCCGCGACCGCGCCACAGTTGTGGTGGTCGGCGATGTGGGCATGCAGATTTCGCGCCGCCAGTTCTATGCCAAAGAATTGAACGTAATTGTCTCGCGCTCCTATGGCCCGGGCCGCTACGACCCGGGCTACGAGGAAGCCGGGCTGGATTACCCAATCGGCCAGGTGCGTTGGACCGAAGGCCGCAACCTGGCGGCCTTCGCCGATTTGCTGGCCAGCGGCGCGGTGGACGTGAGCGCACTGATTAGCCACACCTTCCCGATTGACGCCGCACCCCAGGCCTACGAACTGATTAGCGGGGGTGGGGCGGCGCTGGGCGTACTGCTCAGCTACCCGGACGCCAAGGGCAAGCCCGCCAAGACGCTGACGTTTACTGAGGCCAAGCCGCTGGGCAAGGACGTGGTTGGGTTGGGCGTGCTGGGCGCGGGCAACTTTGCCCGCAATACACTGCTGCCGGCCATCAAGGGCATCAAGGGGCTGGAATTGGTGGGCATCGCCTCGGCTTCGGGGCGCGCGGCCGGCGACCTGGGTCAGCGCTTCGGCTTCCGCTACGCGGGCAGCGACGCTGACAAAATCATCAAAGACAAGCAGGTCAACGCAGTCGCCATTTTGACGCGCCACCACCTGCACGCTGAGCAGACTTTGGCCGCGCTGGCGGCGGGCAAGGCGGTCTATTGCGAAAAGCCGCTGGCCTTAAATGAACAGGAACTGGCCGCGATTGAGAAGGCCTTGGCCCAACAGAATGCGCCGCTGCTGATCGTGGGCTACAACCGCCGCTTTGCTCCGCTGGCGATTGAATTGAAGCAGGCTTTGGATGAGGGCGGCCAACCGCTGGCAGCGCACATGCGCGTGAATGCCGGGCGGCTGCCGGCCGAGCACTGGCTGCACGACCCGGCCCAGGGCGGTGGGCGCCTGCTGGGCGAGGGTTGCCACTTCATTGATTTCCTCACTTTCCTGGTTGGCCAGGCGCCCAATCTGGTCTATGCCCAGGCGCTGCCGGATGGCGGCGTCTATCGCCAGGACAATCTGGCGGTCACGCTAAGCTTCCCCGATGGATCGCTGGGCACCCTGCACTATTTAGCTAACGGGGATAGCTCGATTGCCAAGGAGCGCCTGGAGGTATTCAGCGGCGGCCTGGTGGCCGAGCTGGACGACTTCCGCCAGCTGCGCCTTACCGAGAATGGCCGCACGCTCAGCTCGGGCGGCCGCCAGGATAAGGGCCACCGCGCCGCCTGGGAGCACTTCACGGCGACGCTGCGGCAAGGCGGCCCGCCGCCGATTGGCTACGGGCAGATCTTTGGCGGCATGCGGGCCACTTTGGCGGCCCTTGAATCGCTCAAGACCGGCCAATCCGTCCTAATCAACGGATAAATCCCGGCCTGTTTGTGAAAATTGACACCCACTGGGGCCTGTGATAAACTACACGAACTTACAACTCCTTCGCCCATTCCCTATCCAAGGAGTTGCCCGGTGATCCATGCTGCTCGATTATTTGCCCATTGCTGTACTGGTCGCGGTTTCCACAATCCTGGCGGTTGTGGTGGTGGCGCTTGGCGGCATTTTGGGTCCCCGCCGCAAGGACAAGCGCAAATCCGAGCCCTATGAATCGGGCATGCGCCCCATCGGCCCCGGCACGCGCAAGATGCCGGTGCGCTTCTATCTAATCGCCGTTCTCTTCATCTTATTTGACATCGAAGTCGTCTTCTTCCTGCCCTGGGCGGTGGTTTTCCGCCAATTGGGCCTGTTCGGCCTGATTGAAATGTTCGTCTTTATCCTTATCTTATTGGTTGGTTATGTGTACGCCTGGAAGACGGGAGCGCTGGAATGGGAATAGAGTCGAAACTGGGCAATATGGGTGTCATCACCACCACCCTGGAAAACGTGGTGAACTGGGGCCGCACGCGCGCGATGTGGCCGATGCTCTTCGGCCTGGCCTGCTGCGCGATTGAAATGATGTCGGCCCAGGCCTCCAATTACGATATGTCGCGCTTCGGCATGGAGCTGATGCGCCCCAGCCCGCGCCAATCCGACCTGATGATTGTCGCCGGGCGGGTAAGCCGCAAGATGGCCCCCGTGCTGCGGCGCTTGTACGACCAGATGCCCGACCCCAAGTGGGTGGTTTCGATGGGCGACTGCGCCTCCTGCGGCGGCGTGTTCAACAATTACGCCATCGTCCAGGGCGTGGATGAAGTAGTCCCGGTGGATGTGTACGTGGCCGGCTGCCCGCCGCGCCCCGAAGCGCTGATTCACGGCATCATGACCCTGCACGAGAAGGTCAAGGGCGAGTCGATTAAGGAGTGGGCCTAAGCCCCATCCATGAATAAGGAGCTCGCTCCCGTGCTCAAGGCGCTAGAGAAAGATTTCGGGGCGCTAGCCAGCGAATACCAGGGCCAGGCCAAGGTGCTCGTGCCCGCCGAACAGATTGTGGCGGCGCTGACTGCTTTGCGCGACCAGCACGGCTTTGAGATGCTGGCGGCGTTGAGCGCCGTAGATTACTGGCCGCAGCGCGAACCGCGCTTCCATGTAGTGTACGAAATGAAGGCGATGAAGAAGAAGATGCGCCTGGAAGTGCGCGTGCCGCTGGATGGCGACGAGCCGGTGATGGACAGCGTGATTGAGGTCTACCCGGTAGCCAATTGGCACGAGCGCGAGCTGTGGGACATGTTTGGCATCCGCTTCAACAACCATCCCGATATGCGCCGCATTCTGATGCCCGAGGATTGGGTGGGGCACCCGCTGCGCAAGGATTACCCGCTGGACTACGAAGAAGTGCAGTTCAGTTTTAACTTCGAAGAAATCGAGCAGCGCAAGCCGCGCCCCCAGGATTAATGCGATGACCTTGCATCAAGTGGAAATCACCAGCGACGAACTACGCAATTTAGTCTCGCCGCGCGCCTTGGAGGGCGAAACCGTCCTGCTCAATATGGGCCCGCAGCATCCCAGCACGCACGGCGTATTACGCCTGCTGCTGGAACTGGATGGCGAGACGGTGGTCAGGTGCATCCCCGATATCGGCTTTTTGCACACCGGCATTGAGAAAAACATGGAGGCCAAGACCTACGAGAAGGCTGAAGTGATGACCGACCGCCTGGATTATTTGAATACGATGGGCAACACGCTGGCCTACTGCCTGGCGGTCGAAAAACTGGTGGATCTGGATGTGCCGCCGCGCGCCCAGGCCATCCGCGTGATTCATACCGAGTTGCAGCGCATCGCCTCCCATCTGGTGTGGCTGGGCACGCATGCGCTGGATTTGGCCGCCATGTCGGTCTTCCTGTATTGCTTCCGCGAGCGCGAGCAAATCCTGGATATGCATGAAATGTCCTCGGGCCAGCGCATGATGACGACCTTCTTCCGCCCGGGCGGGTTGTGGCGCGACGTGACCTCGGAATTCGAGCCGGCTGTGCGCAAGTTCATCAAAAGTTTTCCGGCACGGATTGACCAGTATGAAGACCTCTTGAGCGAAAACCCCATTTTTATTGACCGCACCAAGGACATTGGAGTGATGAGCGGCGATGAGGCGATTGCGATGGGCGTCACTGGCCCTTCGCTGCGCGGCTCGGGGGTCAAGTATGACCTGCGCAAGGAAGAACCTTACTCGGGCTACGAGCAATACGATTTTGATGTGCCGGTGGCCGAGGAAGGTGATGTATACGCGCGCTATTTCGTGCGTATGAAAGAGATGCGCGAGTCGCTCAAGATTGTGGAACAGGCCCTGGACAGCCTGCCCGGCGGGCCGGTGCGCAGCGACAACCGCAAATTTGTGCCGCCGCCGCGGGCCGAACTGGGCACCAGCATGGAAGCCGTAATCCACCACTTCAAGTTGTGGACTGAAGGCTTCCCGGCGCCCAAGGCTTCGGTGTATGTGCCGGTTGAATCGCCGCGCGGCGAATTGGGCGTTTATTTGGAAGGCGACGGCGGCCCCAAGCCCTATCGCTGCTATTGGCGCACGCCTTCTTTTGTAAACCTGCAAGCCCTGCCGATGCTTTCCGAAGGGCATTATGTGGCCGATTTGGTGGCCATCATCGGCAGCATTGATATTGTGCTCGGAGATACCGACCGGTGAACCCTTTACGCGAACGTTACGGCAAGGAAATCGACGGCGTGCTGGCCAAGTACCCCGCGGACCAGTCGCGCGCGGCCGTGATGCCCTTGCTCTATATCGCCCAGCGCGAACACGGCTATGTGACCCGCGAACAGCTGGGCCAGATTGGCGAAATTATCGGCGTGAGCGCCACGGATGTAGCCTCGATTGTCGGTTTCTATACGCTCTACCACGACCACGAAGGCGGCAAATATCGCATCCAGGTCTGCAACGACCTGCCCTGCGCACTGCGCGGCGCGGACCAGTACCTGGATAAGGTCTGCGAGCATTTGGATGTGCAACCCGGCGGGACCACCGCCGACGGCGTGGTCACCGTGGAAGCGGTGATGTGCCTGGCAGCCTGCGACAAAGCGCCCATGTTCCAGGTGCAAAGCTACGATGGCATCGCCTATCACGAGAATCAAAGCGTCGAATCGACGCTGAAGCTGGTCGAAGGCTGGCGCAAGGAGGCCCAATGAGCGCCAAGCCATTGATGTTGCTGCGCCACCGCGAAGAGGCCAAGATTGGCCAGCTGAAAAACTATCGCGAACTGGGCGGCTTCAAAGCTTTCGAGCGCGCGGTGAGCCAGATGCAGCCCGACGAGGTCACCGACATCGTCAAGGCCAGCGGCTTGCGCGGCCGCGGCGGCGCAGGTTTCCCCACCGGCCTCAAGTGGTCCTTCATGGACAAGGGCGCTTGGCCGCACTATGTGGCAGTCAACGCCGACGAGTCGGAGCCGGGCACCTTCAAAGACCGCGAAATTATGGAAAAGAATCCCTACCAGTTCCTGGAAGGGGTCATGCTGTGCGCCTATGCGGTCAGCGCCAACGTGGCTTACATTTATCTGCGTGGCGAATTCTGGGAATTGGCCGCGGAGCTGGACAAGCACATCGCCAAACTACACAAAAAAAAATTGCTGGGCGAGAACTTGTTCGGCAGCGATTATTCACTGACCATCCACACCCACCTGGGGGCCGGTGCTTACATCTGCGGCGAAGAAACCGCGATGCTCGAATCGCTGGAAGGCAAACTGGGCCAGCCGCGTTTGCGCCCGCCCTTCCCGCCCAGCGTGGGCCTCTTCGGCAAACCCACTGTGGTCAACAATGTCGAAACGCTGACCAACGTGCCCCTGATTATTGAGAAGGGCGCCGATTGGTTCCGCGGCTATGGCACCGAGAAGAGCCCCGGCAACAAGATTTTTAGCTTGAGCGGGCGGGTGGAGAAGCCCGGTAACTACGAACTGCCGCTGGGCACCACCTTCCGCGAACTGATTTACGAGCACGCAGGCGGCATCACCGGCGGGCGCGCGATAAAGGCCATTATGGCGGCGGGCGCCTCTAGTGCGC
This sequence comes from Anaerolineaceae bacterium, assembly GCA_900299355.1. Lineage (GTDB taxonomy): Bacteria > Chloroflexota > Anaerolineae > Anaerolineales > UBA11579 > OMJR01. Next base: position 12,158 of record OMJR01000095.1, read on the forward strand.
TGATTGTCGCCAACGACGAGGCGCTGGACACGCCCATGGATTACGAGAATGTGCCCAATGTCGGCGCGCAGCTGGGTTCGGCCTCCATCATCGTGATTGATGAAACCGTCAGCATGGATTGGCTGATTAACAAGACCCTGCATTTCTTTGAGCATGAATCCTGCGGCA
>OMJR01000096.1 GCA_900299355.1 Anaerolineaceae bacterium
ATGGAACCGAAGTTGCCCTGGCCGTCCACCAGCATATAGCGCATGGCAAAGTCCTGGGCCATGCGCGCCATGGCGTCGTAGACCGCCTGGTCGCTGTGCGGGTGATACTTACCCAGCACCTCACCCACGATACGGGCTGACTTGCGATAGGAGCTATTGGAACGGATGCCCATATCGTGCATGGCGTACAAAATCCGGCGATGCACCGGCTTCAAACCGTCGCGCGCATCCGGAAGGGCACGCGCCACAATCACGCTCATGGCATAGTCGAGGAAAGCCGACCGCATTTGGTCGCCAATATCAACAGGTTGAACCGAACCAAGCGTCATATTGTGTCCTTAAGAGGGGATAGATTCCTTCGTGTTGATAACAAGCTTCCTATTATATCTCGGCAACGAAGTTTCGACTGCTTTCAGAAGGCATTAATAGGCCGTATGGGAGAAATGTACCGTTTGTTGTATAGGCGGTCTTCGGTATACTTTTTTGCAAGACGGGGTGCTCCATGCCTTTCAATAATGCACGCCTACCGAATTGATGTTGGATAAAACGGCTTCCAAACGTGTAAGGAGACTAGTTTTGGGGAGCGATGAAGCGCGTAATCAACCGATAAGCCCCGAAGTCTTGGTGCCGCGGCTCGGCGACAGCCTGGTCGAAAAAGAACTGTTAAGCCGCGAGGATTTGCAGCGCGCTCTGGCATACCAACGGGAGCGCACAGAAGCAGGGGAACCAATCTTGTTAGGGCAAGCCCTGATTGCGTTAGGCTTGATTGACCGCCCCACCCTGGATGAAACCGTCACGGAGCAGATTTCAGCCCTGCAGGAAGCCCTGCGCCAGAGCAACGTGCGCCTGGAACAGCGCGTGGCTGAGCGCACCGCTGAGCTGCAGGAAGCCCTCGATCAACTCACCAAATTGAACCGCCTCAAAAGCGACTTTATCTCCAATATGTCCCACGAATTGCGCACCCCGCTGGCCCACATGGTCGGCTACATTGATTTGCTGGAGGAGGAAGCGCTCGGTCCGTTGGCCCCGGAGCAAGCGCAGGCGGTCGGCGTGCTGCAGAAATCCTACCGCCAGCTGGGCACCCTAATTGACAATCTGCTCTTCCTGTCCTTTGATAGCGCCGAAGCGCTGCATCTGATGCCGGCCCCCACGCGGCTGCAAGATCTCATTCACATTGTGTTTACCAAATATCAGGATCAAGCTGAAAAGGCCCAAGTTGCGCTGAGCCAGGACATGCCTGATCAATTACCCCTTTGTGAAATTGACGCCGAGAAAATGGAATGGGCCTTGAGCCAATTGTTAGACAATGCCATCAAGTTTAACCGGCCAGAAGGGCGGGTGCACCTAAGCGCACGCAGCAAGAACGGCCGAGTCCAGGTCCTGGTAGCCGATACGGGTATCGGCATCCCTGAGGACCGTTTGGAAGAAGTACTGTTGCCTTTTACCCAGTTAGACGGCTCATCAACTCGTCGTTATGGCGGGGCCGGCATCGGCCTCACCCTGGCCAAACGGGTTGTTGAGGCCCACGGCTCCCGTCTCAAAATCGAATCGCAACCGCAAAAAGGCACCCGTATCAGTTTTTCTCTGCCCCAGGCTTCGGTCTAGCATGGCTGCCCGGGCTGCCCAAGCTACCAGTCAGGCCGCTAACCTCAGCGCACCGCAGCTTGAAGCCGTCTACGCGATGAGCCGCGTGGTGGTGGAAACGGTTGAAGTCGATGACGCTCTGGCGAAAATCGTCCAGCTGGCCCGCCCAGTCTTCATTTTCGATAACGCCGTTCTCTATATCTATAATGAAATCACAAAGGCACTAGAGCCTTCCTACGCGCGCGCGATAGGGCGTGGGCGCAGTACCGAAGCCGACCTGGCCTGGGGCGAAATGGCCGCCCAGCAGGCCTTTGAGCACAGCCAAATCTACCTGCGCGAACCCGAATTGAACCCCGATTTGGACCGTCTCGAACAGCATTTTTATCTGGGGCTGCCGCTCAAGGTGGGCGGTCAATTGTTGGGCGCGTTGGTCTTTATCCGCTTTGGCGGGCCGACTTACGAAGAAGAGCAGTTGGTGCTGGCTGATTACATCGCCACCCATGTCAGCCAGTTGCTGGGGCGCCAGCAGCTGATTGACCGCATCGCCAACCTGGAGGCCGAGCGCCGCCTGGCGCGCTTGCAATCCGACTTCATTGCCACCGTGTCGCACGAATTGCGCACCCCCCTGGGTTTCATCAAGGGCTATGCCAGCACGCTGTTGCGCCGCGATACCGAATGGGACGCGGACAGCCGCAGCGAATTTCTCACCATTATCGACGAAGAAGCTGACCGGCTCAGTGACTTGGTCGACAATTTGCTGGATTCTTCGCGCCTGCAAGCTGGCACACTCAATATGGAACTGCAGTCGGTTGACCTTGTAAATCTGCTGGAAGAAAGCGTCGTCCGGCTGCAATCGCGCTTCCCCGAGCTGACCATAGTGGTCGAAAGCGAACCGGCCGAACTGGAAATGTTGGCAGACCCCAAGCGCCTGGACCAGATTGTGACCAACCTGGTCAGCAACGCTGCTAAATACGCCCCGGGTAGTCAGGTGAGTGTACATCTAAGAGCTAGTGCGAATAGTGCTTTGGTTGAAGTCAGTGATAACGGACCGGGCATACCGCTGGAACATTCTGAAAACGTGTTCAAACGCTTTTTTCGCATCCCCGAAAACACCGACGGAATACGCGGCAGCGGCCTTGGCCTATACATATGCGAGCAAATTGCGAGAGCCCACGGGGGCAGTATCCAAGTTGACAGATCCGCGACCGACGGTGCGCGTTTCCTGATCAGCTTGCCCCTGGCCCTAACGCAACCTATAGCTGAAGAGAGGGAACATGCCTGACCGAATTCTTGCCGTGGACGATGAGCCGCGCTTCCTGCGGCTGGTCGAAGCGAATTTACTCACCGAAGGCTACGAGGTGCTGCAGGCAGCCAACGGCAAGTTGGCCGTAGACATGGCCGCCGACGAAAAGCCCGACCTCATCTTGCTGGATGTGATGATGCCCGAAATGGATGGCTTCCAGGCCTGTGAGCGCATACGGGAATTCTCGTCGGTACCGATTATTATGCTGACCGCCAAGGGCGACGGGGAACACCGCGTGCGCGGCCTGGAACTGGGCGCGGACGACTACATCGTCAAGCCCTTCTCGGCCAACGAGCTGATGGCGCGCGTACGCGCCGTGCTGCGCCGTTCGCAGCGCACCGGCCCTGAATTTGGCGATACGTTATTTGAGCGCGGCAACCTGCGCATCAATTTCGCCTCGGCCGAGGTCAGCAACGACAGCGAACCGGTGCAGCTATCCGGCACTGAATACCGCCTGCTGCTGCAGTTTGCACGCAACGTGGGCAAGACCCTGACCTCCGAGGACCTGCTCAGTTCCCTGTGGGGCCCCGAATACAGCGGTGAAAAGGAGATTCTTTGGGTCAGCATCTCGCGCTTGCGCCAAAAACTGGAGAAGAACCCCAAGCGGCCAGAACTTATCCTGACGCGCGCGGGCGAAGGCTATTACATGCCCTAAGGGAGGCTTATGAGCTCTGTTTATGACAACAAAGGGAAATCATTTACCCCGGTGGTGCACACCATTGCCACCCCGGTAATTATCCAAACGCCCACCAACCGGATAAAGGGCAATCTGCATTTGCGCGAAGCCGAGCGGATAAAGGATGTGCTTAACGCATCCGAGGATTACATCGCCGTCACCGACGCTATCGTGATGGATGGGGACGGCATCGCCAAAATCTATCAAACCCAGTTCCTGGCGCTCAACCGGACCAACGTGATTTGGGTTATTGAAGATAGCGCTAAGCAGCCCAATTCATGAACACGGCTGCCAGCTCCCTCAGCGCTGAGGACCTAGCCAAGCTGAAGCAGTATCTGGTCAAAAGTCTGACCAGCGCCATCCAGCAACGCGGCGGCCCGGCTCCAGACGAAGTCGAATTGCGGGGCCTGTTGGGGCAGGCCTATGCGCGCACCCAGTTGCAGCTGGCGGATGCCGAGCGCACCCAACTATTCAATGATGTGCTCACGGCGGTTGGCGGCCAAAGCCCGGCGCCGGTCGCCGCAGCCCCAAGCTCCGCGCCTGCATCCACGCCCCGCCCCTTGCCCAACCTGCAAGGAGACTACGGCCCCATCCAGCCGTTGCTGGAAGACCCGGCCGTGACCGAAATCATGGTCAATGGCGCGCGCCAGGTCTTTGCCGAGCGGGCCGGACGGCTGGTGCGCAGCGAAGTCCAGTTTCGCGACGACGAGCATGTGCTGGAAGTGATTCAAAGCATCGTGAACCCCCTGGGTCGGCGTATCGACGCTGAGCACCCCGCGGTGGATGCGCGCTTGCCGGATGGCTAGCGCGTCAACGCCATTATCCCGCCGGTGGCCATTGACGGCCCCTCAATCACAATCCGCAAATTCTCCAAAGAGCGCTTCGGCGTAGAACAACTGATTGAGTTCGGTTCCATCAGCCACACCATGGCCCAATTCCTGGAAGCCTGTGTGCGCAGCCATCTGAATATCATCATTTCCGGCGGCACCAGTTCCGGCAAGACCACCCAATTGAACGTACTCTCCAGCTTTATCCCCGGCCATGAACGCATCGTTACCATCGAGGACGCCGCCGAGCTGCAGTTGCAGCAGGAACATGTGGTGCGCCTGGAGACCAAGCCTGGCAGCCAGATGACCGATGGCATGGACGTACGGGCGCTGGTGCGCAATTCCTTGCGTATGCGCCCAGACCGCATCGTGGTGGGCGAAGTGCGCGGCGGCGAAGCATTGGACATGCTGCAAGCGATGAATACCGGCCATGATGGATCGCTGACCACCCTGCACGCCAACACGCCCCGCGATGCGATTAGCCGCCTGGAAACCATGGTGCTGATGGCCGGCATGGATGTGCCCATTTTTGTGGCCCGCCAGCAAATCGCGGCCGCAGTGGACCTGATTGTGCAGCAAAGCCGCCTGCCGGATGGCAGCCGGAAAGTGACCTACATCACAGAGGTGGCCGGCATGGAAGGCGACACGGTCGTGATGACCGATGTCTTCCGTTTTGAGCAGAGTGGCACCGATGAAGACGGCAAAGTAATCGGTGACCTGCAACCCACCGGCATCCGCCCGCTGTTGATGGGGCGCCTGGAAGCCGCCGGCTTTGGATTGCCGCCCAGCATTTTTATGAAAAGCCAGGCCGAAGAAACGCGCAGCGGTTCGCGCCGCCGCTAGAGCATTAGCCCAGCCTTTGCTATAATGCGGGTCACCTGTTCTTTCACGGAGCCCGAACACGATGAGCAAAGACCAAGCCCTCAACCTGCGCACCAAGATCCTTGGCGTCCTGCTGCGTGATGCCCGCCTGGCGGCAGGTAAGTCCATGAAGGATCTGGGCGACGTGATCGGCGTCTCGGGGGGCTGCATCAGCTCCTTTGAACGGGGCGTGAAGGCGCCGACCTTACCTGAGTTGGAATTATTGGCTTTCTATCTGGATATGCCAATCAATCACTTCTGGAGCGAGGACACCGTATCCGACAGCCCCCACCCCAGTGAACAACTGCAAGTGGAAACGCTGCTGGAGCTGCGCGACAGCGCGATTGGGGCGATGCTGCGCATGGCCCGCGATGAAAAGGGCCTGAGTCAGAAGGATTTAGGCAAGCAAACCGGCATCTCCACCAGCCGCATCCGCCGCTATGAAAGTGGCGAAAGCGGCGTCCCTCTGCCGGAATTGGAACGCCTCGCCCACGCCCTGGACGTTGACCTGGGTGAATTCAGTGATATCGCCGGCCCGGTCGGCGATTGGCTGGCGCGCGAACAGGCCCGCCAGGCCTTTGATACGCTGCCCCGGGATATGCGCAGCTTTGTGGCCAATCCAGAGAACCTGCCCTATCTGGAGATGGCACAACGAATGAGTGTCACGCCGATCGATCGTTTGCGCGCGGTGGCCAAGGGCATCCTCGACCTTTCGGACGACTAAAGCCGCTTATGGCCTCACCCGCAGTCCTGACCGTTCGCCCCGCCCAAGAAGAAGATCGCAACCACCTCACGCACCTGCTGCATTTCGAAACCTATGTGCACCGCCACCTGGATTGGCGCCAGCCGGTGGATTGGCTGGGCGACGAGCCCTACCTGGTGATCGAAAGCGGCGGCCGGATCCTCTCCGCGCTGGCCTGTCCACCCGATCCGCGCGAGGTCGCCTGGATCCGCCTCTTCGCCTGCAGCAGCCGCCTGGCGCCCAGCACCGCCTGGGAAGAGTTGTGGCCGGCTGCCCGCGATTTTTTGATAGCCCACCAGGCAGAACAAGCGGTGGTGCTGCCTTTGCACAAATGGTTCAAGTCAGTATTGGAAAGCCATGATTTTGATCACGCCCACAATGTGGTCGTGCTGGATTGGGTGCCCGACCCCAGCTTCAAAGCCAGTGACAGCGCCAATATTCGGCGCATGACCGAAGAGGATCTGCCCGGCGTCCACGCGGTGGACCACGAAGCCTTCCCGGCGCTTTGGCGCAACTCGCTGCACGCGGTGGAATTGGCCTTCAAGCAGGCCGCCTACAGTACCGTGATTGAACTGGATGGGCGCGTGGCCGCCTATCAAATCAGCACCCCCAGCAGCCAGGGGCTGCACCTGGCGCGCCTGGCCGTGCATCCGGATTTCCAGGGGCGCCGCCTGGCCTTTGCACTGGGCGAGGATGTCAAGTACCAGGCCAGCAAACACCTGATGAGCCGGCTGACGGTGAACACCCAAACCACCAATGTGGCTTCCCTGGGGCTGTACAAGAAACTTGGTTTTGAATTCACCGGGGACGAGTTTCCAGTCTATAGCCAGAATTTGACCCAAACGGATTAATAACGGCAGAGAACGGATCGGCGCCGGCAAACTTGGCGCGCTTTTCTGCTACACTTTAAGCTAACGGAGGACGAGATTTCATGGAAAAAAGCAGACGACAGGCGCGCTTGGATCGGCGTAAGGCCGACCAACGCAAGAACCAGGTTCGCTGGTTAATCTACATTGTGGTGGGAGCTATCGCGGTAACCGCCCTCTTGGTGTTCGCCAACCGCCCCAATGCCCCGGTGGAGCGCACCTACACCAACAAGGACGGCAACGTACTGGGCGCTGCCAATGCACCGGTCACCCTGGTGGAATACGCCGACTTCCAATGTATTCATTGCTACAATTACTACAACGATACCGAGCATGACCTGATTGATCAGTATGTCAGCACCGGCCAGGTGATCTACGAAATTCGCTTTGTCGATTTCCTGGGCCCGGAATCGGGCGCGGCGGCTGAAGCTGCTTACTGCGCCGCTGATCAGAACATGTTCTGGGAATACCACGATATCGTTTTCGCCAACTACTCCAGTGGCAACGTCGGCGGGTATTCAGAGGCGCGACTGATCACGTTTGCCGAATCGCTGGGCCTGGACATGGATGCCTTCAGCAGCTGTCTGGAAAGTGGCGAGAAGGCAGCCGTGATTGAAGCCAACCTGGAAGCCGCCCGCGCAGATGGCGTCTCCGGGACCCCCAGCATGGTGCTCAACGGCCAGCTCTTGCAGGGCGGGGCCTTATCCTTTGCGGCTCTGTCCGCCGCGATAGATGCCGCTCTCGGCCAATAACACGCACTAGATAACAGCAAAAAGCCCCGCTCGGTGAGCGGGGCTTTTTATTAGGGAGGACTAGAACGCCGCCATCAAAGCCACGATTAGTGGGGCAACCGCCAAGCCCGGCAAGAAGTTGGCCACCCGGATGGTTTTCAATTCCAGCAGGCTACTTATCGCAATGCCCAGCAGCAGGATGCCACCCACCGCGGTCATTTCGGCAATCATCGCATCGGTAAACAGCGCCTGGGCCTGGGTCGCCAGCAGACTAATGCCGCCCTGAAAACCCACTACGACAAGAATGGAGAACAAGACGCCCACGCCCAACGTGGAGGCAAACACGAGCGCCGCAAAGCCGTCCAGCGTTGCTTTCACCGCCAAGAGGCTGTAATCCCCGGTCAGCCCATCCTGGATCGAGCCAAGAATGGTGAGCGGGCCTACACAGAAAACCAGCGAGGCAGTCAGGAAGCCGCGCACAAAGGTGGCGGCTCCCCGGCTGCCATCGGCAGCGAAGCGCGCCTGCAGGCGCGCGCCCAGGCGCTCCAGGGCGGCTTCAATCTGCCACCACTCGCCCAGAATGGCGCCTACCAGCAGGGCAATCAAGACGATAATGATGTTTTGGGTATTGAGGAACATCTGGATGCCGATCGCGGCGGTGAAGAGGCCCAAACCGGCGATCACGGTGCTGCGCATGCGGTCCGGCAGCCGCGCTCCAAAGAACAGGCCAATCAGTCCGCCCACCAGCACGGTGGCGGCATTCAGCAAGGTACCAATCATGGGCAGCCTCTAGTTGTGAACGGTCTCCAGCACTTTGCCTTCGCGCAATAAAACGACATCCACCCCGTACTTGTCAGCCAGCTTCTGGGCGGTTTCGGCCATAAAATCGGGCGTTGTGTGGCCATCATCCTGCCCCGAACTGCCCATCACGACCATATCGACGTCAAACTCGTCAATCACACTCTCCATCACATCGGTGAACCCGCCCTGGCGCACGATGGTTTTCGCGGCCACGCCAAACTTGGCCGCGCGGTCCTGAGCCATGGTGAGCAGGAATTCGCCCATTTCCTCCATCTCGGCTTCCATATCAATCAAAATCGGCGAAGCGGTTTGGTTAAGGAAGGTGACGTCATTGATATACAGGTAAATCAGTTCGGCGCTCTGCTCTTTAGCAAGTTGCGCCGCCCGATCCTGGTTGGGGTAGCTGCGTTGCCCACCGCGGGTGGGGGCTAATATGGTTGTCATAGGTCTCCTCACATCCTGCTCAAGCTAAAAGCGCAGGATCAGCCAGCCGAATCCTACCAAAAGCGTAATCAGCGTGACTGGTATACCGATCTTCATGAATTCGACGAATGAGATCGGGGTGTCGGCCTGGGTGGTGATACCGGCCGTCACCAGGTTTGCTTCGGCGCTGATGAGCAGCCCGTTGCCGCCCATGGCCGCCCCCATCGATAGAGCATAGTACAAGACTTTATTGCTTGCTCCCGGAATGGAGCCCGAAAGGAAATCCACGATCGGCAGGAAGGACGCCGCCAAGGGAATGTTGGCGACCACCATGGATAAAGTGCCGACCCCGATCACCATCACAAAGATGCCCAGGTTTAGGTTTTCGCCAATCAGGGCCGCCATCCAATCCGCGGCAAAACCCAGCATGCCGACTTCCTGAATCGCGCCGACCACGATAAAGAGCGCCATAAAGAAAACCAGCGTGGTCCAATCCACGGCCTGGATCATGGCGTGCACGTCCGGTTTGAGCCACAGCAGCAAGACCGTGGCGCCCACCAGGGCTGGCACCGCGGGCACGATGTGGAAATTTTCACCCAGCACAAAGCCGGCCAGGATCAGCACGAAGACGATGCCGGATTTGAGTAAACCGTGGGGGTCATTCAATTCGGCGTTCTTTTCGAGGCGCGCATACAGGGTCTCTGAGATGCCGCCGGGATGCTTACGCCACTCGGCGCGGTAATGCCAGAGCACGTAGAGGCCCATCAGGATCAGCGCCACGACCACACCAGCGGTTTGGTTGACCAGGAAATCACTGAAGCCGATATCGGCATAGGCGCCGATCAGGATATTGGTGGGCGTACCAATCAGGGTGCTGATGCCGCCCACGTTGGATGCCATGATCTCGGGAATGATCAAGGCTAGCGGATTGATGCCCAGCGCCAAACCGATCTGCAAACTGATCGGCGCCATCAGCAACATAGTAGTGAAGTTATCCAGCAGAGCCGAGGCGACCGCGGTAACCAGCATCAGGATCAGCACCAGCATCCAGGTGCGGCCGCGGCTGAGGCGGTAGGCTTGAAAAGCGGTCCACTGGAAGATGCCGGTGCGCTCGATCACGGCGATCACGATCATCATGCCCATCACCAGGAAAATCACTTCCCAGTTGATGTAATCCAGCGCGCGCTCAAACCCGATGATATAGAAGCCCGATCGAATATTGCCCAGCACATAGGTGACCAGGAAGATCGCCGAGAGACCGACCAGGGCGGCGGCGGTGTTGTGCAATTTCTCAAAGGCGATCAATAGCAGCACCGCGACAAAAATCGCTCCAGCTGCCCAAAAGCCGGGTGTGACCTGGCGTTCCAGCACGCTTTCGCCCAGGCCCAGGCTGCCGTTTTCGGCCAGGCGACCCAGGGCTACCGCGTCCAGGTTAGTGGTCTGGTTCACGTAATGGTGGTGGCTGACCACGATGACTAGCGCCTGGGAATTCAACTCATCGAATTGCAAGGCCCAGGTGCCATCCTCCTGGCTTTCGGTGTCTACCAGGGCTTCGTTACCATTGGGCGTGAAGGCCGCGATGCGCGCGCCCTGGATAGCGCCGCCCTGGGGATTGCGCAGCAGGCCGGTAATCACCATGCCTTCCTGCACCTGCTGCGGCGTTCCGGCCAGGGTCGGCCCGGCCACCAGCGCCAGGGCTACGGTGGTGAAAATCAACACCAGCAGCCAGCGCAGTACTTGACTCTTTGTGTGGGATTGGGAGCGCACGAGGAAACCCTTTGGATAATTGCGTGCCCGGCGATTATACCGGAGGGTATTCCGGGGAGTGCCGTATAATCCGGCTATGGCTGGGAAAAAGTCGACTTCCTTCAATCCCTATACCGTCATCGCCTTCAGCGTGCTGACCGGCCTGGCCGGTGCGGCGCTGATTCTGCTGCTGACGCGCCCACCGCGCGGCCGGGCGATTGAACTGCAGCCCGCGCCGACGCCGGGTCCGATTTTGGTCTACGTTAGCGGGGCGGTGGCCGAGCCGGGCACCTACCGTCTGGACTATGGCAGCCGGGTGGAGGACGCCGTTGCCGCGGCCGGCGGCGCGCTGGAAAGCGCCAACCTGGACGCGGTCAACTTGGCCCACGAACTGGACGACGGCGACCAGGTGCACATCCCGGAGGCGGGCAGCGCCGCAGCCGTTTTCCCCATCAATATCAACAACGCCACGCAGGCGCAACTGGAGCAATTGCCCGGCATCGGTCCGTCGACCGCCCGGGCCATCATCGATTATCGCGAGGCCAACGGGCCCTTTGGCGAGCCGCAAGATATCCAAAACGTGCCCGGCATTGGGCCGAGCACCTACGAAGCCATCGCTGATTACATCACTACGGGTAATTAGCTTGCGCCGCCAACCCCTCCTTCAACATTACGCCGAATACATTGATTTGCCGGAGCACACCCGGGTGGTCAGCCTGCTGGAAGGCGGCACACCGCTGGTGCCGATGCCGCGCCTGGCGGCGGAATTGGGCGGCGGCTTCGAACTGTATATCAAATATGAAGGACTAAACCCTACCGGCAGCTTCAAGGACCGTGGGATGACCGCCGCCGTGGGCGAATCTTTGGGCCGCGGGGCGCGCAGCGTGATTTGCGCCTCCACCGGCAACACGGCCGCCAGCGCCGCCGCTTACGCCGCCCGAGCCGGGATGCGCGCGGTGGTACTGATTCCGGCCGGCAAGGTCGCCAGCGGCAAGCTGGCCGCCACGGCAGCCTACGGCGCGCAGGTGCTGCAAATTGAGGGCTCCTTTGACAAGGCGTTGGAGTTGGTGGTCGCAATTAGTAAGAAGCATCCCATCGCGCTGGTCAATTCACTCAACCCGCATCGCCTGCAAGGGCAGAAAACGGCCGCCTTTGAAATCGTGGACCAATTGGGCGGCGCGCCGGATTGGCTGTGCCTGCCGGTGGGCAACGCGGGTAACATCAGCGCTTACTGGATGGGCTTTCAGGATTACGGGCAGGGCTTGCCGAAATTATTGGGCGTGCAGGCCGCCGGTGCCGCCCCACTAGTGGCCGGGCACCCAATTGAGCAGCCCGAAACGTTGGCGACCGCTATCCGCATCGGCAAGCCGGCCCGCGGCGAGCAAGCAATGGCCGCCGCCGAGGAATCGGGCGGGCGCATTATCGCCGCCAGCGATGACCAAATAGTGGCCATGCGCCAGCGTATCGCTGCCGAAGGGCTGTGGGTGGAACCGGCGTCGGCCGCCGGGCTGGCCGGACTGGCCCAGCAAATCGCCGCCGGGACGCTGGACCCGAGCGGGCTGCGCATTGTGGCGGTCTGCACCGGCCACGGCCTGAAGGACCCGGGCAGCGAACCACAAACCGTGGTGGAGGCCAGCACCCTGCTGGCCGACTTCAACGCACTGGAAGCCGCCATCTTGGGAGAGCAGACATGAAAATCCTGACGATTGACCCCGCCAAAGCCCACGCCGGAGAAGCCTACGGCAGCCAGGGCTTTGCGCTGACCCATATCGCCGCCGGCCAGGCGCGCCTGAGCCATGCCGTGCTAGCGCCCGGGGGCCGCATCGGCCGCCATCCGGCGACCCAGGAGCAATTGCTGTTGTTGATTGATGGCCAGGGCGAGGTCTGCGGTGTAGACGGCGTCTTTCAGACGATAACCGCGGGCCAGGCGGCGCTGTGGCAGCCCGGCGAGGAACACGAAACCCGTACGGAAACGGGTTTAACGGCGATGCTTTTTGAAGGGGAGATCGAAAGAATCAGTGAGCAACTAAACTAGTCTTCTGGAATCCATTCGGCCCAATCGGTCCCAGGGCCAGAAACCACCATATCATCTGGCCGTCTAAATATGTACCAATTCTCATAAACAGAATCCTCGGATATCACAATCAGCTTGGTGGATTTCTCTAGGTCTATAACCAGAGTATTGACCTTGCCATCTAAGTAGACGCCAGTAACGTTTAACCCAATTATCAGGCCTTTTAAAATATCAAACTCCTCGGGAAGAAAAAATTCTGCTTCAATCACACATTTTTGTTTTGCATCACTTTGCAACCGTACCAAGGCCAAAGGTGGGAATCCTCAAATTTAAAGAAGGGGAAAGATCCATGCAAAGTTATATCTGAGCATGTTTTACCCAGAAGCAAAGCATTCAAATGCCTAAGCGCACTTTCACGTTCCTCTGCGTTCATTCGAACCCCATCTAACCAAATACTTTTTGTGCAAATTCACGAACCGCGTCAATGTGCGCCTGCGGGCCGTCCAGGCCGGCGCCCATGGTGTTGATGCTCAGGTGACTGGCGCCGGCCGCCTGCCAGCCGGCGATGCGTTCGCGCCAGACGGCCTCGCCGTCCTTGTACATCAGGCGTGCTTCAATGCCAATGTCGGCGCGGCTGCGGCCAACCTTATCCAGCTCGCTATCCAATGCAGCCAGATGCTCGGCGGCGTCTTCGGCGACGCGGTAGTTGGGCAGCCAGCCGTCGCCCAGTTGGGCCACGCGCCACAGCACGTTGGGATGGTGGCCGCCAAACCAGACCGGGATGGGCTGCCCTGGACGCGGGTTGATACCCGACTGCGGGACGCGGTGCCAGCGACCCTCGAAATCAACCAGCTCTTCGCTCCAGAGCTGGCGCATCAGGGCCACCTGCTCCTCGATGCGGCGGCCCCGGTTGCCGAAATTCGCGCCCAACGCAGTGTACTCGACTGCGTTCCAACCCAGGCCCACGCCCAGGCGCAGCCGCCCGCTGCTGAGCACCTGCACCATCGCGGCTTGCTTGGCCACCAAGGCGGTCTGGCGCTGGGGCAGGATAATCACGCCGCTGGTGAATTCGATGGTTTCAGTAAGGCCGGCCCAATAACTAAACAGCGTAAAGGGTTCCAGGAAAGGGTCTTGATGCGTATAGGGCGCCCAGCCCTGCAACTGGTCGGGGTGCGCGCCCAGCACGTGGTCATAGGCCAGGATGTGGCTGTAGCCCAGCGCCTCGGCGGTCTGGGCATAATCGCGCAACGCGGCCGGGTCGTGGCCGAATTCAGTTTGGGGGAAAACGACGCCGATGTTCATCAGTAGGTAGCCGGTAGTAGGTAATAGGTAGTAGGTAGTAGGTAGTCCGCAAAAACATCCGACGTCCAAAGTCCAACGTCGGTTAGCTGATAGCTGATAGCTGATAGCTGATAGCTGATAGAAAAATTGTATCATTGGGGCATGAACGGCCTGCGCATCCTGGCTCCGGCCAGCACCGCCAACCTGGGTCCCGCCTTCGATTGCCTGGGTCTGGCGCTGGACCTGTGGAACGAAACCCAAATCGCCATCAGCGAAGAAAGCCAGATTGATATCCAGGGCGAAGGGAGCGACGAGCTGCCGCGCGACGAGAGCAATCTGGTGATTCGTGCCGCCCGGGCGGTCTACCATCACCTGGGCGAGCCACCGCCCGCCGGCTGGCACTTGCGCGCCCACAACCGCATCGCGCTAGGCAGCGGGCTGGGCTCCAGCGCGTCGGCCACCGCCAGCGGACTGTTGGCCGCCAACCGCTTAACAGGCGTGCAGCTAGCCCTGGGCGAACTGTTGCACATCGGCGCCACCATCGAAGGCCACGCCGATAATTTGGCGGCAGCGCTCTACGGCGGGCTGGTGCTGGTTAATCAAATCCATGGAAAGTGGCTTGCGCAACCCGTCGATATCCCGCCGCTCAGCTGCGTGGTGGCCCTGCCGGACATCAATATCAGCACCCAGCAAGCACGGGCGGCCCTGCCCGCCCAGGTGGCGCTGGCCGAAGCAGTGGCCAACATCGGCCACAGTCTGGCGGTCTTGGAAGCCCTGCGGGCGGGCGATATCGCCGCCCTCGCCAATGCGGTGCAGGACCGATTACACCAGCCTTATCGGCTGGCGCTGATTCCGGGGGCGGAGGAAGCGCTGCGGGCGGCGCAAGCGGCCGGGGGCGCCGCGGCGCTCTCGGGCGCAGGACCGAGTCTGATTGCTTTTGTGGAAGAGGGGCGCGAGAAGGCGGTCAGCGAGGCGCTACGCGCGCCCTTCGCCGAGCGCGGGGTAAGTGTGCGACACTATCGCCTGATGACTACTGCGAAAGCGGCCGCCGTTTCCGAAGATTGAATTTACAACTTGGGCAGCACGATGCTTTGCTGCTTTTGATACTTGCCCTTCTTGTCGGCATAAGAGGTACGGCATTCCTCATCGGCTTCAAAGAACAGCACCTGGGCGATGCCCTCGTTGGCGTAAATCTTGGCCGGCAGCGGGGTGGTGTTTGAAATCTCCAGCGTGACGAAGCCCTCCCACTCGGGCTCGAAGGGCGTCACATTGACGATGATGCCGCAGCGTGCATAGGTGCTTTTGCCCAAGCAGACGGTCAGCACCGAGCGCGGGATGCGGAAATACTCAATCGTGCGCGCCAGGGCAAAGGAGTTGGGCGGCACGATGCAGACATCGCCCTTGAAATCCACCATGGATGCCGGATCAAAATCCTTGGGGTCGACCACCGCCGAATTCAAGTTGGTAAATATCTTAAATTCATCTGCCACGCGGATGTCGTAGCCATAGGAGGAGACGCCGTAGGAAATCACGCCTTCGCGTACCTGGGCCGGCTCGTAGGGTTCAATCATGCAGTGTTCTTTAGCCATCTGCTCAATCCAATGGTCAGGTTTCAGTCCCATTCGGTCCTCCTCAATCGTCCCACAAGCTGGCGGAAAAGAGTGTGTTGAGAAAATCAGCGCGCTCTTCGGCGGTCATAAAGCGCGGTTTGGCGAAATCAATGAATTGAATCGTGTACAGCTCGGTGCTGATGTAGCGTCCGCCGTAGAAGACGTGCATGCCAATCAGGGCCTTGTCACCGTTATCCACTACGGTCCACTGGTCGAAAAACATATTGCCCAGCCCGTAGGTCACCAGGGTGTCCTCATCGGTGAAATCCATACCGTGCGCCTGGTGCGCCTGGCTGCCGCTGACGATGCTGGCACCGGCTTCGGCCGGTACCGCGAAATCGCGAATCAGACCGGGCTGGGGCACAAAGCTGTAGACCTCGTTGTGCTGGAAGGTAGCAATCACCAGGTAGCCTTCGGCGTGCAGGCGGCCAACCTCGTTGGCCAGCCATTCGTAATCGCATTGCACGGCGCCGGCGCGCGTATCCGAGGCAGTGGCGTAGCCGCTCTTGCCATTGCAGCCGATGAAGGCGATGCGGTTGCCATTGTGCTCAAAGATGACCGCCGAACGGGCTTCCTCTAAATTGTGGCCTCCGCCGTAATAGGGGATGCCGTACTGGTCGTAGAGGTCCAGGCTGAACAGCATCGGGTCCTGGCCGTGGTCGTTGAAATGGTCGCCAGTTAGCTCAATCACATCGGTGCCAATCGCTTCCAGCAGCTGAATGTAATCGGGGTCACTGCAGAAAACGAGGCCACGTTGAAACGGGTCGGGCGGCGGGCATTCATCCCAAAAGGGCACTTCGTTGCTGATGTGGGTGATATCCGCGCCGGCCAGCAGCGGGCCGACATCTTCGGCCGGGTAGGTAATGCCGCTGCGATTCATCTCGTAGGCGGTGGCGCGTACCAGGGCGGTGACGCCGGTGACGGCCACAGTGGTCATTAAATCCGAGTCGCGGTTGCTGATTTCGGCCAGGCCCCAGTCAGCCAAGACCTGGTTCACCAGCTCATCTTCGCCCTGCAAGCCAATCGGCACACTCAGCGCGTAGCTGGCGGGGTCAAAGTCCTTGTGCACCGGCGATTGCCCATCCACCAGCAAGACTTTCCAGCGCGGCTGCAAGGCTTCGAAGGGCACCAACGCCCAGGCGTCCTGCGCCCAGGCGGCATCCAGCACTTCATCCGCCGCCAGCACCTGAACCCCATCAGGCGCACCCCACCAGGCAGTAAAGACCGCCTCGGTTTCGGGGCTGACCAGTAGTAGCCATTCGCCTTCGCCACGCCAGAGCGCCTGCACGTCATCCAGGCTGGCTTCGTCGGTGATGGTCGGGAAGGGCGCCACCAGGGCGTAGACCCAGCGGCCAACAACCTGGCCGCCATTCAGTCCTACGCTTATCTGGGCATCTGTCTGGTCTTCCACCAATGACGCGTTATCTGGCAGGGCCACCAGTTCCACTACGCCGGCGGGCAAATCGGATGAGAGGTACCAATTGAGCGGGTCGTCCTTACCAAAACCGACATCCAATGTGGGGTCATCCCCGGGTTGGAAAGGGGTCTCGGTGGGGGCCGTGTCACCCGTATCGGCCGGCGCGGCCGCGAAGGGAAAATTGCAGCCCGTCAAAAGCAGAAAGCCCGCGGCGACTGCCAGCAGCCAACCACGAGCGTGGGATAGGTTGATTAATCCGGCCATCAATTAATCCAGGGTGAAGCCGCCGCGGGCGGCCACCTGCGCATTCACCGCGGCCTGCAATTGGGCCGCCTGGGCTTCGAGCGCGCGCTGCTGCTTGAGCAGTTTGGCGCCCGCTTTGTGCTCATCACCCAAGGAGGCTACGTTGATGCGCACGTTCAAACCGGAACCTTGCAGGCAGGCGTTGGCCAGGGCCGCGGCGCTGCCGGCGTCGCTAACCGCGTTGACGTTGCCCAGTTCAGCGGCCTGCTGTGCTAATTCCAGACACTCCACGGCCAGCGCGGAGACCGCCAGCGGGCTTTCGGCGGCGCCAATCGTGGCCTGCTCAATAGCCGCTTTGCGGGCCTTCTTCTCTTCGTCGCTGGCTTTGGGCAGCTTGAAAGCCGCCATCACGGCGTCAAAGGCGGCCGCATCGGCGGCCACCGCGCGGCTAAACTCCGCGCGCAATGCCTCGGCGCGGGTGACCAGGGCCTGCATCTGCTCCTCGACCTCGGCATAGGCTTTCTTACCGACGGTCAGGCGGCCGACCATCGCCACCAGGGCAGCTGCCAGCGCGCCGGATTGGGCGGCGGCCGAGCCGCCGCCGGGGGTGGGCTGGGCCGACGCCAGAGCGTCCAGGAAGCCGGGGCCACCCTGGGCGTCCTCGGCGTCCTGTTGCGCGCTCTGCATGCGCCGCTCCAGCACCTGTTCGCCCTCGAAATCATCCAGTTGCAAAAACCAGACGGCGGCGTCCTGCAGGGCTTGTTGGGGAATAAGGCCAATCAATTCACTCTTCTCAATCGCCACGCCATAACGCTGCGCTTCGCGGCGGATCATCTCGACCACGCGCGCAATCGGCGTGCGGTGGTAATCAGTGAGGTTCATCGAGACCTGGGCCTTGCCATCCACCAGGAAGCCGGCGCCCTTCACATAGGCCAGACCGCCCGAGGAAGCGCGCACGGCTTTGCCAATCGCCTTGGCGATGCTGACATCATCGGTGGTGAGATAGACGTTGTAGGCAACCAGCGGTGCGCGGGCGCCTATCGCCACCGCGCCGGCCTTGCCCAGCTTTGCCGGGCCAAAATCCGGTTTGCGGTGTT
The DNA here is from genome assembly GCA_900299355.1 of Anaerolineaceae bacterium. GTDB lineage: Bacteria > Chloroflexota > Anaerolineae > Anaerolineales > UBA11579 > OMJR01. Next base: position 18,223 of record OMJR01000096.1, read on the forward strand.
CTTCTTTGCCAATTTCGGCTTTGATGCCTTCGTATTCGCCGCGGCGCACGTTGGCCAGGTTCTGGCGCTCAGCGCGGGTGGCGGACTCTTCATATAAGTAGACGGGGATATCCAATTCTTTGCCGACGCGCTCGCCGACCCGCTGCGAGATGGCGATGCATTCCTTCATGGTCACACCGGCGATGGGCACAAAGGGCACCACGTCGGTGGCGCCCATGCGCGGATGCTCGCCCTCGTGCTTGTCCATGTCAATCAGTTCGGCGGCCTTGGCAATGCCCGCGAAGGCAGCCTCCTCCACCGCCTGGGGCGGGCCGACGAAGGTAATCACACTACGGTTGTGGTCGGCGTCGGAACTCTGGTCCAGCAGGGTTACCCCACTGACGCTCTGGATTGCGGCCACAATCTGGGCCACCACCTGCTCATCACGCCCCTCAGAGAAGTTGGGAATGCATTCAACGATTTTTTGCGCCATAAGGGGCAATTATACCTGCGCACCCAGACGCGCTTTACAGTCGCCCGATAAGGTCTTTCTCGGTCTTGGGATGCAGGTCGCGCAGCAGCGCACGGGCCTCATCCACCTTGTCCCACACATTCCAGAGCAGCACGCCTTTGACCTGGCCGCCATCCAGATAGTAGACCACGCCCTTGGCGTAATCATCGGCCTGCCAATCCTCCACCATGTCCAGCTCGCTATCAATCTGGCCCACCGCTTCGTAGCCCAGGTCAAACAAGTCGGAGTAGAACATGGGAATATGGGTGTAGGGTTCGGGTTTACCAGCCATATTGCGGCCCGCCACCCGGCCCATGGTCAGCGCATTGTCTTCATGCTCCACCCGGTGGCGGCCATAGCCAATGTGTGAGGGAAAAGCGGCCACATCCCCCGCGGCGTAAATATCGGCTTCATCAGTCTGCAGGTCTTCGGCCACGCGGATGCCGTCCTCAACCGCCAGGCCGATGGCTTCGGCCAGTTCGGTGTTGGGCTGGATGCCGATACCGGCCACCACATGGTCGACTTCAAATTGCGCGCCCTTGCCAGTACTTACCTGCAAGGCGCCGTCCTGCTCGGTGATGCCATTCACCATCTGGCCGCTGAGCACCCGCACCCCTTTGTCTTCGTAATGGTTAGTGACATGCTGGGCCAGGCCAGGTGGGAAAAGCCGGCCGCAAATCGCCGCGCCGGTGAAGACCATCGTCACCTGTTGGCCATTCAGGGTCAGCGCGGCAGCCAGTTCCGAACCGATGAAGCCGCCGCCAATGACGGCGAAACGGTCGCCTTCTACCTCCACCAGGTGGCGCAACTTTTCGTAATCGGCGTAGCTGCGGTAATACAAAACATTGTCGTTGCCAAAGGGCAATTCGCGCGGCGTGCCGCCGGTCGCGAGCAACAGCTTCTCGTATTCGTATTCCTGGCCGTGGTCATCCATGGCCGTTTTCTTATCCGGGTCAATCTGCTTGATGCGGTGACTGAGATAAATATCGACGGCCTTGTCATTCGTGTGGCGCCAAATTTGCTCCACCTCGCCGCCTTTCCACAAATCCTTGGTCAGCGGCGGTCGGTCATAGGGCGGCACCTTCTCGGCGCAAATCAGGGCAATGCGGCCTTCCGGGTCAACCTCGCGGATACCGTCAATAGCGGCGTCGGCGGTCATCCCGCCGCCCACAATCAGGTACTGGTAGTGTTTCATCGTTCCTCCTTGTTCACAGGATGGGTGATTTGCGCTCCCTCCTGTCTTCCTGTTTAATCGCGCAAGGCTGGCGTGCTCCTTGCACCTCAACAAACGAGGCAAGACAGAGCCGCGTTATTGCCCATACTTATGAAGAAACTTCTGAACGTACTTCTGGCTCTCAGCCTGGCGGCGCTGGCCTGCAATTTCCCCAGCAACCTGCCGAGCGCGGCGGAGCCCGCCACCAGCGCCGTGATGCTGCCCAGCGCGACCGC
>OMJR01000097.1 GCA_900299355.1 Anaerolineaceae bacterium
CGCCGAGTACCGAATAGAAGCGGGGAAGGCGTTATTGAAGCGGGCGATGAGTGATGCTGGAGTTTCATATGAAAATTAATCTTTCCATCAACGGTCAAGACCATCCGGTTGAGGTTGCACCGGGCGATAGCCTTTTGAAGGTGCTGCGCGGCCTGGGCTATTTCAGCGTCAAGCACGGTTCAGAGACCGGCGATACCGGGGCCAGTACGGTGCTGCTGGATGGCAAGGCAATTAATAGCTCGGTGCACCTGGCGGCCCAGGCCGAAGGCCATGAGATTCAGACCACCGAGGATTTGGGCGCGCGTGAGCAGATGGGCTGGAAGCTGACCGAAGGACTGCACCCGCTGCAGCGCGCTTTTGCGGAGAGCGGCGCGATTCAGTGCGGCTACTGCACGCCGGCGATGCTGCTGGCCAGCAAGCAATTATTGGATGCGAATCCCGAGCCCGACGAAGCCGAGGTGCGCGAATGCCTCTCTGGGGTGCTGTGCCGCTGTACGGGCTACGTAAAGCCGGTCCAGGCCGTGTTGCATGCTGCCGCGGTGATGCGCGGCGAGGCCCAGCCCGGCGATTGGTTCACGCCCAGCGAGCTGGATAAATTCTTCCAGTCGCATCCGCCCGAGGGCAGCGACTCGGCGGGGGGCGCCGGGGCGCCCGAGGATGGGGCAACCGCTGTCCAGGTGCTGCCCAAGGTGCTGGTTGCGCCGCAGACCGAAACCTGGAAGCGCGTCGGGCAGCCCGACGTCAAAGTGGACGCGATTAAGTTGGTGCAGGGCAAACCGGCCTTCGCCGCCGATTATGAGGCGCGCGGTCTCCTGCACGCCAAGATTCTCAAGAGCCCGGTGGCGCACGCGCGCATCATAAGCATTGACACCTCCGCGGCGGAAAAGCTGGAAGGCGTGGCAGCGGTGCTGACCCACAAGGACCTGCCGCGGGTGGTCTATTCCACCGCCGGGCAGAGCGACCCCATTCCCGGCCCACTGGATATGTTCTCGCTGGACCGTAAGGTGCGCTTCTTGGGCGACCGGGTGGCCATGGTGGCCGCCGAAACGCCGGAGATTGCCGAGGCGGCCTGCCAGCTGATTAAGGTCGAATACGAGGAACTTGAACCTATCCTGGACCCGCGAGACGCGCTCAAAGATGGCGCGGTGCGCATCCACGACGAAGAAGAATACGTCAACTTCGAGGAGTCAGACCCCAGCCGCAACCTGGCGGCCCACATTCATATTGATATTGGTGATGTGGAGCAGGGCTTCGCTGAGGCCGACCATATTTACGAGCACGAATACGTGGTGCCCAAGGTACAGCAGGCTTCGATTGAGCCGCATGTGGTGCTCACCTTTTGGGATGAGGATGACCGCCTGGTGATTCGTACCAGCACCCAGGTGCCCTTCCACGTGCGCCGCCAGATGGCGCCGGTGCTGGGCTTGCCAATTAAGCGCATCCGGGTGGTCAAGCCGCGCATCGGCGGCGGATTTGGCGGCAAGCAGGAAGTGATGATTGAAGACGTGGCCGCCCACTTGACGATTGCCACCGGCCGCCCGGTCATCTTTGAATACACGCGCGAAGAGGAATTTATCGCCGCGCGCTCGCGCCACCCGATGCGGGTGCGCATGAAGACCGGCGTGAAGAAAGACGGCACGGTGACCGCCAATGAGATGTACGCGCTCAGCGACACCGGCGCTTACGGCTGCCACGCGTTGACCGTGGCGGGCAACACCGGCCACAAGGCGATGGCGCTGTACGTGGGTGACGGCGAATATCGCAAGCAGCCCAATATCCGCTTCGTCACCGACGTGGTCTACACGAATACGCCGCCCTCGGGCGCCTTCCGCGGCTACGGCGTGCCGCAGGGCTTCTGGCCGGTGGAGCGCCATATGGAGCGTATCGCGCGCGACCTGGGCCTGGACCCGATTGAGTTCCGCCTCAAGAATGCCCTGCGCCAGGGCGAGCTACAGCCCTTCAGCACCGCCTGGAGCGAGGGCCGCGAACCCAGCCCGGAGACGATTGAGACCAACGGGCTGGAGGAGTGCGTGCGCCAGGGGCGGGCGGCGATTGGCTGGGACCAGAAATTTGGCGAAAGCGCCTGGCGCGAGGTGCCGGGCAAGCCCTACCTGCGTAAAGGCATCGGCATCGCGATGGTGATGCAGGGTACCGCTATCCCCTACCTGGATATGGGCGGGGCCAGCATTAAGATGAATGACGACGGGTCCTTTAATGTCTTGGTCGGCGCCACCGATTTGGGCACCGGTTCGGATACGGTGCTGGGCCAGATGGCGGCCGAGGTGCTCGGCGTAACTTTGGATGATTTGATTGTGTACAGCTCGGATACCGACTTCACGCCCTTTGATAAGGGCGCCTACGCGTCATCCACGACGTATATTTCCGGGGCCGCCGTAGTGCGCGCCGCTGAGAAGGTGGCCGACCGCATCCGCTGGCGCGCGGCCAAGATGCTCAACAAACGCGGCGATGGCCCGGAGGTTGAACCGGGTGAAATCCACCTGGAGGACCGCCGCGCCCTGGCGCTGGATGGCCGCTCGGTGACCTTTAGCGAAATCGGCCACGACTCGCTGCACCACGACCAGCAGGAGCAAATCATGGGAGTCGGCTCCTATATGTCGCCGGTGGCGCCGCCGCCCTTTGCGGCCCAGTTTGCCGAGGTGACCGTGGATATCGAGACCGGTATGGTGGTGGTGGACAAGCTGGTGATGGCGGTCGACTCCGGCATCATCGTCAACCCGATTACGGCCAGCGGCCAGATAGAGGGCGGCATGACCCAGGCGCTGGGCTACGCGGTTAGCGAGGAGATGCGCTACGACAGCCGCGGCGTGGCCCGTGAGCGCGACCTGCGCGACTATCACATCTACGCTGCGCATGAAATGCCGGACCTGGAAACCATCTTTGTGGAGACCTTCGAGCCCTCGCACCCCTTCGGCGTGAAAGCGGTGGCCGAAATCCCGATGGACGGCGTGGCACCGGCGGTCGGCAACGCCATCCTGGATGCCTGCGGCGCCGATTTGGCGGAGAATCCCACGACCCCGGAACGCGTTTGGCGGGGGCTGGCGGAGGCAAGGATGAAGGCGGAAGGATAAAGGGCGCTAAGGGGGACGGGGGATAAAGGACAAGCATGGTAGAAGATAGCAGAGGCAAGCGAGGCTTTCTATTCTTGTCATTCCGAGCGAGGCGGAGCATAGCTCCGGCCGACGAGGAATTCCTAATTAGCTGGTATAGAAATCCATCCTGATGGGCGGAATACCAAATCAAAAAAGTTTCTACGTCTATATCATGTCCAACCCGGCCGGCATCACCTATGGCGGCATGACCAATGACATTGCTCGCCGGGTCAGCGAGCACAAAAGCGGTGTGTTACCCGGCTTCGCGCGTAAACACGGGACTAAGAAGCTGGTTTATTACGAAGAGTTTCAGTACGTCGAGGACGCGATTGCGCGCGAGAAGCAAATTAAGAGCTGGCGCAAAGAGAAGAAGCGCACGTTAATTCGAGAGTTGAATCCGAAATGGGATGATTTGAGCGAGGGGAGGTTTGAGGAGTAGGGGAGGTGATGAGAGATCCTGCGATGGCAATTTAGCGCTAGGCGCAACAGGAATTCCTCGTCGGCGGCTGCCGCCGCCTCGCTCGGAATGACAAGAAATTGGGGCGTTCACACCGACTGACAAGGTGAGGGCGTTCGCTCGGAATGTCAGGGTGGGGGCGAGGAAATTCTACGGTTCCCAGCCTGGCAGCTTGGCGGCCTGCCGGATCCCGTTGACCAGCTGCTGCTTTTGATTTCTTGATAATCGTGTACCTAGCGGTCCACTCCGGTTAATCTGTTTGGCCCAGCCGAATATAATGGCGCTATGACTACCCGATTTGATTCGCCTCATTTCACATTGCAAGAATTAGCCGATGGCGTGTATGTGGCCATCGCCAAACCCGAGGGCGTGGCCTTTGCCAACGCGGCGATTATTGACCTAGGCGGCGAGACGCTGGTGCTCGACTCGATGAACGCGCAAGCTGCCGGGGCCGACCTGCGGCGGGCAGCCGAGAGCCTCTTTGGGCGGCCGGTATCCCAGCTGCTGGTCAGCCATCCGCATGGCGACCATTGGAAGGGCAACGGCGCCTTTGATTTCGATACGCGCATCCTGGCCACCAAGCCAACCCGCGAGCTGCTGAAAGACGAGGCGACCCGTGAACGCGCCCTGTGGGAAGATCCCAGCCCCTATCACCAGGCGCTGGCTGGCTACCGTGAACGCCTGGAAAGCGAACCGGATTCGCGCTGGCGCACCGGCCTGGAGCGCAGCATCAAGCGCGTGGAGCATGCCCTGGCCGAGATCCCTGATTTCGTGATCCGGATGCCAGATGCGACGATCAAGAACAAACACACCTTCAAGGGCAGCCGCCGCCGGGCGCATGTGCAGCATGTCGGCGCGGTGCACTCGAAAGATGACAGCTATCTGGTGTTGCCGGATGATGGCTTGGTCTTCATGGCCGATTTGGGTTTCTTTGGCGAATTGCCGGTGATGATGCATTGCGACGTGGATGCCTGGCACCGCCAACTGGATAGCTTGCAGGCGGGCGAATACGAGACCTTCGTGCCCGGCCACGGTCCGGTGGGCGGCAAGGCCCAGCTGGCCGAGCAGCGCGGCTACCTCGATCACCTGGAAGACAAGGTGCGGCAGGCGCTGGCGCAGGGCGGCGAAGTGGCTGCCCGCAAGGTCGAACCCGGCGCGCCGTACGCTAGCTGGCTTGATGGCCAGATGGCGCGCCTGGAAGGCGACATCGATTACTTCATCAAATACTTGCAGGGTAACTAAGCCACAAGATTAGGTTGACCTTTGTTGCCAGATTCATGGCTGGCAAGTCGGTCAACAGAGTCCTATAATGGGCGGCGTTCGTCCAACGAAAGAGGTCGCCCGTCCCGTGACAACTGCATCTTCGTCCTCATCCTCCGCCGCGCCGCCGCGCGGCTTATCCCGCTGGTCACTCGTTTTCACATCCCTGCTTGACCGCTTTGAACCCTCCGGCCAGATGATGCTGGTGGTGTTGGCGCTGCTGGTTGGCGCAGGTACCGCCTATGGTGCGGTCGCTTTCGTCTGGTTGCTGAGCCAGGTCGGCCGCTGGCAGTTGGAGCTGCGCGAGGTGCTCGGCTCGACAGCCGGGCTGCTGGTGGCGATGGGGGCCGCCGGCCTGCTGGTCGGTTTGATCATTGACCGCTTTGCGCGCGAGGCCAAGGGGCACGGGGTGCCCGAAGTGATGGAAGCGATGGTGATGCGCGGTGGCCGCATCCGCCCACGGGTGGCGGCGGCCAAGGTGCTGGCGTCCTCGCTGACGATCGGCGCCGGCGGCTCGGCCGGGCGTGAGGGTCCGATTGTGCAGGTGGGCTCGGCGCTGGGCTCAACCGTCGGCCAGCTCTTTCGGTTTTCCAACGAACGGGTGCGCACCCTGGTCGCGTGCGGCGCGGCGGCCGGAATTGCGGCGACCTTCAATGCGCCGATTGCGGGCTCGATTTTCGCCCTGGAAGTGATCCTGGGGCGTTTCACGGCGCGCTATTTTGGGGCGGTGGTGGTCAGCGCGGTCTCGGCCAGCATTGTGGCCCGCGCCTATTTGGGCGAGCGTCCGGCTTTCGATGTGCCCGCTTATGCATTGAATGCGCCCGCTGAACTGCTGCTCTACTTGTTGCTGGGCGTGCTGGCCGCCTTTCTGGCGGTACTCTTTATTCGCAGCCTGTACCGCGCCGAGGATCTTTTCGACGCCTGGCGCGTGCCGCTGCCGGTAAAGACCACGATCGGCATGCTGATGACAGCTGGGGTGGGCTTGCTGTTGGCCAACGAAGCCGTGCTGGGTCCCGGCCTGGATCTGATTGGCGAGGCGATCAATACCGATTTTGAGTTCACGCTGGGATTGATGGCGGCCATGCTGGGGCTGAAGCTATTGGCGACGCTGTTCACGTTGGGGTCGGGCAACTCGGGCGGCGTGTTTGCGCCCAGCCTGTTTATGGGCGCGCTGCTTGGCGGCATGGTCGGCCAACTGGGCAATCAATTCTGGCCTGCGCTGGTGGCCCATCCGGGCGCTTATGCGCTGGTGGGCATGGCCGCCGTGTTTGCCGGTGCTGCCCGCGCGCCGATGACCGCGATCCTGATCGTCTTCGAGATGTCCAACGATTACCGCTTGATCCTGCCGTTAATGCTGGCTACCGTTGTGGCTACGCTGGTAGCTGAAGGCCTGTTCCGCGAATCGATTTACACGCTCAAATTGAAGTTGAAAGGTATCTCACTGCAGCGCGGCCGCAATGTGGACGTGCTGGAGAGCGTCAGCGTGGACGAAGTGATGGACCCGGCTCAGGTTCTGGAGGCGCACACCAGCCTGCAGAGCGCGGTGCAACAATTAACGCAGGCGCATGAGAATGCTTTCCCGATGTTGGATGCAGCCGGCGAGCTCGTGGGGGTGATCAGCCTCTCCGATTTGGAGCGCGCCGTGGCGGCGGGCAACGACCTGGAGACGCCAGTCGCCAATTTGGGCACGCCGCGCGCCAAGCTGCGGGTGGCTTTTCCCGACGAAACCATGGGGGAAGCGCTGGGCCGCATGAGCGGCCGGGGCCTCGGGTTGCTGCCGGTGGTCGATCGCGCTGAGCCGAATCGCCTGCTGGGCCAGGTGCGCCGGGGTGGCATTCTGCGCGCCTATGATTTGGCGCTGGCCCGCCGCAGCGAGATCGAGCATCGCGCCGAACGCCTGCGTGAGGATGCCCAGGGCGCAGAATTTATCGAATTTAGTTTGGCCAGCGACAGCGCAGCAGTGGGTGAAAATGTGCAGACGCTGGGCAAGCGCCTGCCGCGCGGCTGTGTGCTGGTTTCGATCAAGCGCGGAGACCGCGTACTGATCCCCCACGGGGATACCGAATTCGTGGCCGGTGACCGGGTCATGGTGTATGTGACCGCCGGCGATGTGGATGCCCTGCGCGCCTGCCTGGGCTAAGGCTTCGCGTGCAGTAAACTAGCAACGTGAACGTCTATCAACGCATCCTCGAAATTCAAGCAGCTGGCGGCCGCGCCGCCCTGGCTACCGTGGTGCGCACCAGCGGCAGCGTGCCACGCCGCCCGGGGGCCAAGATGCTGGTGTTGCCGGATGGCAGCATCGAAGGCAGCGTCGGCGGCGGCGAAATGGAAAGCCGCGTGATTGAGGAAGCCCAGGCCGCGATGGCCGACGGCCGGCCGCGCACTCTTAATTATGAATTGCGCGATCCGGGCAGCGGTGATCCGGGCGTATGCGGCGGCACCGTGGAGGTGTATGTGGAAGCGATTCGACCCGAAGAGACGATAGTCGTGGTGGGCGCCGGCCATGTGGGCCAGGCGGTAGCCCATTTGGCGGACTGGCTGGGTTTCCGCGTGGAGGTCAGCGACGACCGCCCGGAATTCTGCACGCCGGATGCGGTGCCCAGCGCCAGGGCCTTTCACCCCGGCCCGCTGGAGGATTTGCCCGACAGCATGGCGATCAATGACCAAACCTATCTGGTGCTGACCACCCGCAATCTGGAAGTAGACCTGGCCGGATTGCCGCGCCTGTTGGATTCGCCGGCGGCCTATATTGGCGTGATCGGCAGCCGCCGGCGCTGGGCCACCGCGCGCAAGGCGCTGGAGGAACAAGGCATTCCGGCTGAAAAGCTGGAGCGGGTGCGCTCCCCGATGGGCCTGGACTTGAAGGCCGAAACGCCGGAGGAGATCGCGGTCAGCATCCTGAGCGAGATCATTATGCTGCGCCGCGGTGTGGATGGGGAAAGAATGGGTGATCAGTGAACAGTGATTGGTGATCAGGAAGCGGTGATCGGCCATGGGGCAGGCATTTGCCTAATTGAATTTTGCCTCACTGCAGGGATTCGATTGCATATAATTGATTGACGTAAACACAGAGCTTAATTACTATTCACTCATCTACTAATCACTTCTCACGGATCGCTTGCCCCATGTGGAAGACCTACATTACTGCCAGCAGCGTTGACGAAGCCCTGGCGGCCCTGGCCGCGGGAGGCGAGCAGGCCCGTATCGTGGCCGGCGCCACCGACTTGATTCTCGAAATTGAGCTGGGCGTGCGCAAGGGCATTGAGACGCTGATTGACGTCACCCGCATCCCCGGTTTGGACGAGATCCACCTGGACGAGGAAGGGCGACTACACCTGGGGCCGCTGGTGACCCACAACGATTGCGCTGCCTCCGACTTGGTCCGCCGCCACGCACTGCCGCTGGCCCAGGCCAGCTGGCTGGTGGGCGCTCCGCAGATCCGCAATCGCAGCACGGTGGCCGGCAACCTGATTACCGCCAGCCCGGCCAACGACACCATCCCGGCCCTGATGGCGCTGGGCGCCAGCGTGGTCTTGCGCTCCAACGATGGCGAACGCACGGTCGCGCTACAGGATTTCTACACCGGCTTGCGCAAAACAGTGATGCGCACCGGCGAAATGCTGGTGGATATTCATTTCCCGGCGCTGCAGCCGGAACGTGAGCGCGGCGCCTTCATCAAGCTGGCTTTGCGGCGCGCGCAGGCCATCTCGGTGGTCAGCGGGGCGCTGGTGTTGGCCCTTGAAGGCGGCAGTATTCAACGCGCGGCGGTAACGCTGGGCGCGGTAAAGCCGACAATCGTACACGCCGAAGCCGCTGAAGCCTTCCTGGGGGGCAAAACCCTGGATAGCGAAACAATCAAGCGTGCGGCCGAGCTTGCCGTGGAGGCGGCCGCGCCAATTGATGACATTCGTTCCTCAGCGGCCTACCGCCTGGAGATGGTCAAGGTGGCCGTGCGGCGCATGCTGCAGGACCTGGCGGCGGACGAACAGCCGCTGCATATGCCCGCCAATCCGGTGCTGCTCAATCCGGGCACTGCGCTCAAGGGCACCGTGGCGGCAGAGCACGGGGGCGCCGCGCCCATCCAGACCACGATCAATGGCGAGGCGCTGACGATCAATAGCGGCCAGGAGAAAACCCTATTGCGCTGGCTGCGCGAGGATGCGCTCCTGATCGGCACCAAAGAGGGCTGCGCCGAAGGTGAATGTGGGGCCTGCACGGTCTTCCTGGATGGCGAGGCGGTGATGAGTTGCATAGTACCCGCGCCCCGCGCGCACGGGGCCGAGATCGTCACCATTGAAGGGCTGTCAGCCGCGGGTGGATTGCATCCGGTGCAGAAAACCTTTATTGAGGCGGGCGCGGTGCAGTGCGGTTATTGCACGCCGGGCTTTGTGATGTCGGCCGCCAAGCTGCTGGAAGAGCGACCGCATCCCACGCGCGCCGAAGCCCAGGAAGCGATTACCGGCAACCTGTGCCGTTGCACGGGTTATTACAAGATTTTGGATGCCATTCAACAAGCTGGGGAGGTCCAGCCATGAGTTACAAGCCGCGCATCACCCGCCGTTCGCGCCGCTCACTGTTTCCCTGGAAAATCCATCCGATCTGGCGCGGGATTGGCTGTCTGTTGGCGATCCTGATCCCCGCGCTTTCCCTCTCGTTGGCGGCCTACCTGATCGCCAACATGCAGGGCGGCGCATTGGTGCTGGAAACGCCACCTGTGACAGTGCCCTTGGTGGGCGAGGTGGAAAACTTCTGGCTGATTTTTGGCCTGGGCCTGCTCTTTGTGCCAGGTATCTTCATTGCGCTGGGCGTCATGGGGGCGATGATTTATTCGGCGGCCGGCGGCCACGAGAACGAGAAGCTGGCTAAGCGCCAGTACCGCGAGCCGCACGATTTTGAACGGGACGGCCGGCACTAATGGCGATTGGTCAATCGCTCACCCGCATTGACGCGGAAGGCAAGGTCACCGGGCGCACGCTCTATCCCGGGGACATCAATCGCCTCGGGCAGTTGCACGCCAAGGTGCTCTTCGCCCAGCGGCCGCATGCCATCATCCGCCGCCTGGACACCAGCCGCGCCGAGGCGCTGGAGGGCGTGGTGGCGATTTTTACCGCCAAGGATGTGCCGGTCAACGAATATGGCTTGATTCTGCCCGACCAGCCGGTGCTGTGCGGACCGGGTTCGAACAAAGCGCATGCTGAGCGGGTGCGATTTGTGGGCGACCAGGTGGCCTTTATCGTGGCCGAGACGGAACGCATTGCTGCCCAGGCGCGCGATTTGATTGAGGTCGATTACGAGGATTTGCTGGTGCTCAGCGACCCGCTCGTGGCGCGTGAAGATAGCCAGACCCTTCTGCACCCCGAGACAGGCAGTAACGTGCTGTGCCATTACAAGATTCGCCACGGCGATGTCGAGGCCGCCTTCGCGCAAGCCGACGTGATTGTGGAGAGCGAGTACCGTACCCCGGCGCAAGAACACGCTTACCTGGCTCCCGAGGCCGGCCTAGGCTATGTGGATGAAGCCGGGCGCATTACGGTGGAGGTGGCTGGCCAATGGGCGCATGAGGAGCAGGAAGCGATTGCCCATGCGTTGAACCTGCCGGCCCACAAGGTGCGCGTTATACATCCGGCGATTGGCGGCGCCTTTGGCGGCCGTGAAGATATGTCGATCCAGATTGTGTTGGCCCTGGCGGCCATGCGCCTGCACGAACGCGGGATTGTGCGCCCAGTCAAAATTGTTTGGACGCGCGAAGAATCCATCATTGGCCACCACAAGCGCCATCCTTATGTGATTCGCTCCAAATGGGGCGCTACAAGCGACGGCAAGATTATCGCCGCCCAGTCCGAAGTGATTGCGGATGGCGGCGCCTACGCCTACACTTCGACCAAGGTGCTGGGCAACGCGACGCTGATGTGCACCGGGCCTTACAACATTCCCAACGTGCATGTCGACTCCTATGCGGTGTATACCAACAATGTGCCCGGCGGCGCCTTTCGCGGCTTTGGCGGGCCGCAGGGCGCCTTCGCCGCCGAGACCCAGGTCAACAAACTGGCCGAGGCGCTGGGCCTGGACCCGATTGAAATCCGCCAGCGCAATGTAGCCCGCACCGGCGACGAGACCTTTACCAAGGCTCCACTGCCCGGCGAGGTAACCCTGGAGCAGGTGATTGCCGAGACCGCCAAAGCGGCCGGCTGGGAGAACGCCAAAACCGGCTGGGTGCGCGACGCAGGCAAAGCGCAATGGCCCGGAGACGGCGAGCGCCCAGTCCACATTAAGCGCGGGGTGGGCTTCGCCAGCGGCTTCAAGAACATCGGCTTCTCCTTCGGTTTCCCCGAGCGCGCCTGGGCCACAATTGAGATTCACGGTAAAGCCGAGATCGAACGGGTGGTGCTGCACCAGGCCGGTTCTGATGTGGGCCAGGGCGCGCATACGGTCTTCAAGCAGATGGCGGCCGAAGCGGTTGGCGTTGCGGTGGACAAGGTGGAACTGGTGCTGGCGGATACTTCGGTGACCGGCGACTCGGGCAGCGCCTCGGCTTCGCGGCTAACCTTCATGTCGGGCAATGCGATCCGAGGCGCGGCCGACGCGGCGCTCCAAAAATGGCGCGACGAGGACCGTCCGGCCATCGCCGAATTCAAATACGTGCCGCCGGCCACCACGGCCTTCAATCCGGAGACAGGCGAAGCCGACCCCAATTTCGCCTATGGCTATGTGGCCGAGGCGGTGGCGGTTGAGGTGGACACCGAGACCGGCCATGTCCACCTGGTGGATGTGATTTGCGCCGATGATGTCGGTAAGGCGATAAATCCCCAGCAAATCGAGGGCCAGGTGGAAGGGGCGGTGGTGCAGGCCGCGGGCTACACGATTTTGGAGAACTTCATTCAGACCGATGGCTATGTGCGCACCCCGCATCTGTCGAATTATCTGATTCCCACCGTGCTGGATGTGCCCGATAGGGTGCAATCCATCATCCTGGAATATGGCGACGCCGTGGGCCCCTGGGGCGCCAAAGGCATGGCCGAGATGCCCTATATCCCGTTGGCGCCGGCGGTGATTGCTGCGGTGCAGGATGCCATCGGCGTGTGGATTAACGATTTCCCGTTGGTGCCGGAGCGCGTGCTGCGCGCGCTGGGCAAACTCTAAGTGGCGCCTCTCGATTTTCTCTTTCTGGGCGAAACAAAAGAACTCGATGACCGCACCCGCGCGACGCTGCCGGGGGATTTTGTGCCGCTCTCGGATGGGGCAACCCATTACGAGTTGGACGGGCCGCGCGACGGGCCGCCGGTGGTGCTGGTACACGGTTTCTCGGTACCCTACTTTATCTGGGATACGAGCTTTGCTGCGCTGGCGGCGTCTGGCTTCCGGGTGCTGCGTTACGATTTGTATGGCCGCGGCTACAGCGACCGCCCGCGCCTAGCTAATAACCGGGCGCTTTTCGCGCGCCAATTCGTCGAATTGCTGGATGCATTGAAATTGGAGCAGGTGGACGTGGTGGCGCTGTCGATGGGCGGGGTGGTGGCGGCCGACCTGGCGGCCCGGCATCCGCAGTGCTTGCGCAAACTGGTCTTTGTGGACCCGGCGGGCTTCGACCTGGGGCTGCCCTGGCCGGTCAAGCTGCTCAATATTCCGCTGGTGGGTGAATTCTTGTTGGGTGTGTTGGGCCGCCTGGGCCAGAGCACCTTGCTGGATAGCATCGCCGCCGATTTCTTTGACCCGCCCGAGGGTTTGTGGGAAAGCTATAAGCGGGACTATCTGGCCGCGATGCAATTCAAAGGCTTCAAGCCTTCGATATTGTCGACCTTGCGCGAAGGCATGCTGGAGGAAGACCTCCATTTGTACCGCGGCTTGGCCGCTAGTGGTCTTCCGACCCAGCTCTTCTGGGGCGAACACGACAAGACGGTGCCTTATCGGCATGCCAAACGGTTTTGCGAACTGGTTCCGGGTACCGAATTCCACTCTATCCCAGCAGCGGGGCACGTGCCGCATATCGAACGGCCCGAAATCGTCCACCCACTGATGATTGAATTCCTCAGGCGCTGACCGCCACGTATAATTTACACATGTCCAATCTAGTCCTTCTCCGCGGCGGCGGAGACCTGGCATCCGGCGTGGCTTACCGCCTGCACAAGGCCGGGCTGCGCGTACTGATTACGGAGCTAGCCCAACCGCTGCATGTGCGCCGCACGGTGGCCTTCGCCGACGCCGTATATAGCGGTGAGACCGAGGTCGAAGGCGTCGGCGCGCGCCTGGCGGCGGACGCGACCCAGGTGATAGCCATCCAGGCCGAGGGCCAGATTGCGGTGCTGGTGGACCCGCAAGCCAAGGCGCTCGAAACCATGCAGCCACTGGTCCTGGTGGATGCGCGCATGCTCAAGCGTATGCCGGAAACTGAGCTGGATGCTGCTCCGTTGGTGATTGGCCTGGGCCCCGGCTTTGTCGCCGGTGAAAACTGCTACGCGGTAATTGAAACCATGCGCGGCCACGACCTGGGACGTGTTATCTGGCAGGGTGGCCCTCAGGCGGATACCGGCGTGCCGGGTTCCATCGCCAAATACAATCGCGACCGCGTGCTGCGCGCCCCGGCGGACGGACAGGTGCAAACCCAATTTACGATTGGCGACCATATCCAGGCGGGCCAGACGATTGCCGAGGTGGCCGGGCAGCCGGTCACGGCGCCCTTTGATGGCGTATTGCGTGGCTTAGTGCACCCCGATTTGCAGGTCACACAGGGGATGAAGATTGGCGACCTGGACCCTCGTAACGACCCTTCGTACATTTATCGTATCTCCGATAAATCGCTGGCGATTGGCGGCGGCGTGCTGGAAGCCGTGTTGAGCCGCGCCGGAATCCGAGCGCAGTTGTGGGCATGATTCCCCTCAAACTGGCCTTGCGGCTGGATGCCGCGCCGCAGGTAGCGCTGGTGGGGGCGGGCGGCAAGAGCAGCGCGCTATTCCAGTTGGCGCGCCAGTATGAGGGCACGGTGTTGGTAACCACCACGACCCATTTGTCGCTGGAGCAGGCGGGCTGGGGCGATAAGCATATCGTGGTGGATGAGACAGGTGGTCTGGAGCTGGATATTGAAGACCTGGCAGGGGTGACCGTCGTCACTGGTCCCGCCAGCGGGGATGAACGGGTAGGCGGCCTGTCGCCGGAGGCGCTGCATTCCCTGAGCGCTTTTGCACGGGCTCACGGCTTGCCCTTATTCATTGAGGCGGATGGTGCGCGACAGCGCGCGCTCAAAGCGCCGGCCGAGCATGAACCGGTTGTCCCGAATTTTGTCGATACTGTGGTGGTGTTGGCTGGGCTGTCGGCGCTGAGCCAGCCGCTGGGCGCAGAGCTGGTGCACCGCCCGGAGCGCTTCGCAGAATTGAGCGGAATAGCCCTGGCCGAAAGCATTAGCGGCGAGGCCCTGGCGGCCGCGCTCAGCCATCCCGAAGGGGGCCTGAAGGGCATCCCGCAAGGGGCGCGCCGGATTGCGCTACTGAACCAGGTTGAGGGCGAACGCCTGGCCGGCGCGGCCCGCAGCCTGGCGCGGCGCTTGCTGGGTCCCTATGAAGCAGTGGTCGCTGCCTCACTGCAGAGCGAGGCGGGGGTGCAGGCGGTCTACGAACGGACAGCCGGAGTGCTATTGGCGGCGGGCGGCGCGGAGCGACTGGGCAGCCCCAAACAGTTGCTGGATTGGAACGGGCAGCCCTTCGTGGTGGCTGCCGCCAAAACCGGGCTGGCGGCCGGGTTGGACCCCCTGGTGGTGGTCACCGGCGCTTATGCTGACGAGGTGGAGGTGGCGCTGGCCGGGCTGAACGTACAGATTGTGCGCAATGCCGATTGGCAGCAGGGGCAGGCCAGCTCGGTGAAGGCCGGCCTGGCGGCGCTGCCGCCGGAGGTGGGCGCGGCTATCTTTATGTTGGTCGACCAGCCGCAGCTGCCCGCCGCGCTGTTGGAAGCCCTGCAGGCCCAGCACGCGCGCACGCTGGCGCCGATTGTGGCCACCCAGGTGGATGGCAACCGCAGCAACCCGGTACTCTTCGACCGCCGCACCTTTGCGGACTTTGCACAGATAGAGGGCGACAAGGGCGGGCGGGTGCTGTTTGCAAGGCACAAAGTCGAGTGGCTGACCTGGCTGGACAGCTCGCTGGCAATTGACGTGGACAGCCTGGAGGATTACAACCGCCTGCTCAATTACGTGGACTGATAGAATCGCGCTATGACTACCGTGCGGGCCTTTATCGCGATTGACTTGCCCGACATCCTGCGCGAACGCTTACGCAGCCTGGCGGCCGACTTGCAGCCCCGCTTTGAGGAACTGCCCATCCGCTGGGTGCCGGTGGATAACATTCACCTGACGCTGCGCTTCCTCGGGGATGTGTCGCCCAGCAACCTGGCCCTCATCGAAGATATTTTGCACAACGAATGCGCCGCGGCGGCACCATTCGAGCTGCATGTTGAGGGGCTGGGACTCTTTCCCAACGCGCGCCGCCCACGTGTAATCTGGGTCGGCGTGGATGGGGGCGAGCAACTGCCGCAGTTGCAACAGCGCCTGGAGGCGGGAGTGGTGCGCCTGGGCTACCCAGCGGAGCAACGAGCCTTCTCGCCGCACCTCACATTAGGGCGCGTGCAGCGCAGCGCGAATACCCGCCAACAACGCCAGGTTGCGGATATCATCGGTCAGCATCAGGTAGGCTTGCTGGAGACCGCGGCCGTGAACGAAGTTGCGTTGTTCAAAAGTGAGCTTAACCCGGACGGGGCTGTATATACTAAACTGGCCGTGGCCACACTACAAATTTAGACATGGAGACAGAAACGCTTGGAGCCGATTGAACTCGCCCGTAAGGCGGTAGAAAGTTTAGAAGACAAAAAGGGGGAAGACATTCTGTTGATGGACGTGCAGCAGATATCCCCTATTGGGATGTATTATGTGATTGCCTCAGGCACCAGCGAGCGCACGATACGCGCGCTGATGAATTCGGTGGTTGGGGATTTAAAGGCCGACGTCAACAAGCCTAAGCTGGAGGGCAAAGCCGAGGATGGCTGGCTGCTGGCCGACTATGGCTCGGTGGTGGTGCACGTCTTTTCCAAAGCGCAGCGCGAGTATTATCGCCTTGAAGAATTGTGGGCGGACGCCAAAGTGCTGCTGCATGTGCAATAAAAAGAGGCCCCACGGGGCCTCTTTTTGGTTTAGCGCTGATTGATTTAGCCTTCAAAAATCCATTTATCTACATCGCGCGACCAGGACACGAGTTCGTCCTCGTCGAACCACAAGCCGACTTCACGCTGCCCACTCTCCGGGCTATCCGAGGCGTGGGTCAAGTTGCGGCCGACTTCGAGGGCGAAGTCGTGGCGCAGCGTGCCAGGGGCGGCTTCGGTGGGGCGGGTGGCGCCCATGGTCTGGCGGATGGCCGCTGTGGCTTTGGGGCCTTCCCAAGCCATGGCCATCACCGGGGCCGACGTGATGTATTCCAGCAAACCGGGGTAGAAGGGTTTGCCTTCGTGTTCACCGTAGTGCTTTTCAGCCAATTCCTGGCTGGTTTGCATGAATTTTGCACCAATCAGGCGCAGGCCGCGGCGCTCCAGGCGGCTCATGACTTCGCCCACCAGGCCTCGCTGCACACCATCGGGTTTTACTAACACTAGACTGCGTTCCAAAGAGTCCTCCAAATAAAAATGGCTCCGAAATTTCGGAGCCATTTTACCAGAGCGCTTGCGCTCATAATAATTCTTCGGCCTTGGTATACATATCCAGGGCTTCCCGCAAGTGGTCGGAACGCATGTAGGCATCGCCCAGCAATTGCAGGAGCTCAACGTTTTGGGGATGGTCGCTGACCGCGTTCTGCAGGTCGTCGACGACATCATCCAGCAGCTTGCGGCCGCGCACCAGTTTGCCGTACTGGTCGAGCGCCTCTTGCAGGTTGTTGGCGGCCAGCGAGGCGCGCGCATCGCCGAGTTGCTGGGCTTCGCTGGGCTTCTTGGGCGCGGGTTCCGGCTCCGGTTCGGGAGCAGCAGCCACGTCTGTCACCGGCTCGGCCGCGACGTTGGCGGCGCCCGCCGGCTGGGTCAAGGCTTCCTCGGCAGCTTCGGCTTCATCCAGGGCGTCTAAATCGCGCTCGGGTATCCAGCTGCTCTGTGGTTGGGTGGGCAATTCGTCGGGTTCGAATTCAATGGAGCTTTCTTTATCGCCTTCGTCCTCGACGGGCGTATCCCAGGCGGCCAGGTCTCTGAGTTCGCCGGTGCCACCCTTGGCCGGGCCGAGTTCATCCAGCCAATCTAGGTTGCTGCGGTCACTCGCTACTTCCGGTTCCCAGGCCTCGTCGTCATCTTCATCGGCCAGGTCGTCGGTCTCAGCCGGGCGCAACTCATCCAGCCAATCGGGGACCTCTTCCATATCCAGGCTTGCCGTGCCGGGGTCGCCGGGTTTGGGGGCCGCTTCGGCTTCGGCGCTCAGTTCGCGCAACCAGGCGGGGGTGGTGTTTTGGTCTTCGTTGGGGTCAAACTCGACGAAGGCCGAGGACGGGTTGGCTTCGGGTTCATCGGCCATGCCGCGCAGCGGTTCGTCGTCGGGCAAGTCGTCTGCCAGCAAGGCGCCGCTGCCGCGTTCGCTGGTCACTGGCTGCTCATCAGTATCCTCGGATGCGCTTTCGGTTTCGGCGGCCATGTCGTCCAACCAGGCGAGTGAGTCAGCGGACTCGGCGGCCTTTTCCTCGGGGGTCTTCAGCCAATCCGGCTTGTCCTCTTCGCGGTCGTCCGGCTCACTGAATAATTCATCCTCATCGGCGCCTTGCTTGGCGGCCAGGCCTTCCAGCCACTTGAGGTCTTCGTCATCAGCGGCCGAGATGTCTTGGGGGTCATCTTCTGCCGCCGCAAATGCTAAGTCATCAGTACCGGGCAGGGGCGTGTTGCGGTCCAGGCCAGCGGTTTTGAATTCCTGTTCCCAGTTGGGGCCGCGTTGGCGCGGCTCCTCCGCGGCTTCCGCGACCTCTTCGCCGCCTTCTTCGGGGCGTAATTCGCGCAGCCAATCGGGGATGTCCTGCGCTTCGTAATCTTCGCCCTGGGCGTCGAAAATGCCGGGGTCAATCGAATCGCCGATAGCTTCCTCTTCGGGAGCCAAGTCCTCCAGCGCCTCGAGGCTACCGGTATCCAGCTTGGCCGGCTGCGCTTCGGGCGTGGGCAAATCTTCCTCGCCGGCGGAGAGCCAATCGGGCAACTCTTCGGGCACGTAATCGGGGGCATCCGCGGGGTCCAGCGCGCCGGTCCAGGAACCTGTGGCGGCCGAGATGCGGCTGGCGCCTTCGGTGATCAGGCGCTCTACCATCACGGTGTTGCCGGGAATGCTTTCGGGCGGTTCCAGCGTGCTGGTTTGGGCCGCATAGGGGTCCAATTCCTGGACGCGGTTCAAATAGACTGCAGCGGCGGCCTTGTCCTGATTGCCGAGGATGTCAGCCATCAAGTGGTTGGCGTACAGGCAGTAGGGCAGCTTTTCCAGCAGTTGGTTGCAGACTTCGCTGGCTTCGTTGTGGCGGTTGGTGAGGTAATACATGCGCGCCAGCAGCACCTGTAAATCGGGACGGTTGGCGTCGTCGGAAAGGGCGCCGCGCAGTTCGCTGATGGCCTGGGCATACAGGTCGCCGTGGGCGTACATGCGGGCCAGCGCGCCGCGGGTCAGGCGCACCTTGGGGGGCTGGAAGCCTTCGCGCTCGCCGTATAGGCGGCGCAGTTCGTCCTGCACCGCGCGGTTGGAGGGCTGGGCCTCGAAGGCGCGTTCCATGTGCCAGATGGCGGCGTCGGTGTTGCTCTCATCCTCGCGAATGATGCTCATGCCAATGTGGGCGACGAAGTCATCCGGCACGGAGGAGAGCACGCGCTGGAAGATATCGCTGGCTTCGCCGTGGCGCTTGGCTTCCAGATAGGCTTTGCCTAGCAGGCGGTAGGTATCCACATGTTTGGGCAGTTCGCTCAAGATATGGCGGCAATGGGCCAGGGCCTCTTCAATCTGGCCCCCATCAATCATCTCGTCGATGCCGTTTAAATAATCGCGTAATCCAATTTGTGCCACAGTCGCTCCTGAATCCTAAGTATGCCGTATCTCTCATATTGTTGCAAGTTGCTGGCCTCGCACGGCCCGGTTTATGAGCGAATTGGCGGATTGGCGGCATAACTAGACACAGTAGGCGGGAGACATAAAAGACCCGCTTAAGGAAGCGGGTCTTTTAGACTATACGGGGCCAGCGAGGCTTATTCGTCGAAAATAGTCAGTTCGTAATCGGTGCTGAGGTCCATGCCCACGCGTTCGTAAATCTGGTAGGAGCCTTCATCACAGGGCACGAGTTGAATGTCGTATTGGCCGGGTTCCAGGTCGGAGAGGTCGCGGCTTTCGCCCGCATTGAGGCTGCCGCCGTTCAGCCAATCGGCGCCCCAGGCGCTGTCGCTGCTGGGCGCCAGGTAGAGCTGGCACCAATCGGCGCTGCTGTTGTTAATTACGGTCAGGGTTACGGTGCCGCTACCGCAGGCGGCAAGCAGGGTGCTGAAAAGGAGCAGTGGGAGAAGCAATCGAGCCTTAAGGCTGTTCATGGAACCTCCACGGTTCACAAAGATTGAATCACTATAGAGATTTGCAGAAAAAAAAGTAAATAGGCAGTCTTGAAAATGGTAAAACCGGCGATATACTTAGCAGTCCTAACTATTAGGAGCAAGAACTAATATGGCCGAAGACACCCAACAATTGTCGCGTTTGCTGCTGGAAACCATGCCCACCATGATGCGGGCGATGGGCAGCCACGCCCGCCGCGGCCAGCACAGCCTGGACCCCGGGCATATGCGCCTGCTATGGCACCTGGCGCGCCGGCCCAGCAACCTGAGCGAGCTGGCCAGCCTGCACGGCGTCAGCCTGCCCAGCATGTCGGCCACCGTGCAAGCGCTGGTGGAACGCGGCTGGCTGGAACGCAGCCGCTCGGAAAGCGACCGGCGCGTGGTTAACGTGCAGCCGACCGAAAAGGGCCGCCGGGTGCTGGCCGCCGAACGCCGGCGGCTGCTGCGCTGGCTGCAAAGCCAACTGGATGAGCTAAGCCAGGCGGAACTGGCCCAGTTGGCAGGCGGCCTGGCCGTGTTGCGGCGCGCCTTTGCCCATCCGTCCCAAAGGGTTGATTCGGACACGTCCGTCTAATTTTTCCAAGGAGCATTCATGTTACGACTCGCAAGGTACTTGCGACCTTATTCAACCATTTTTTTGATTTCGTTGGTATTGCTGTTCGCCCAAGCCAATTTCGATTTGGCCTTGCCGGACTACCTGTCGCAAATCATCAATGTTGGCATCCAGCAAGGCGGCGTGGAGCACCTGGCGCCCGAGGCCATGCGCCAAAGCCAGATGGAGCGCGTGCTGCTCTTTACCGATGAGGATGACCGCGCGCAGATACTGGAGGCCTATACGCTAGTCAGCGAGGACAGCGCGGACTTTGAGGCGCTGCTGGCGGATTACCCGGCGGCCGACGAAGCGCTGTATGTGCGCAACGAATTGAGCGAAGAAGAATTGGCTGCGCTGGAAGACCAACTGGCGCCGGCTCTGATGGCGGTTTCCGCCATCCAGCAGTTCATGGATAACCCCGAGGCAATGCCCGCCGATGCCACCTTCGAATTGCCTTTCGATATCAGCCAACTGCCACCGGGGATGAGCCTGGTTGACGTGTTGGCCCAACTGCCCGCGGCGCAACGCAGCCAAATCACGGATGCGCTCAGCAGCCGCTTTGAGGCGCTGGGTCCGCAGGCGGTGCAGCAGGGCGCGCTGGCGGCCACCCGCGCAGAGTACGAAGCGCTGGGCGTCAATATTGGCAGCCTGCAGACTGCCTACATTCTGCGCGTGGGCGGCGTGATGCTGCTGGTCACACTGCTGTCGGCGGCGGCCACGATTGGCGTGGGCTACTACTCGGCGCGCACGGCGGCCGGCCTGGGCCGCGACCTGCGCAAGGACGTCTTCACTAAGGTGGAGAGTTTCTCCAGCGCGGAGTTCGACCAGATACCGACCGCCTCGCTGATTACGCGCTCGACTAACGACATCACCCAGCTGCAGAACGTGACCATGATGATTGTGCGCCTTGGCATCTACGCGCCAATCCTGGGCGTGGGCGGCATCATCCGCGCGTTGGCCAAATCGGCGTCCATGTGGTGGACGATTGCCCTGGCGCTGGTCGTGCTGGTGGGGGTGATTGCGTTGGTCTTCAGCACCACGATGCCCAAGTTCCGGCTGATTCAGAAGCTGGTCGACCGGCTCAACCTGGTGGCGCGCGAAAACCTCTCCGGCATGATGGTCATCCGCGCTTTCAATCGCCAGGATTTTGAGGAAGAGCGTTTCGAGCAAGCCAATCAAGACCTGACCGAGAACACGCTGTTTACCACCCGTGTGATGGCGGTCATGTTCCCAATCATGATGATGATCCTCAACGTGTTGTCGGTCGTCATCATTTGGGTCGGCTCTCACGAAGTCGCCATGGGCGCCATGCAGGTTGGCGACATGATGGCCTTCCTGCAGTACGCACTGCAAATCGTGTTTGCTTTCTTGATGGTCTCGATCCTGCTGATCGTGCTGCCGCGCGCCTCGGTCTCCGCGGACCGCATCGCCGAGGTGCTGGAAGTCGAACCCAGCATCCAGGACCCGCCGGCGCCTCGGGCGCTGAACGGCAACTTCCAGGGACAGGTGGAATTCAGGAACGTATCCTTCCGTTATCCGGGCGCCGATGAGGATGTATTGCACGAAATCAATTTCGTGGCCAAACCGGGGGCGACCACGGCCTTTATCGGTTCCACCGGCTCGGGTAAATCCACGGTGGTGAATCTGATCCCGCGCTTCTTCGATGTAACCGAAGGCCAGATCCTGATCGATGGCATGGATATCCGCGAGGTGAGCCAGCACGATTTACGCGAGCGTATCGGCTATGTGCCGCAGAAAGGCGTACTCTTCTCCGGGACGATTGCCAGCAATCTGCGTTTGGCGGATGAAGCCGCCGCTGAAGCTGAAATGCAGCAGGCGGTCGCGATTGCGCAGGCCAGCGATTTCGTGGCGGACAAGCCCGAAGGCTTTGAGAGCGAGATCGCGCAAGGCGGCGCCAATGTATCCGGCGGACAAAAGCAGCGTCTCTCGATCGCCCGCGCGCTGGTCAAACAGGCGCCGATCTATATCTTCGATGACTCCTTCTCGGCGCTGGATTTCCGCACCGAGCTCAACCTGCGCAAGGCGCTTAAGCAGCACACTGCTGAAAGCACGATCCTGGTCGTCACCCAACGGGTGGCCAGCGTGATGGATGCGGAACAAATCGTGGTGCTGGATCAGGGACGGGTGGTCGGCATCGGCACCCATGAGGAACTGATGCAAACGAATCAAACCTATCAAGAAATTGCTCTGTCACAACTGAGCCTGGAGGAACTGTCATGATGGGAGGAGGCGGCGGCCGCCCGCGCGGCGGCCCGATGGCCATGTTGCCGGGGGAACGGGCAACCAATTTTAAAGAAACCATGTCCAAGCTGATCGAGTACCTGGGCGCCTACAAGCGTTCGGTCGTGATCGTGCTGATTTTCGCTGTGGCTTCGACGATCTTTACCATCGTCGGCCCCAAGATCCTGGGCAATGCCACCACGATCCTGTTTGAAGGTGTGCTGGCTGAAGCGTCGGGCAGCGGGACGATTGATTTCGATCAGATCGCCCAACTGTTGAAGCTTACCCTGGGGCTTTATCTGCTCTCTGCGATTTTCGCGTATGTAATGGGCTGGGTGATGGCCGGTGTATCCGCCGATATCGCCTACCGCCTGCGTAAGAATATCGCCGAAAAGATCAATCGCTTGCCGCTGAAGTACTTTGACGGCACCACGCATGGCGAGGTGCTCTCGCGCATCACGAATGACGTGGACACCGTCAACCAAACGCTGAGCCAGAGCCTGACCCAAATTGTGACCTCGGTCATCACAGTGGTGGGCGTGCTGGTGATGATGCTATCAATCAGTGGCTGGATGACACTGGTGGCCATGGCCGTGATTCCCCTATTTTTGGTTGTGATCAGTGCCGTCGTCTCGCGGTCGCAGTTCTACTTCAAGGACCAGCAGGTCTTTCTGGGCAAAGTCAATGGGCATGTGGAAGAAATGTTCTCCGGTCACCTGGTGATGAAAGCCTTCAATGGCGAGCAACGCAGCATCGAAACCTTTGATGAATACAACGAGTCCTTGCACGATGTGGGTTGGAAATCACAATTCCTGTCGGGTCTGATCTTTCCGGTGATGACCTTCATTGGCAACATCGGCTTTGTGGCGATCGCGATCACGGGCGGCTACCTGGTGGTGCGCAACGCGATCACGGTCGGCGATATCCAGGCCTTTATCCAGTATGTGCGCTCCTTCAACCAGCCCCTGATGCAATTGGCCAACATCTCCAATGTGCTGCAGCAGACGGCTGCGGCGGCTGAGCGTGTCTTCGAGTTCTTGGATGAAGAGGAAGAGGTGGCCGAGACCAGCGACCCGGTGAAGGTGGGCCGCCTGGAAGGGCGGGTGGAGTTCCGCAATGTGCGCTTCGGCTACGACCCCGAACAGCCGGTGATCCACAACTTCTCCGCCAAGGCCGAGCCGGGGCAAAAAGTCGCTATCGTTGGCCTCACCGGCGCCGGCAAGACCACAATCGTCAAGCTGCTGATGCGCTTTTACGACGTGGATGAAGGCGCGATCCTGGTGGACGGCCATGACGTGCGCGAGTTTGCCCGCGGAGATCTGCGCAAGAACTTCGGCATGGTGCTGCAGGATACCTGGCTGTACAACGGCCCGATCATGGAGAACATACGCTACGGCGCCCCGCTGGCCAGTGACGAAGATGTGCAGGAGGCCGCCAAGGCCGCCCATGTGGATCACTTTGTGCACACCCTGCCCGAGGGCTACGACATGGTAATCAACGAAGAGACCACCAACATCTCCCAGGGCCAGATGCAGTTGCTGACCATCGCGCGCGCGGTGCTGGCCGATCCGCGGATCCTGATCCTCGATGAAGCCACCAGCTCGGTGGATACCCGCACTGAGGTGCTTATTCAAGAAGCGATGGATAAGCTCATGGAAGGCCGCACCAGCTTCATTATCGCCCACCGCCTTTCCACGATCCGCAATGCCGACCTGATCCTGGTGATAAACGAAGGTGACATCGTAGAGCAGGGCAAGCATACCCAGTTGTTGGAAAAGGGCGGATTCTACGCGGAGCTCTATAACAGCCAGTTTGATCCGGTGCAACTGGAGGCAGTCAGTAGCTGATTGACTCGCGACGATGGATGCTAAAGGGCCGCCATGGGCGGCCCTTTGCTTTTAATTTTGCGCGCGTATAATCCGGCAAACCAATTGGAATTGAGGCTTGATGAAGACCAACCGAATTGTCATACTGTTCAGCCTGTTGCTGGCCGCCTGCCAGGGCGCGGCGCCTTCTGCGGACGAAGTGTCGCCCGAGCCTACGCAAATAACTGCGCTGCCGGTTGCCAGCGACCCGGCGCCCAGTGCGACCGCGCTGCCGCCGACCGCAACGCCGGATTTGACGGCGGCCTGCAAGCTGCCGGTCAGCGCCGCCACCGGGGTGGCGCTGGGGTTCCCGCGGCTGGCCGACCGTTTGCCATCAACCGGCACGGTGCGGGCCACGGTGCTCTTTGTTGATTTTGATGACGCCCCCGCCGGCCTCAGCCCGCAGGATGCCTTGAGCTATATCTCGCCCGGCGCTGAAGAAGTCTTTACCCAAATGTCCACCGGGCGGCTGGACCTGCAGCTGGAACCGCATCTAACCTGGTTGCGCCTCAGCCAGCCCAGCAGCGTATATGGGGAATCACTGACTACCTATGAAGGCCACCGCGATTTTATTCAGGAAGCCGTGGACCTGGCGGACGCGGAAGTGGATTTCTCCCAAACCGATTTGGTGATTGTGCTGGCGAACCCCTCGGCTCACAGGGTGCCCTATGGCCCGACCTTCACCGGCTTTCCGGGCGCGGGGCTTTACGCGGATGGCGCTGAAATCCTGAATGGGATCACCTCCGGCTTTGATTTGCCGGACTGGGGCCACCTGTGGCTCAACCACGAGATGGGCCACAGCCTGGGCTTGCCGGACTTGTACGCTTACAACCCCGAAAGCAATGCGCACCGTTTTGTGGGCGGCTGGAGCCTGATGGGTTGGATCCACGGGCGAGCGCCGGAGTACTTTGCTTTTGAGCGCTGGATGTTGGGTTGGCTGGACGACGACCAGATTGTGTGCCACACGGATGGCGAAATAGCCATCGAATTGACCGCGCTGGAAAGCGAAGGCGGCGCCAAAGCTGTGGTCGTGCCTCTCAGCGCCACCCGTGCGCTGGTGGTTGAGAGCCGCCGCGCGTTGGGGCAAGACGCCACCTTGATTGAGGTGGGGGCGCTGGTCTATGTTGTGGATACCGGCATCTACAGCGGCGAAGGCACCATCACGGTGCTGCCGCATCCAGGCAACGAACCCTTCAAATATGATGCGCCCTTGGCAGCCGGCGAATCGCTGGAATACGAAGGCGTTACCGTCACGGTGCTGGAGGCGGGGGACCAGAGCGACTTGATCCAGATAAGTATCGCTCCCTAAACCTGGCTAACAAAAAAAGCCCCCGCAACGCGGGGGCTTTTTGATTCTTCTGAGTTTGCTTTAGGAAGCCGGCTTCAGATCAGCGATGTCATCAGCTTCGCGCTTGCTGGTCGTGATCGCCCACCACAGGATGGCGACCATCACAATCGCAGCCAGGATCTCGGTGAAGCCCAGGCTGGTGATTTGAACCACCACCGGGGCGATAATCACGGAGACCAGGTTGACGACCTTGATCATCGGGTTCAGAGCCGGGCCGGCGGTGTCCTTCATCGGATCGCCGACCGTGTCGCCGACTACGCTGGCCTTGTGGCGCTCGGAGCCCTTGCCGGTGTTCTTCTTGATGCTGGAGGGTTCATCCTCAATCAGCTTCTTGGCATTGTCCCAGGCGCCACCGGTGTTGTTCATGAACACCGCCAGCAGCTGGCCGGACAAGATGATGCCGGCCAGGAAACCGCCCAAAGCCTCAGCCTGCAGCAGCAGGCCGACCAGGATCGGCGTCACCACGCCCAGCAGCGCCAGCGGAACGAGTTCCTTCTGGGCCGCGGTGGTGGAGATGCTGACTGCCTGGCGATAGTCGGGCTTGACCTTGCCTTCGAGAACACCCAGGCCGAACTGGCGGCGGGCTTCCTGCACGATCAGGGAAGCAGCGCGGCTGACCGCCTGGATGGCAAAGCTGGAGAAGAGCCAAGGCAGGGCGCCACCGATCAACATGCCCACAAAGACCTGGGGCACGTCTACACGGATACCCACCTCAATGATGGTCAGTACATCGGCGCCAAACGCGGCAATCTGGGCGCGGCTCACATCCACCAGGAAGGAACCGAACAACGACACAGCGGCAATGACCGCCGAACCGATGGCGACACCCTTGGTGATCGCCTTGGTGGTGTTGCCCACGGCGTCCAGGTCGGCCATGATCTGCTGGGCCTTATCCAGCTTCTTGTCGCTCTTCTCGCTCCAGGACATCTCACCGATGCCGGCGGCGTTGTCAGCAATGGGCCCGAAGGAGTCCATCGCCACGTTGTTGCCGGTGAGGGTGAGCATGCCGATGCCGGTCATCGCCACGCCGTAGAGAATGAAAGTGATTTCATTCTCGGCCGGGCCGATGCCACCAAAGATCAGGATTGAGGAAAAGATCGTGGCGGCAATCGTCAGGATGGCCCACACGGAGGATTCATAGCCGACCGCCAGGCCTTGCAGGATCAGGGTTGCCGATCCAGTGTCGGCCGACTTCTTGATTTCCTGCACAGGTCCCTGGTGGGTACCGGTGAAGTATTCGGTCAGGCGGTCGATCAAGATCGCCAGCAACACGCCGACGGCGACCGCCAGCGGAGTGCGCCACCAGCCACCGGGCAGACCTGCATTGCCCAGGTAGAAGAAGCCCACCGCGAAGAAGAGCGCCACGGAAATGGCTGCGGAGGACAGGAAGCCGTTGAAGATCGCCTTTTGGGCTACTTCGGCGCTGCCCTCATCGCCGCCCTTGACGGCGTAAGTGCCGATGATCGAGGACAGCACACCAATGCCGCGCACGATCAGCGGGTAGATCAACCACTCGGTGTGGCCGGTGATTGAGTAGAGGAAACCACCCAGGATCAGGCCGGACACGATGGTCACTTCGTAGGATTCGAAGATATCGGCGGCCATACCGGCGCAGTCGCCAACGTTGTCGCCAACCAGGTCGGCCACGACCGCAGGATTGCGGGGATCATCCTCGGGGATGCCGGCTTCCACTTTGCCGACGAGGTCGGCGCCAACATCGGCCGCCTTGGTGTAGATACCGCCGCCGACGCGCATGAAGAGCGCCAGCAGGGTGCCGCCAAAGCCGAAGCCCAGCAGGGCATCCGGAGCCGAAGCGCCAAAGTAGATGAAGATCAAAGTGCCACCGAGCAGGCCGAGGCCGTCGGTTAGCATGCCAGTGATTGTGCCGGCGCGGTAGGCGATGCGCAGCGCGTCGCCGAAGGACGTGCGGGCGGCCGCGGCCACGCGCACGTTGCCTTGAACGGCCATGCGCATGCCGATCTGGCCCACCAGCAGCGAGAACACCGCGCCGAGCACGAAGCCGACCGCGCGGCCGACACCAATGATGGTGCGGATTTGCGCTTCGTCCATGCCGTCAAAGCGGTGCAAAGCCTCCGGGGTGGGGGGCACGATCGCCACCGAAAGATACATGGCAACCGTCAGGATCGCGATCAGCGGAAGGATCGATCGCAGCTGGCGGCCGAGGTAGGCGTCCGCGCCGTCGCGGATCGCGCCCCATACCTCCTGCATCTTCTTGGTGCCTTTGTCTTCGCGCATGATTTGGTTGCGCAGAAGCACAGCGTAGAGCAGACCGAGAAAGGCGACGCCAACGACGGCCCAAATCGCAATCTCCTCAAAAGGGGTTAATCCGAGTACGTGCATGCAAAACTCCTCATAATGATTAAAGAAATCCCGCCTCTTTTCGGCAAAAAAACACCGCAGCAAACTGCCCCGGCACTTTCGTGAAAACAGGCGCGGAGGATTGTAATTGCGTGGGGTGCCACTGTCAAGCAAAGCAGGGCCTCACCTAAACTTAGCCCGTCAAACCAGTCGTCCTTGACTCTGCCCTTTCCTTTGCTGTATAGTGTTCCGTGCCGCACATAGCACCAGCAACAAGAAGTACGTTGCTGGGCTTTTTGTGCCCGCTCACTGAGGAGAGAGCAATCCATCTAGAGGTCTGTGTGTGCTAAACGAAAAGCTTATCGACGCTATTGCTGAACGCGAACAATCTGATGACCCCGACCACGGAAGAGGATACGTATCCGTAGCGCGCCTGATTGAATTAGGTCGCAAACAAGGCTACGTGACCATTGACGATATCCTCAACATCATCCCCGAAGCCGAACGAGACGTAGACAAATTGGAAGAAGCCTTTGCCGCGCTATTGGGCGCGGGCATTGCCTATGTGGATGATCCGGATATGGTCGAACCCACCGATAAAGAATTGGTCGGTGATGATGAAGGCGAGGAGGACAAGTCATCCAAAAGCAAGGCCGAGGACGATAATTACCTGGCCAACATTGATACGGATGACATGATCGGCCTCTACCTCAAAGAGGTTGGCCGGGTGCCGCTGCTGACCGCTGAAGAGGAAGTAAGCCTGGCCAAGCGCATTGAGCAGGGGCGCTTCTCGCGCGAGTCGCTGGCCACTGGTGATTTCGCGGATAGTGAGCGCGATGATCACCGCTTCAACATCGAAGATGGCTGGGCCGCCCGTGAACACCTGATCACGGCCAACTCGCGCCTGGTGATCAGTGTCGCCAAGAAGTATATGGGCCGCGGGGTACCCTTCCAGGACCTGATCCAGGAAGGCAACATCGGCCTGATCCGGGCTGCCAAGAAGTTTGATTACAAGCGCGGCCACAAGTTCAGCACCTACG